>JANXAH010000095.1 GCA_025062415.1 Anaerolineae bacterium | reverse complement strand
CGGGATGGAGGCCAAGGGGCTGGAATACTCCGAGTACGTCTCCAAGGAGTCCCTGGCCCAGCAGGGCGGCTACGGCCTGGCCAACAAGGGCCCTCAGCACGACGAGGCCTGGCTCATCTTTATGGACATGGTCAGCAACCTGCTGCCCACCTTTGAGGATAAGGCGGAGGCGCTCCACTACTTCCCGATGTTCCGGACCTGGTTCGGGCTGGTGGGCCACTGCAAACTCCCCTGGAACGACATTATCCCGCCCGACAACAAGTACACTGCCGAACCGGCCAAAATCCCGGCCCACGTCCAGAACTACGTGGACCTCTTCTCCGGCGTGACCGGCAAAGAAATCACCCGCGAGGACCTCATCACCATGTCCGAGCGGGTCTACAACTTCCAGCGGGTCTTCAACCTGCGCCGGGGCTACGGCCGTCGGGAGCACGATAACATCCCCTACCGCTCTATGGGGCCAGTGACGGTGGAGGAGTATGAATCCCGCGCCGAGCGGTACGACAAGCAGTTGCGGGAACTGTTGGGGCTGGACCCGACGAAGATGACGACCCAGGAGAAACTGGCCGCGCTGCGCAAATACCGGGAGGAGCAATACGAGCGATTGAGAGACGCCGTTTATGCCCGCCGCGGATGGACCCGCGACGGGGTTCCCACGCTGGAGACGCTGAAACGGCTGGGGATTGACTACCCGGACGTCGTCGCTGTGGTGCAGAAATATCTGTGAGCAGAGAGGGGGGGGGGGGGGGGGGGGGGGGGGGGGGGGGGGGGGCGCCGCCCCCCCGCCCCCCCCCCCCCCCCCCCCCCCCCCCCCCCCCCCCCCCCGCCCCTGCCCTACACTATCGCGGCCAGACCTGCCAGAACGACCAGCGCGATCGCAACACAGGTCTGGGGGATTCCCAGCAGGGGAATAAGCACCGTCGCCCCCAGCAGCGCCCCCAAACAGCCCCCCGCCAGGTCTGCCCCGTAGAGGCTCCCCACCACCTGCCCCGCCTCTCCCTCCACCAGTCGGACCGCCAGCGGGAAGGCGGCACCCGCCAGCCCGCCCACCAGCAGGGTCAACAGCGAAAAGAGAACGAGCGGCACAGGGAGAGGCAATTGCAGGAGCAGCGGAAACCCTCCTGCAAAAAGCGCCAGGCCTCCCAGGAGAAACAACATCCCCCACCGGACCTGGGTACGCCTCCAGCGCCGGGACGCCGTCCACCGGCTCCCTACCGTCATCCCCACCATATAGGCCGCCAGAAGCAGGCTGATTTCCCCGTACAGGGAGCCCTGCAGAATCTGGTAGGCCAGGAGCAGGACGACCTCCAGCGTCATCCCCGCCAGCCCCACGGCGAAAACCGCCAGCGGGACCGCCCACCGCCGTCGCACGCGCGCCAGGGCGATCGGCACCGCCAGAAGGGGTATCAGCCATCCCAGCCGCACCCAGTCCGTCCGCTCAAAGATGACCCGCAGGCGCGGATAGAAGCGGGAAAGCCAGAGGGCCAGGTCGTAGTAGTAGCAGATGGGCTCCAGGTCTCGGTTCAGGCGCACCCCTGCTGTCCTCTCCAGTTCGTCCTGCGTTTGAGCGAAGCGATCGGTGGTGAACAGGTAGTGGATATATTCTGGGGTCATCATACGGGGGACGATGCCCCGTTCCCGAAGCCGCCCCGTCCATGCTGCGGGGTCGGCCTGGATGGGAGCCAGTGAGGCCAGAAAGTAATTGACATCGCCAGGAAGGACGAACACAAAGGGGAAGACGGCCCTCAAAGTGTGGTAGACGCTCCCGTTACGCCGGGCCAGTTCGGGGCTCCAGTAGTTCTCCGCCGCAGGCAACTTCAGGGCCAGGATGCCCCCGGCATTCAGAATCCGCCGGACATGGGCGAAGAACTCCAGCGTGTAAAAACGGTTTAGCGCTCCCGTGGAGGGCTCCGGCAGGTCCAGGATGACGACGTCAAAGGTCTGCCAGGTCGTCTGGATGAAGGCACGGCCGTCGGTCAGCACAATCTGAACGCGGGGGTCGCCCAGCACGGCCGCGTCGGCGGGGGGCAGATAGCGACGGGCTGCCTGCAGGAGCAGCGGGTCCAGTTCCACGCAGGTCACCTGCTCCACGGGATGGCGCAGAATCTCCCGGAGGTTGCCCGCCGCACTTCCGCCGACCAGAAGGACCCGACGGGGCGCAGGATGGGCCAGCAGCGGCGGGTGGACGACCGCCTCGGCGGCCGCGCTCTGGCTCTCAAAGGCCAGCGCGCCGTTCACGAAGAAAACCCGCTGGCTATCTCGTGCCTGGATCGTGAGGCGGCCGTAGGGGGAATCGGCGGCGAAGGCGAGATCGGCCCACTGCCAACGGAGGCTGGCGCGGTGGAAGGAGGGGGCCGCAAGCAGAAAGGCGAGGGCTGCAGCCAGCGGGGAGAGCCAGAGGAAGAGGCGGGCCAGAGCCCCTGCGATGGTCCGGAGGGGGAGACGGAGTAACCCTCCCGCGGCGGTCCGGAGGGGGAGGGAAATGGCCAGGGAACCCAGCAAACTCAACACCGCTGCGACCTGGATGGGGTCCAGATAACGGACGAACAGGAACCGGAAAAGCACTCCCCCGACCGCCGCCCCCACGCACTCCCAGACATACGCCGCGGCTGGAGGATGCCCCTCCTCCGCCAGGCGACGGGCAAAGAGAGGGAAAAGAGCGCCAGCCAGAAACGGGGTAGGAGCACCCAGCAGCAGAATAGCAACGACGGTGGGGCCGAACTCCACCAAAGCGCCCGGTGGGGCACCCATCAGAACGCGCACCGCGCGGGCCATCAGAACCTGCAGGGCGGGAAGCCATCCCAGGAAAACCAGACCTGAAGGGACGGCATATCCCCCCGCGCCCCCAGGTGCCCACATACGGCCCCCAATCCACGCCCCCAGCGCGCCCCAGGCCAGCCAGGCCGCCAGAATCAGGCCCAGTATCAGTTCGTTGCCATAGAAGACCGCGACCAGTTCACGGGCCAGCAGAACCTGGCCAATCGTTGTGGTAAATCCCAGGAACAGGAGCACATACCGCATAAGAGCCCGCAACCGTTCCCAGAGGTGACCGCCGCAATGGATACTATAAACACGCTTCTGGAAAATTGCAAGCAAACACTGCAGCCCTTCAGCACCCCGGCTGGACAAAAGCGGAAATTGATGGCATACTGTATATGATGTACATCTACAGACGTCGCCGACGAACTAACCCTTGGAGGGTGCTTCTCCTGCTTTTGCTTATTGGAGGGGCACTCTATTTGTATACCCACATCCGGCAACGGCAACAAGAAGCGGCTGTTTCTCCTCCGGAACCCCCGCCGACACCGACCCGCTCCGCGGCGTCCTACCGGCAGGAAGCCGAAGAGTTGTACTGGGACGGTGCGCTCCGCGAAGCCATCGCCGCTTACCAGCAGGCCATTGTTCTGGAACCAGGAGACATCTCCCTCTATCCACCCCTGGTCCGCCTTCTCGTGCTGGACGGACGGGTTCAGGAAGCCATCCGCTACGGCGAACGGGCCGTGGCAATGGCCCCGCACTCTGCCCCAGCCTGGGCGACCCTTTGCATGGCCTACGACTGGATCGGCTGGATTCAGGACGCCATAGAGGCCTGCGACCGGGCCATCTCTCTGGACCCTGCGCTCCCGGAGGCCTACGCTTTCGCCGCCGAAACGTATATGGATGCGGGCCGCTGGAACGACGCCCTTCAGGCTGCCCAGCAGGCCCGGAAACTGGACCCCCGGAGTGTGGACGCACACCGGGCCTATGGCTACGTCCTGGAGATGATGGGGAACTACAGCGGCGCAATAGAGGCCTACCAGCAGGCCCTGGAGATTCACCCCAAACTGGCCTACCTGTATCTGGACATCGGACGAAATGCCCAGGCCTTGGCCCGCCCCTCAGAAGCCATTGCGGCCTTCAAAAGGGCTGTGGAACTGGCCCCCTATCGGGCCGACGCGCTGGCTCAATTGGGCTGGGCCTATTACGCCATTGAGGAGTACCAGGAAGCGCGCGCGTACCTGGAGAAAGCGGTCCAGGCCGACCGGGAATACGCCATAGCCTATGGCCGCCTGGCCACCGTCTACTGGAGCCAGCGGAACTACGAATCGGCGATCCCCAACTTTGAGAAAGCCATAGAGATGGCCTACCGGGCCGCCCGTCGCAACGCCCGCGCCTTTTTCCTCACCACAGAGCCCGTTCAGGAAACCTACACCTTCCCCACCCTGGCCAGGAAAATACTGGAAGGGCGGCTGCGCTGGGCGGACCCCCAGGGGAACCACCTCACGGCGGAACTTCTGCCGACAGACCCAACCGGCCGCTGGGCGGGCGCACGTGGGCGCCTCTCTCTGGACCCCCAGACAGGCGACTACACCCTGACGCTGGAGGGAATGCCCGACCCGCCTACCGGTCAGGCCTACGTGGGATGGTTCAGTAGACTGCAGACCCTCGCGGACACCCCCCTGAATACCGGTCCCCTCTGGGTGGGCTCCGACGGCACCCTGACGGTTACCCTGAAGGCTGAACCGGTGAGGGGTCCCCGTATTGAGTACTTCTACACCCTTGGCCTCTGCTACTACTACATGGCCCAGTGCGAACGCGCTTATCCCCTCTTTGACGCCGCGCTTCAAATAGATCCAAACGACGCTAACGCCAAAGAGGGCATCCGCCTTTGCCGCCAGGCCGAAGGGACCCCAACGCCGTAACAGGTCGCAGGGCGCGTATTGCCGGTTCCATCTCTCTCACCCCTTCCTGGACCTTTCTGGCTCCAAGGAATGCCACGGGAAAGGAAAGAACCTTCTGGCAACTTTGCGCCCTCGTGGCTATAATTTAGATAACAATGCACGACGCGACACAGAACGCGCAACACAGAACATGCAGCAGGCAAAACGCAACACGATGATAGAAGGCCTTGTCATCCGTGCCCAGAGCGGTTTCTACACCGTTCATACGGACCAGGGAGACTACGTCTGCCACCTGCGGGGACGGTTGAAGAAGCGGCGATGGGAGACCGACCCTGTCGCCGTGGGGGACCGGGTTCGTTTCCGGCTGGCCCCCGGTGGCATCGGGGTCATTGAGGAAGTGCTCCCTCGGGAGCGAGCACTGACCCGCCTGGAGCCGCCTCCCGGCGGCCGGGGCACCCGCCGCTGGGACCGGGATGGCTACCTCTCTGAACGGGAACAGGTCATCCTGGCCAACCCCGACCAGGCCGTCTTCGTCTTCGCCTGCGCGGAGCCGGAGCCGAACCTGCGGCTGCTGGACCGGCTTCTGGTGGGAGCGGAACTTCAGCACATCCCTGCCGTGGTCTGCGCCAACAAGATAGACCTGGTGGGAAAAGACGAAGCCCGCCAACTGTTCGGCATTTACGAGGAGATCGGTTACCCGGTCATCTACACCAGCGCGGAGACGGGGGAAGGCGTGGAGGACCTGGCCCGTCAATTGGAGGGGCGCATCTCGGCCCTGGTGGGCCCGTCGGGGGTCGGCAAGAGCAGCCTCCTCAACGCTATCCAACCAGGGTTGGGCCTGGCGGTTCGGGAGGTGAGCCCCACCACCGGCGAGGGGCGCCATACCACGGTGGTCACCCAACTCTTCCCCCTGGACCGGGGCGGCTGGGTTGCCGACACCCCCGGTATTCGCGCCCTGGCGCTTTTTGACGTGGACCCGGAGGAACTGGACGCCTACTTTCCGGACATCGCGCCCTACGTGGCCGACTGTCGCTTCTCCGACTGTACCCACACGGTAGAGCCGGGCTGTGCAGTTATCGCAGCATTAGAGGCGGGGAAAGTCCACCGCCACCGCTACGAGAGTTACGTCCGCCTGCGCCAGGAGCATCAGCGGCTGGCGGATATGTACTGGTGGGGGATCAAGTCCGAGTATCTGTAAAGAAGGGCGTTTGGGGGGGGGGGGGGGGGGGGGGGGGCGGCCCCC
>JANXAH010000084.1 GCA_025062415.1 Anaerolineae bacterium | reverse complement strand
CCCTCCAGGTCCCAGAGTTCCGTCCAGGAAAGCCCCAGTTCGGGCCGGAAGGTCCGGCGGCGCAGCGCGTCGTGCTGGTCGGCGGAGAAGATGCTGCGGGGGAGGACGAAGGCGATCGTCCCCCCGGGCTTGAGGTAGAGGTCGGCGCAGCGGAGCAGGAAGAGGGTGCCCAGTTCCATCTGGGTGATGAGTTCCCCCCGGCCGGAGAGGAGGCGGTAGTGGCCGACGATCTGGCTCTTGAGGAACTCCTGGTAGTCGGACTGTTCCACGTAGCGATAGGAGAGCCAGGGCGGGTTGCCCACGACGAAGTCAAAGCGGCCCCGGAGAAAGACGGGGCGGTAACTGTTCTTGAGGACGAAGGCCCAGATGGTATCCCGACGGGCCTCAATCCGCCGCCGGAGCGCTTCGGCGATGCCGAAAAGGTGGGTCGGGTCGCCGCCGTTGGCCTCGGCCAGGCGGGGATAGCGGACCTTCAGGAAGTTGACGAAGGCCTCCAGCGTGGGCGCGCGCCCGGCCCACTGGATGGCGAACTCGTGCGCCGCCTCCACGGCCTGGTCGTAGAGAGCGGGGTCATCCAGGATCTGCTGAGGCAGGTACAGCGTCTCCCCGTCCAGTTCAATCTCCCGCGGGAGGGGACGGAAGTCGTCGCCGAAGCGCATCTGGGCCGGCCATTCCGGGAGGCGAACGGCGTTAGCCAGATACACGGGGATGGCAACGCGGCTCCTCCGTTTGAGGATCAGGTCCCCCAGCGCCAGCAGGTAGTTGGTCCGGGCGACGATGACGGCCAGGGGGTGGATGTCCATTCCCACCACTGTCCCCAGGATGTGCTCCAGCGTCTCCGCGGAGTCTCTCAGCCGCTCCCGCTTCTCCCGGATCGCCTGGTAGAGGAAGGTCCCGGAGCCGCAGGCGGGGTCCAGAAGGCTGGCCTGGGGATTTTCGTCCAGAAGGCGGCGCACCATACGGGCCGCCAGCCAGTCGGGCGTGTAGTACTCCCCCAGGTCGTGGCGAGTTCGGGGGTCCACCAGGTCCTGGTAGAGGGATTTGAGGACGTCCTCAGAGAGGCCGCGCAGGTTGTAGGTGACCAGGAGGTTCGCCAGCCGCCGGGCCGCCTCCACGCCCTCCTTCCGGGCCTCCCCGCGCGCGGGCCAGGAGAAGAAGTCCTCCTCCAAGAAGTTGTCTATCCCCCACCCTTTGAAGAAGTGCCCTTCCAGGACGGAGACCAGGGATTCAGAAGAGGTGGCGGCTCCGTCGGCCAGGCGGGCCCAGGCCATCAATTTCGCCAGGGTCGCCAGGTAGGTGTGGCGGACGAAGAGTTCGTCGTCGGCCAGGGCGGAGCCGTAGACGATGCGCAGGTACTTCTCCCACGCGCCGTAGACGACGGCGAACTCATCCCGGCCCTTCAGGCGGTTCCAGAGGGCCAGCAGGTCCCCGGCGACGACATGGAAGGCGTGGCTCTGGAGCCCGAAGTCGCGGACGATGTTTTCGGTTCGGGGGGAGAGTTGCTCCCGGCGCGCGAGGTACCGGTCCAGCCAGAAGTAGAGGTCGCCGGGCCGCTCCAGACGGCGCACATCGGTCTGGTCCACAGGCTTCAGGGAGACCGCCTCGGGCCGGACGTCCGGAGCGGAGGGGTCAGTGGGAACGGGTGTCCAGACGGAGAAGAGGACGCCGTCGGTAGCGATGCACAGGTAGGGAGTGCGCGCGTCGGGGGGCTCTTCGGACCACAGGGCGGCGACGTATTTGCGGAGTTGCGCCTGCGCCTCCTCCAGACGACGCCGGTCCGTCAGGTCGGCCTCAAACTCCACCAGCGCGTTGCCGAAGAGGGCGTCGGCCCGGCCCCGCAGGATCAGGTCTTTCTGACGGACTTTGATGTACTTCTCCAGCCCGGCCAGGTAGTCCTCCACGAACCGGGGCTGGACCTGGCCGAAGAGGTCGTGCAGGAGGAGAGTGAAGCGCTGGGAGCGGGCGGGTTCTTTGGGAAGGCCCTGTACTTCCTCCAGGTATTTCTGGACGATGGCATCCCGCCTTGCGGCCTCCACGTCGGGGAAACGGACGTCCCGTTCAGCCAGTTTGCTTTCTGGCACGGAGCGCCTCCTCTGTCAGGCGTCGGGCGATCTCCAGGGCGGCGGCGATGCGGATGATTTTTACGTCCGAAAGCCCGCGGATGGAAAGGAGCGCCTGCAGGGGCTGGCGGGCCAGGCCGGAGAGAGAGCCGAAGCGCTCCATAACCTCCTGGGCGATGGCCTCCGCAGAGCGGCCCGGGATACCAGTGCCGATGAGGATGGCCAAAAGTTCGGCGTCGGTGAGGGCCTGAGGGCCCAGTTCCCGCAGTTTTCCCCCCGGATGGCGCCACATTCGTCACCCCGGCAAGTCCTCTATCCCGTCTCCTTCCCGGACGTTCAACTCTTGCAACTCTCCGGTGACAGTAAAGATCACCCGTTCGCAGAGGTTGGTGACCCGGTCGGCAGCGCGTTCCAGGTTGTGGGCCGCCCAGAGGAGGTAGTTGGCCTGGTCTATGTTCCTGGGGTCGGCCATAATGTAGGTGACCAGTTCCCGGTAGACCTGGTTGTAGAGGGCGTCCACTTCGTCGTCCTCGGCGGGGATGCGCCGGGCCGTCTCTGCGTCCCGCCGGGCGAAGGCCTCCAGCGCGCGCCGGAGCATACTGCAGGCCTTCTCACACATCCGCGGGATGTCAATCAGCGGCTTGATGAGGGGCTGATCTCCGATCATCAGGTTGATGCGGGCGATCCCTTTGGCGTAGTCGCCCATCCGCTCCAGTTCGGAGGCGATGTCCAGAACCGCAGCCAGAATCCGGAGGTCCCCGGCCATCGGCTGCTGGGTGGCGATGAGGACCAGCGCGTCGGTCTCAATCTGATACCGCTTCGCGTTGATCTCCCGGTCGGCTGCGATGATGCGCCGGGAGGCCTCAAAGTCCCGGCGCTTGAGTGCGTCCACGGATTCGGCGATCGCCCGCTCCACCATGCTCCCCAGGACCAGCACCTCGTCCTCCAGGCGATGCAGTTCCCGATCAAAGGTTTCCCTGGGCATAAGACCCCCCTTTCGTTTTCACGCAGAGAACGCGAAGAGTGTGGAAGATTTTAAGATTTCCCCGTGTTCTCCGTGTCCTTCGTGATTTTTCTAATTGCAGGGAACGCAGAGAGGCTAACGGCCTGCGCTCCGAATCGGCGGGCGGCGGGTGTGCCAGTCGGTCGCCTGCTCGTAGGCATAGGCCACCCGCAGGACGGCCATCTCCCCCAGTGCGGGGCCCATCACCTGCATTCCGATAGGCAACCCCTGACTGTCAAAGCCACAGGGAAGGCTCAGGCCGCAGATGCCTGCCAGGTTCATAGAGAGGGTAAAGACGTCGGAGAGGTACATCTGGATGGGGTCGTCCACCTTCTCCCCGATGCGGAAGGCTGTCGTCGGTGTGGTCGGCGCAACGATAACGTCCACCTGCTCAAAGGCCCGGTCAAAATCGCCCTTGATGAGCGTCCGGACTTTCTGGGCCTTCAGGTAGTAGGCGTCGTAGTACCCGGCGCTGAGGGCGTAGGTGCCCAGCATGATGCGCCGCTTGACCTCCGGGCCGAAGCCGTGGCCACGGGTCTGTTTGTAGGTGTCCTCCAGCGAATCCCCGACGACGCGCAGGCCGTAGCGGACGCCGTCGTAGCGGGCGAGGTTCGCGCTGGCCTCGGCGGGAGCGATGAGATAGTAGACGGGAAGCGCGTAGTCGGTGTGGGGAAGGCTAATTTCCAGGATTTCGGCCCCCAAGTCGGCCAGAACCTCCAGGGCCGTGCGCACCGCGTCCTCCACCTCCGGCTGCATGCCTGGGATGAAGTACTCCTTCGGGACGCCGACGCGCATTCCCCGGATGTCCCCTGTCAGTGCGGCGGTGTAGTCGGGGACAGGGACGTCCAGGGAGGTGGAGTCCAGAGGGTCGTGCCCGGCGATGACGCCCAGCATAATGGCCGCGTCGGTGACGTCCTTCGTCATCACACCGATCTGGTCCAGCGAAGAGGCGAAGGCCACCAGCCCGTAGCGGCTGACGCGCCCGTAGGTGGGCTTAAGGCCAACGATGCCGCAGAAGGCGGCGGGCTGCCGGACGGAGCCGCCAGTATCGGTCCCCAGGGCCCCCAGACACTCCCCCGCAGCGACGGCGGCCGCGCTCCCTCCGCTGGACCCACCGGGGACCCGGGTCAGGTCCCACGGGTTGTGAGTGGGGAAGAAGGCGGAGTTCTCCGTGGAGGAGCCCATAGCGAACTCGTCGGTGTTGGTCTTGCCCAGAATGACGGCCCCAGCGGCCTTCAGGCGCGCGACGGCCGTTGCGTCGTAGGGCGGGATGAAGTTCTCCAGGATGCGGGAGCCGCAGGTGGTGGGGATCCCGGCGGTGCAGATAATGTCTTTGATGGCGACAGGGATACCCAGCAAAGGGGAGGAGCGTCCCTCCCGGCGCGCCGCGTCGGCCGCGCGGGCCTGCTCCAGGGCCTCCTCTGGCGTCAGCGTCAGATAGGCCTTGACGGCGTTATCTACTGCCAGGATGCGATCTATAACCGCCTGGGTCAGTTCAGCCGCGGAGATTTCCCCCGCGTCCAGGAGTTTTCGGGCCTCGTGGATGGTCAGATCGTAGAGGTGCACTCAATCCTCCTTCGCCAGCAGAGTTTCTGTGACCTAAAGGAATTTCTCCGCCTGTGCGATGGCCTTTTCCACGTGTTCCAGGGTGAAGTCCCGACGGCGCTCGCAATCGGCATCCAGTGGAATCTATCGCTCCCTCACTCCCAACCGATGGCGGGGACTTTGAAGCATCCTTCCTCGGCTTCGGGAGCGTTGTGGAGAATCTCCTCCCGCGGGGCCGGAGGGCGCGGCGTGTCGGGCCGCATCACATTGCGGACGGGGAGGACCGTTGCAGTGGGCGGGATAGCATCGGTGTCCAGTTCCTGAAGGCGCGCAGCGTAGTCCAGCACGGCCGAAAGTTGCTGCCGGAAGCGCTCCTTCTCCTCTTCGGTCAGCGCCAGACGGGCCAGGTTGGCGACATGTTCCACCTGTTCTCGGGTCAGGGCCACGGCTCACCCCCTCCACAGGGCATCTTAGAGCAAGTCTGAAAATTCAGGTTCTCCGGGGACCGATGGCGCTGTCGCGCAGGTCGCCAGGCCTGCATCTGTACAGGCTAACAGCCTGCGCTGCAGGCTAAAAGCCTGCGTTACGGGCTAACAGCCTGCGTTACAGGCTAAAAGCCTGCGTTACAGGCGAACAGCCTGCGGTAGCGCAGGCCGCCAGGCCTGCATCTGTGCAGGCTAAGAGCCTGTGCTGCAGGCTAAAAGCCTGCGTTACGGGCTAACAGCCTGCGTTACAGGCTAAAAGCCACGTTACAGGCGAACAGCCTGCGGTAGCGCAGGCCTTCAGGCCTGCATCTGTGCAGGCTAAGAGCCTGCGCTGCGGGCTAAGAGCCTGCGTTACAGGCTAAAAGCCTGCGTTACAGGCCAACCGTCTGCGCTACGCGACCTTCACATTGAGGCTTTTAAGCCCCTGGCGCAGGGGGCTTTCTAACGGAAACGGGACGCATCCGTCAGGAGTTTCCGGAACCACTCCAGCAGGTCGCCGGGGGTGCCGATGCGTAAGGGGAGCGCATTTGGCGGGATGGCCAGCAGGTGGCGGGCGTCGTGGGTC
>JANXAH010000077.1 GCA_025062415.1 Anaerolineae bacterium | reverse complement strand
CAGCGGCCTGCGGTACAGGCCCGGTGGCTTACGTTACGGGCCTGGCGGCCTGCGGTACAGGCCAGCGGCAGGTAGGCGTACAGCCCCCATTCGTCCGCCCCAATGTCGTAACTTGGACCAATGGGGCGCGGCAATTTGTCTATATCCACCAGACCAACGGGGCCGCTGTTACGGGCAATCGTATTGTGCAGGAAGATGCTATCTCCACCCTTAACCTGAACAGCGGCAAATCCTGCATAGGAGCCGGAGCGGTTCCCTGCGATGAGGTTGTTGGTCACAGTAGCGGACTATGGCTCGGACGCCGTTCCACCGGAAAACGGCTTCTTCTGTGGTGAACAAAGCTGTGTAGCACACCGCCGGGCCTGCCTCTGCAGGCTAACGGCCTGCGCTTACAGGCTAACGGCCTGCGCTTACAGCTAACAGCCTGCGCTTACAGGCTAACAGCCTGCGCTACACACCTACGTAGCACAGGCCACCGGGCTTGCGGATGCAGGCTAACAGCCTGCACTACACTTCCTCTCTGCATCCTCTACGGTGAAAAGACCTATTCGGTAAACTCCACGATGACCTGCTTCACATCCCACCGATGGCCCAGTTTCTCCTCAATGTCCTCCTTCATCGCCGACGCAAACATATGGTCCGCCGGCAGGTCCAGTACCACCCGGACCACGCCATCTTTCACCTCAATTTCTTTAACCAGTTTAGTGCGGACGATATCCAGCCCCACCACTGGGTTCATCACGTGCTTGAGGCGCTTGCGGACAAACTCCTCCGTGGTGGGCTCTTTCTCCTTCACCAGGCCATGCCGCTCCTCGTAGTTCTGGATGGCTGCCCGCAGGCCATCCACCGCCAGCACAGAGCAGTGAACCTTCACTGGCGGAAGCCCGCCCAGGGCCTTAGATGCCTCCTCCCAGGTGATTTTCTTGGCCTCTTCCAGCGTCTTCCCTTTCGCCAACTCGGTGATGATGGACCCCGTGGCAATATTGGAAGCACACCCGTAGGACTCAAACTTGATGTCGGTAATGACGTGCGTTTCGGGGTCCACCTTCAGATAAACAGCGACCATATCCCCGCAGGCCGGGCTCCCCTCTATAGCCTTGGCGTCTGCATCCTCTATCCGCCCCACATTGCGGGGGTTTCGGAAGTGTTCCATCACCAGTTCACTGTACGGCAGTGGCATCGTCCCCTCCGTATGACGTATCCCGTGCTCCGTGCGCTTTGCGCCGTGCGCCCTGCTATTCCTTCCCCAGCGGGCTGATACGCCGCAGTTCCCGGACGACTTCCTTCACCGCCTCCACGACGCGGTCCACATCCTCTTCCTTGTTGAAGCGCCCAAAAGTGAAGCGGACGGAACCGTGGGCCCGTTCGTGGTCGCCGCCGATGCCCAGGATGACGTGGCTGGCCTCCAGGGAGCGGCTGAAACAGGCGGAGCCGGTGCTGACGGCGAAACCGCGCATATCCAGATGCAACAGCAGCGACTCCCCCTCAATGAATCGGAAGGAGACGTTGGCGTTATGCGGAAGCCGGTGGACAGGATGGCCGTTGAGCCGGGTGTGCGGGACCTCGTTGAGCAACCGTTCCAGCAAGCGGTCCCGCATCTTCTTCAGCCGTTCCGTCTCCTCCGGGGTGACCAGTTCCACCGCCGTTGCGAAACCAACAGCGCCGGGGATGTTCTCCAAACCGGGCCGCAGGTCAAACTCCTGGAAACCGCCGTCCAGGATTTTCTTTATGGGCGTCCCCTTGCGGATGTACAGTCCTCCGATGCCCTTGGGGCCGTGGATGGTGTGTGCCGAAACGGTGATCAGGTCTACCGGGACTTCCCGAACGTCCAGCGGGACGCGGGTGAAGGCGTGAGTAGCGTCGGTGTGGAAGAGGACACCCTTCTCCCGGCAGATTTCGCCGATAGCCCGGATGTCCTGAAGGGTTCCGATTTCCTGGTTCGCGGTCTGGATGGAGACCAGGATGGTCTCCGGCGTGATGGACTCCCGCAGGTGGTCCAGGTCTACCCGCCCGGTCTCGTCCACGCGGACGTAGGTGGCCCGGAAGCCCTGCCGCTCCAGTGCGCGGACGGTGTGGAGAACCGGGAAATCCTCAATCGGAGAGGTAATGATGTGGCGGCCCTTCTTCTCCCCCAGCGCCAGCGCGACGCCCCGGATGGCCAGATTGCTGGATTCGGTGTCGCCGGAGGTAAAGATAAACTCGTCGGGATTAGCGCCCAGGGCGGCGGCGATGCGGGCCCGGGCGTTGTCCAGCGCCTCGCGAGCGTCCAGACCGATGGAGTAGCCAAATTGGGAGGTCGCCACAGCATAGATGTCAAAGAAATAGGGCTTCATCGCCTCCAGAACCCGCTCGTCCAGACGGGTCGCAGCAGCGTTA
>JANXAH010000163.1 GCA_025062415.1 Anaerolineae bacterium | reverse complement strand
GGGGGGGGGGGGGGGGGGGGGGGGGGGCCCCCCCCCCCCCCCCCCCCCCCCCCCCCCCCTCTCTGCTACCGGTAAAGTCCGTGCTCCTGGATGTAGGCTTCCACCGCAGGCGGGACCAGGTACCGGAGCGAACGGCCCTCGCGGGCCCGCCGCCGCAGGTCGGAAGCGGAAATGTCCAGAAGCGGCGCATCCAGAAAGACCACGCGCTCCCGAATTCCCGGCACAGCCCGTTCCAGCGCGCCCCAGTCCACGGGATAACCGGGGCGGTTCATCACCGCCAGAACAGCCTTCTGGATAATCCTCGCTGGGTCCCGCCAGGTCGGAAACTCCGCCAGGCTGTCGCTCCCCATCAGAAAGAAAAAGACCGCGCAGGGGTGCTCCCGCTCCAGCAGGGCCAGCATATCCACCGTATAATGCGGGCCAGGCCGATCCAGGTCCACGCGCGAAAGGACGAAAGCCGGGTTATCGGCGATGGCGGCCTGGACCATTGCCGCGCGATGGTGGGCAGGAGTGATGGGGCGTCCGGGCTTGTGGGGCGGTTCCCCTGCGGGGACAAAGAGGACATAGGTCAGTTCCAGTTGCTCGCGGGCGGCTTCCGCCAGAGCCAGGTGACCGTAGTGGGGTGGGTCAAAGGTGCCTCCCAGGACACCGAGTCGTTTGGAGCAAAGCAGGGGTTTACCCTCCGGTTGTATGGGCATTTCGGGCTCTGGAGAACGTAGCGCAGGCCATTGGGCCTGCGCTACGCAAAAAGTCCAGGCGATTGGGCCTACCACCCCTCAATATACTTGGCCCATTCCTGGTTTTCTTTCAGGTAGTTCGCAAAGAGGTACCGCGCGGTCGGGCGAGGCTCAAAGGGCTCCCGGAGGAGTTTCATATGGGCCTCTTCCAGAGTTCGCCCTCCCTTCCGACGGTTGCACTGTGGGCAGGCCGCGACCAGGTTCTCCCAGCGGTGCTCTCCACCCCGGTGGCGCGGCACAACGTGGTCAATCGTCAGGTTGGCAGACTCCCGGCCGCAGTACTGACAACGGTACTCGTCCCGCCGAAGGATCTCCTTTTTGGTCAGCCGGACCCGCGGCTGGGGCCGCCGCACGACGAAGACCAGCCGGATGACGGAGGGGCATTCAAAGACCCTGGAGACGGTCCGGATCACTCCGCGCCCGTTCTCCACCACCACCGCCTTTCCGGAGAGGATGAGCCCCATCGCTCGCTTGATGGTGCAAACGTGGAGGGGCTCATAGTTGCCGTTCAGAACGAGAACCGGCGCATTCATACCTGCCTCCTGATTTCATAGTATAGCACAAAAAACCGATTCGTCAATCGCAGAAGACACGCTGGTTTGTGGGATGTTCTGTTTTGTGGTACGATTAAGGCACGAACGGAGGACTCTGGACACATCAGCCTTTCAACGGAGGTGACCAATGTGGAAAGAGTTCAAAGAGTTTATCCTGCGTGGCAACGTTGTGGATATGGCCGTAGGCATTATGATTGGTGCAGCTTTTGGCAAAATTGTCACTTCCCTGGTGAACGATATTCTTATGCCTCCTATTGGCTTTATTTTGGGAAAGGTAGATTTCTCCAATCTGTTCATCAGTCTCTCTGGGCACTACAGGACCCTGGCGGAGGCTCAGGCCGCAGGGGCCCCGACCATCAATTACGGTGTTTTCCTGAACACGGTGCTGGACTTTCTGATCATCGCAGCCGTGGTCTTTTTCCTGATTGTCCGGCCGATGAGTCGGCTCCGTCGGCCGAAAGAGGTGGCCCCCGAAGCCCCGACGACGAAGGAGTGCCCATACTGTTTCTCCACGATACCGATCAAAGCCCGGCGATGCCCCTACTGCACTTCTGATCTGGAGAGAACAGAGGTCATCTGAAGTTTGACCCTCGCGGTCTGAGGAGGCCGCGGCAGCCTGGGGCCGTTGCACCATCCCCTTGCAGGAACTCTTACACCCTACAGGAGGTAGAGAGGTCAGGAATGGAGGAATTGCGAAACCGTTTGCTTGCCCTGGAGGCACGAATCCGCGACATCTGGGGGCGTCTTTGACTTAGATGCAAAGAAGGCTGAAATTGCGCGTCTGGAAGAGGCCGCAGCCGCTCCGGGATTCTGGGATGAACCGGAGTCGGCCCAGAGGGTGATGCAGCGGCTGGCAGACCTGAAGGATGAGTTAGAGCCCTGGCTGAAACTGGCGCAGCAGGCCCGGGATGCCCTGGAACTGGCGGAACTGGGAGATGATTCCCTCGCCCAGGAACTCCACGCCGAGGCGGACCGAATAGAGAAAGACCTGAACCGGCTGGAGTTCCGGTTGCTCTTTTCCGGACCTTACGACCGCAACGACGCTTTCCTGGCCCTCCACGCTGGGGCCGGAGGCACCGATGCTCAGGACTTCGCCGAGATGCTCCTGCGGATGTACCTGCGCTGGGCGGAGTCCCACGGTTACCAGACGGAAATTGTGGACCGGCTCTACGGCGAAGAGGCCGGGATCAAGCGGGCCACCGTCGCCGTCTCTGGCCCCTATGCTTATGGCTACCTGCGGGCCGAGAAAGGCGTCCATCGGCTGGTCCGTCTTTCTCCTTTTGACGCGGCCCACCGTCGTCACACTTCCTTCGTTCTGGTAGAGGTCTGGCCCGATCTGCCGGAGACGGTCAGCGTTCAGATACGGCCGGAGGACCTGAAGATAGAGACCTTCCGCTCTTCCAGCGCAGGCGGTCAGCATATGCAAAAGAATGAGACCGCTGTTCGCATCACCCATATCCCTACGGGCATCGTCGTCACCTGTCAGAACGAACGCTCTCAGGCCCAGAACCGGGAGACGGCCCTGCGGGTTTTGCGGGCCCGGTTAATGGAAATAGAGGAGCGAAAGCGCCAGCAGGAACTGGCCCAGCTGAAGGGAAAACACGTGGAGGCTGCCTGGGGTAACCAGATTCGCTCCTACGTCCTGCACCCCTATCAGTTGGTCAAAGACCATCGGACCGGTTATGAGACAGGCAACACCCAGGCTGTTCTGGACGGGGAACTGCTGGACGAGTTTATGGAAGCTTATCTGCGGTCCACGTTGGGATAAAAGGGGGCTTTTCTGCGTCTTGAGGTGTGAAAAGAATCGGGTGCTCGCGTCGGGGCAGTGTGGGCCTTATGGGGACGAGTTAAAAGGCGCGATGGCGGAACGGAGCGCGACGAACGAACAGCCCCTGGCCTACCGGGCTGTCCGGGGTGGGCTGCTGGTGGCCCTCAGTTCCTACTGGACTCTGGGTTTTGGCTTTGTAGTCAATATCTTCCTCACCCGGATTCTTTCCCCAGAGGACTTTGGCACGTTCAACCTGGGAATGTTCTTTGCCCAGCTTTTCCGGCTCCAGACCAAACTGGGGCTGGGATATGCATTTGGGCAGTACAAACAAACGACCGGAGAATCCATCGGGACGTACGCTGCGCTGGATGCAATGGCCGCTTTCTCTGGCCTCCTGCTGATGGGGCTGGCGGCCCCTGTGCTGCGCCTTCTGGGATATGACCGGTCCGTCGTCCTGGCTGCACTCTTCCTGGCTCTGGCGGCCTGTATGGAGGGAGTCGCCAGTATCGCTGGGACACTTCTGGAGAAAGGCCTTCACTTTGGGACCATTAGTCTGTATCAGTTCATCGCCTTTCCTATTTCCTATATCCCGGCTCTCTGGCTGGCGACCCATGGCGGCGGGGTCTGGAGTCTGGTCTCCCAGACGACCACCTACAGTTTCCTCTGGCTGGGACTGTGGTGGATCCTCCGACGCAGAGAGCCCCGGCTGTGTGAGGAGCCCTGGCGCTTTCGCCCCGACCTGGCTCGCCATTTTCTGCGGTTCGGGGCGACCACTGGCCTGTGGCTGATGGCCGGGATGCTCTTTTCCCAACTGGATAGTTTCCTCATCGGCACTTTTGCCGGGGTGACAGCCCTGGGATACTACGATCGGGCCTATCGGATGGCCCAGTGGCCAGGCTTGCTCTTTAACGCCGTACTTCTGCGCCCTGCTTTCTACACCTATGCGCGCCTTCAGGACGACTATCCCCGGCTGGAGAAGACCGCCACTATGCTGACGTGGGCCATCGGGATGGTGACGATTCCGCTGGCGATCGCAGTTTTCATTGCCGCTCCGGAGATCATCACTCTGCTCTATGGGGAACGATGGCTTCCCAGTGCGCTCTTCCTCCAGATTCTCATCGCTTTCTTCGTGGTTCGGCCCCATCTGGAAAATGCCGGAGTGTTGCTGAACGCAACGGGCAAACCGGCGCGTGCTGCTACACTACTCTGGGCCCAGGTAGGGATTTTGGGCCTGGCGGGTCTTCCGCTGACACTGCGCTGGGGCGCGCTGGGGACCTGCGCAGCAGTAGGATTGGCGCTGGGGGTGGGGAT
>JANXAH010000065.1 GCA_025062415.1 Anaerolineae bacterium | reverse complement strand
TCCCGCCACGGTCGCCTCTCCCTGGACGCCTTTCTGAAAGTCTCCCCGGAGGCCCTTGCCGTCCTCGGCAACGATCCTGCCATTGGGTCCGCCTCCCTCACCGGAACTCTCTTCCTGGACACCGAGACGACCGGCCTCTCCGGTGGGACGGGGACGATGGCCTTTCTGGTCGGACTGGGGTTCTTTGAGGGGGAGCGGTTCCGTATCCTGCAACTTTTCCTGCGGGACCCCGGCGACGAACCTGCGATGCTTCAGTTCCTGGAGGAGTTTCTCCCGCGCTTTTCCCTTCTGGTCACCTTCAACGGCCGCGGGTTTGACCTCCCGATTCTGGAGGCGCGGTTCATCCTGGCCCGGCGGCCCTTTCCCCTGGCCGCAACGCCTCATCTGGACCTTCTCCCCCCAGCCCGGCGGCTCTGGCGAGAGAGGCTCCCCTCCCGCGCCCTGACGGCCCTGGAGCGGGACGTCCTGGGCGTCCTGCGCGACCAGGAGGACATCCCCAGCGGGGTAATTCCCCTGGTCTACCGGGACTATCTGCGGACGGGCGACGCGCGGGAACTCCCCCGGATTTTCTACCACAACCGGATGGATATTTTGAGTATGGTCACCCTGGCGGCACGGATGGGATCCGCCCTTGCGGAGCCGGCGGGGGACCTGGACCTTTGTGGCGAGGAACTGCTTGCGCTGGCCCGGTGGTATGAAGAGGCGGGGTGGGACGCGGAGCCCGTCCTGCGGGAGGTCCTGCGCCGGAAGACCTCCCCGGTCGTTCGGGCGCGCGCCCTGCGGGACCTGGGCGCAAGCCTCCGACGGCGGGGAGAGTGGGGCGCGTCGGTGGAAATCTGGCAGCAACTGGCCCTGGAGCGGCCGGACGACGTCCTGCCCGCAGTGGAACTGGCGAAGGTCTACGAGTGGCACCTGGCGCGCCCGGCGCTGGCCCTGGCCTGGGCCCGCCAGGCACTGGCGCGGGCTCAGCGGCTTCCCCCTGGCCCTCACCGGGAACAGGTGGTCTCTGAACTCTGTCACCGCATCGCGCGGCTGGAGGGCCGCCTGACCCGGCCCGTGTGCCCCCGATTGCTTTGAGAACTGGACCCGGAAAAAGAAGATTGTTTTTCGTGGCGGCGGCTGTGCTCCCGCCACGAAAAACATTTCTTTAGAAATGAGAAGGAGTGAGACGTGGGAGGGTTCAGTACCGGGCATCTTCCGGAGTGCCCGGTGCGTTGGCTTGAGTCATACCCGGTCGGCGACCGGGATCTCCAGTGGGCCCACGTCTTTCACCACGACCCGGATGTTGATTTGATGGTTGCCAGGAGGGAGGGTTGTTCCCTGGACCTTCAGGGTGACGGTTGCCCCGGCAGGGAAGAGGAGGGGGCTGCTTTCGGAGATGCCCGTCGCTGGAACCGCGGTTCCATCGGGCTGGATAACCGTGACGCCCTCCAGCGGGACGTTCCTGCCGTCCACGGTCACTCCTTTGAAGCCCAGGATGACGCCTGGGGCGATGGTGTTCTGGAGGGCCAGAGAGAAGCCTCCCTCCTCGTTCCGAAGGGAGTTTTTCAGGTAGAGTTTCTTCAGGATGGCAGGGGGAATTGCTGGCATAGGAACCTCCACCGGTAGGGGTTTAGGGGCGGCGGCGGCCCGCCCCAGGCGGGCCGCCGCCGCCCCCCTCTTCTACTCCAGGGCCGGATGGGCGGGCAGGAGCAGTCGGGCCCCCTCTTTCGTCCCAACTTCCCAGAAGGGCACCCAGACCAGGCCGCAGAAATCCACGGCGATATCCCCCCGGCGAGGGGCGACCTCCACCTCTTCCATCTGCTCCAGGGTCGCAGCCCAGCGCTCGTTGAGGGCCGCCGCCTCCTCCTCCCACCGCGCAGCCAGGTCCTCCAGTTGTTCCTGGTACATCCGGATGGCCTCCACCGACTCCTGTACCTCCGCCTCTGCCTGCTGAGTCAGCCGCCGCTTCCGGCTCACGTGGGAAATCATGTACGACGGGCGCCGTCGGGTGAAGAGGTTCAGCGCTGCCTCGCCGTAACTTAACAGTTCCTCCCGCTTGCGTGCCTCCAGTTCCGCCTGGTCCTGGGCCAGTTCCTGCTCCTCCCGGCGCAACTTCTCCTGGATGCGGGCCATCTGCCGCTCATAGGACGCGCGCACGCGCGCGGCCTCCTCGTCCCGACGGGCCCGGGCCACCTCCTCGCAGCGGCGGCGAAACTCCCGCGCGCTCTCTCCGGGCCGACTGTAGAGTTTGAGCGCCCGATTGTACCACAGGGTCAGACGGGTCTCCCGGTAGAGGAACTCCGCGAAGGAGCGGCTCCAGCGCGCGTAGTGGGCGGGCTGGGCCATATGTGCCGGAAGGGGGCCGTAGACCCCTTCCTCCGGGGGACGGTGGGAAAGGTCTCCCGCACCCAACGCGATCTCCCCGGTCCCCCACTCTGGAAGGACAGGAGGAGAGGGTGCCTCCACCAGCCGGACCACCGTCTCCGTATGCCGCAGGCCGATGCGCTCGTTGTTCAGGTAGACCGTGCCCATCGCCAGAAGGCGCGGGAGATAGACCAGCCGTCGGTCGGTCGCCAGCACGGCTTGCCCCGACCGCTCCTCGTGGCGACGGAGGGCCCATTCCAGGGTGACCGCCGCAGGAAGGAAGGCCTGAGGGATATCCGGAGGGAGGGTGGGGGGATGGGATCGGGCCTCGGTGGGCCGGGACGCCGGGGCAAGGGCCACTTCTGCCCGCGCGACGCCCCTCTCTTCGGGCCGCGCCGGAGGCGGAGCCGCGACCAGTTGGCGAATCTGGGCGCGAGTCAGCGGGCCGCAGAGGTAGGACATCGCCCAGCGGGTCTGCAGGAACAACGTCTTTCCCGCCCGGACATCGTGCCAGAGAAAGACGCGCGGCCGGAGCCCGCTGATGGCCCGGTCCAACCCGGCCCGGTCCAGGCCGGCCCCCATCGCCGACGCAGCCCCTTCCAGTCCCTCCAGAACCCGGGCCTTATCCCGTTCTGTTCGCAGGAGTCCCACGGCCCAGGTCCCGGCGTTGGTCAGCCCCTTGTAGTCCAGGTCGGCGGGGTTCTGGGTCGCCAGGACGACGCCCAGCCCGGCCGCGCGGCCCTGCTTGACCAGCATCATCAGCGGCCGCTTCGTCGGCGGGTTGGAGGGATAGGGTGGGAAGTAGCCGTAGACCTCGTCAAAATACAGGAGGGCCCGGAGGTTGGAGGTGCCGGGCTGGTCCGCCATCCAGTCCCGAACGGCCTCCAGGAGCAGGGTGATGAAGAAGGCCCGCTCGGCGTCCTCCAAGTGGGCCAGGTAGAAAAGGGAGGCTCGGGGACGCCCGTCGGGCGCGCGCAGGAGGGTGCCGATCTCCAGCGGCATCCCCTCCCGCCACGCGGCGAACCCCGGCGCAGCCAGGATGCCGTTGAGCGCGCGGGCCAGGGCGAACCGCTCCCTCTGGGGAAAGAAACTCTCCAGGTCAAAGACGCCGACCTGACGGACCGGCGGGTCCTGAACAAGGCGGACGAGAGTCGGAAGGTCCACAGGCTCCCCGCTTCGCCAGAGGTGTTCTACGAGCAGGGAAAGGAAGATGTGGTCGGGGCTCTGGAGGGGGTCGGCCTCCCGTCCCGCCAACCCCAGCAGCGCACTGACCAGCCCGCTCACCCGTTCCTGACGGGATTCCTCGTCCTCTTCCACCTCCGGCGGCGCAAAGCGGGAGAGGACGTTGAGGGGGAGCCCGGCAGTGGAGCCGGGGGTGAAGAGGAGAAACTCCGCGGCCTGCCGGAGACGGGCGATCCGGTCAGGTCCGATGTCCCACTGGGCCAGCCCTTCCCGCCACCGCTTGGCCTCCTCTGCGGCGACCTCCTCCGGGGTTCTCCCCTTCCGCCGGGCCATCTCCGTGTCCACCCACGGGGCGAAGTCCTCCGGCCGCAGGTCGGGAAACGTCAGGAGCAGGTTGGCCAGGTCGCCCTTGGGGTCTACCGCCAGGATAGGGATGCCCGCCAGCAGGGCCTCCTCCAGCAGGACAATCCCCAGCCCCGTCTTTCCGGACCCGGTCATCCCCAGGATGATGGCGTGGGTGGTCAGGTGGCGGGGCGGATAGAAGACGGGACGGTCGGTGACGCGATCGGCCGTCGGGTCGTACTCGCGGCCCAGGTAGAACTGGTCGGCGGGAAAGGATGCCACGGTCATTTGTCTCTCCCCTTGCGCTACACGCATTCCCAGAGAGTCAAGGTTGTTTTACCACGATCGCCGGATTCCCACAAGCACCTCGCAGGA
>JANXAH010000033.1 GCA_025062415.1 Anaerolineae bacterium | reverse complement strand
CTCTGAGGTTCGGACATAAGTTGGGATAAGGTACTTATCAGAGTGTGTCTGAAAAATGCTGAGGGCTGCGTAGCGCAGGCTCTTAGCCTGCAGCGCAGGCTGTTAGCCTGCACGGATGCAGGCCTGGCGGCCTGCGTTACCCGTAGCGCAGGCTGTTAGCCTGTAACGCAGGCTGTTAGCCTGTAACGTAGGCTCTTAGCCTGCAGCGCAGGCCGTTAGCCTGTGATAGGTGGCCTAAAACAGCTTTCTGACGATATTCACAGGCCTGGCGGCCTGCTACAGACAGGTCCCCGGAGAACCGAAATTTTCAGACTCGCTCTCAGTTGCAATGCCACCGTGACCCAGCAGGAGGCGGGACAATCCCCGCAGGAGCCGGGTATCGGGAACGAAGGGAACGACCACCCAGGGAAGGGTTCAGGTCCGCCGGCCTGCTTCACCTGCGACTGCTGCGGAGCGGAGGGCCATCAGCGGAGATCGGGATCGGTCTGGGGGGAATGGTTTGAGGGGGGAACGGCTGGCAAGAGATGAAGGCAGGGTGCCATTTTGCATTTGGGCCGGGCGAACAAGAGGAGGTGGAGACCCGACGATTTTGTGTTATAATACCCCCGGATCGCCCGGCAAGAGAGGCCTTACGCCCCCAAGCGCCGAGCCCCCATTCTATCTGTGGTGAGGAGGTAGATGAGATGCGCCTGATCCCCCGCAAAATGTTCTTTACGCGCGGGATGGGAGTCCATAAACAACAACTGACCAGTTTTGAGATGGCCCTGCGGGAGGCCGGGATCGCCCAGTTCAACCTGGTGCGGGTTTCCTCAATTTTCCCGCCCTATTGCCAGGTCGTCACGCGGGAGGAAGGGCTGGCCCTCCTGCAGCCTGGCGAGGTGGTCTTCGTCGTTCTGGCGGAGATGTCCACCAACGAGCCGGGGCGCCGGATCGCAGCCGCTGTCGGGATGGCCCGCCCTGCCGATCCCAACAAGTACGGCTACCTCTCCGAACACCACGCCTTTGGCCAGACGGAGCAGGAGGCCGCCGACTACGCCGAAGACCTGGCCGCGACGATGCTGGCGACCACCCTGGGTATCCCCTTTGACCCCGACCGGGACTACAACGAGCGCAAGCAACAGTATGCGATGGGGGGCGAGATTGTGGATTCCACCAGCATCGCGATGGCCGCAACCGCAGCGCCGGGGGGCGTCTGGACAACGGTCGTTGCGGCGGCGGTGTTGATTTAGGAGTCCGACTATGGGGTAATCCCGGATAACTTTCTCGGTCTGCCGGAGCCCTTTTGTTCCTTTGAGCCGGCGCGGACCCTGGTCCTCCCCCTGCCTCTGGAGGCCACGGTCACCTACGGGCGGGGCACCCGGAATGGCCCCGCAGCCATCCTGCGCGCCTCGCAGCAGGTGGAACTCTACGACCGGGAGTTCGGACGGGAAGTTGCGCTGGAGTACGGCGTCCATACCCTGCCCACACCGGTTCTCCCGGAGGATGCCGCGCGGGCCGTGGAGGTTATCGCGGAGCACGCGGCCCGCTGGGCTGCCACGGGCAAACTCCTGGTCGGGCTGGGCGGGGAACACACGGTCACCGTCGGGCTGGTACGGGGGATTCTCCGGGCCCAGAAGAGCCCGCTCACCCTTGTCCAGATAGATGCCCACGCGGATTTGCGGGACGAGTACGAAGGGAACCCCTACAGCCACGCCTGCACCGCCCGCAGGCTCCTGGACCTGCCCGGTGTGGAGCAGGTCCTGCTGGTCGGCGTCCGCTCCATCTGCCCGGAGGAGGTGGAGTTTGCGGCCAGGAACCCCGAACGGGTCCGCATCTGGTATGCTGAGGAGATTCACGGCGGGGGATGGCAGGAGGAACTGGCCGCGCGCTTGGACGAGCGCCGGGTCTACCTGAGCATAGATGTGGATGGATTGGACCCGTCGGTTATCCCGGCGACGGGGACGCCGGAGCCGGATGGGCTGACCTGGGGGGAGGCGCTGGAGGTGCTTCGGCTGACGGCGCGGGCGGCGCGGGCGGTGGTGGGGATGGACTGTGTGGAACTGGCACCCGTGCCGGGGCTGCATATGGCGGAGTTTGCGGCGGCAAAACTGCTCTACAAGGCGATCTCGTACGCACTGATTGGGAAACCCTGAATGCAGACCTCTCCTATCTTCCGGAAGGACGACAAAATTCCGGCGCGACAGCCTCATCGCAACGAAAACGTATTCTGGTGGCTTCTGGCCCTGATGTTGCCAGCGTTTGCTATCTGGCAGGCGCTGGTGTACCCTATAGAGGAGCACGCAGTGGACGCGGCCCTTTTCCACATCTACCGGGCCGTCGTCTTCTCAACTGCGGTGGCCGATGGCCAGGTCTATCCCCGCTGGGTTCCCGCCATCAACGGGGGGCTGGGTGGTCCGATTTTCACTTTCTACTCCCCCCTGATTTACTTCCTGATGGCCGCTCTGCATGCGGTTGGGATTCCCTTCGCCCTGACCTGGCGGGCCGTCGTTGCGCTGACCTTTCTGACCGCCTCGGCAGGGATGTTCGGGCTGGGGCTGGCTCTCTTCCACCGCGCTGAGGCAGCGCTGGCGGCCGCAGCGGTTTATGTCTACGCCCCCTATCTGCTGAAGGACCTGTTTGAACGGGGATCTCCCCAGGGCGCAGCGATCGCCCTGTTGCCCTGGATGCTGTGGGCCCTGCTGGCGCTGACGGAACGGCCCAGTGGCTTCCGCCTTGCCCTCGCCGCGGCTGCGTGGGCCGCCCTCATCCTGACCCACAACGCTACAGCCCTTCTGACGCTTCCTGTTCTTGCCTTGTTCTTGCTTTTCGTGGCTCTGAAGAACGGCCTGCGAGGCCTTCTTTGGGTCCCTGTTGCCCTGACCGGGGGCCTGTCGCTGGCCGCTTTCTTTCTGATCCCCTTTATGGCGGAGCGCTCCGCCGTCCAACTCCAGAATGCCTCGGCCTCCCAGTGGACCTCCCTGGTTGTCGCAGCGTTTCCGCTCACCGAGTTCTTCGGCCTTCCGCCGGTCTTTGACGTTGGGAGGGCCAACAATACCATTGGCAATGACCTGGGACTGCTGACAGCGCTTCTGCTCCCTACTGCGCTGGCCCTCAGTATGACCCTGTGGAGAGACCGGGAAAAAGCCCAGGCCATCTGGGTCGGCGGACTGGCCCTCTGGAGCCTTGTCGCGCTCTGGCTACAGACCCCCTCAGCGACCCCCATCTGGGAGGTGCTGGGGAAACTGAGCGTGATGGCCTACCTGAACTTCCGTTGGCGGCTCCTCTGCACCGTTGGGCTGGCCGTTGGTGTGGCAGCAGGAGCACTGGTCGCATCAACTCCTGCCCGCTGGCGGGGCAGGGTGGCTGCGACGATTGTCGTCCTGGCCCTCGCTCTGACGCTTCCCTTTCTCTACCCTAACCTGCTGGCTCACCACGCCTCTGTCCCCCGCGACCCCACCCCTCAGGACGTCCTGGCCTTCACGTTGCGCACGGGCTTCCCCGACCTCAGTTACTACAAAGAACTGCTCCCCCGCTGGCGGACAGTGGCCTTCAGCCCGGAGGAGGCCCAGCGCATCGCGGAGAGCCCCATCTCCAACCTGCCCGAAGGCGGACGGGTTCTCCGGTATGCGCGGGGAATCCGCTATCTGGAGGCCGAACTGGAGACACCTGTGGGCCTGAACGGTGCCTTCCACGTGCTCTATTTCCCCGGATGGGCTGGTTATGTGGATGGAAAACCGGTGCCCATCCGTCCGGCCGAGGGGAGCGGCTACGTCCTGCTGGACGTTCCAGCCGGGCGGCACACGGTGGTGCTGCGGTACGAGGGGACGGCGGCTCAGCGGGTCGGTGGAATTCTGAGTGGGGTCACGGCGTTGGGGCTTCTCCTGGTGGCCCTTCTCTGGCGCGGCCGACCTGCGTCGGTCCTGTATCCGGAGTACCCGCGCCCTCGCTGGTGGGCCCTGGCCCTGCTGGCCGGGCTGGTGGCGCTGAAGGGGCTCTATCTGGACCCCCATACCACTTTCCTGCGCCGTCACTCCACCTGCCAATCCACCCATGGCGCGCAGGTCCAGACCGACATCTGGTTCGGGGACATCCTCCACCTCTGTGGCTACGCAGTTTCGTCCCACCGGGTCCGGCCCGGCGATGAACTGACGCTGACTCTCTTCTGGGAAATTCCCCGCAAACTGGACCGTCCGGCCAACAGTTTCGTCCATCTGATCGGTCCGACGGTTAACCCGGAGACGGGGACGCCGCTCTGGGGACAGGAGGATAAGCAGATGGCGATCAACTGGTGGTCACCGGGACGCATCTATAAGGACGACTACACCTTTCGGGTCTGGCCGACGGCGCCGCCCGGCGAGTACCGGCTGGAAGTGGGATGGTGGGATCCGGAGACGGAGGCCCGGTATCCTCCAAGAATTCTCAGCGGGGAAGATGTGGCCCTTTCGGAGTGGAACTCACTGCTGATATCCAGAGTTGTCGTTGTACCCTGACGGAGGGGGGCCTGAAGTTTGGCCCTTTTCGGGGAGTAGTAGGAAAATATTCAGAAACTGCTTCCGGCGGCTATAAAAGAGCAAGATGTAGATAAAGTCAAGTGGAACCAAACTGGTGTAGGGGCTGCAGTTGCCATCTGATCAAAACGTGGTAAGATTATAGTGGTGATGGGGCGTAGCCAAGCGGTAAGGCAACGGACTTTGGATCCGTCATCCGCAGGTTCGAATCCTGCCGCCCCAGCCTGAATTCTCTCAGACC
>JANXAH010000146.1 GCA_025062415.1 Anaerolineae bacterium | reverse complement strand
ACCCCTGTTCACGTATTCTTCACAACCATCCCAAAGGCCTCTAAAGCCAAACGTGTTGCGACAAGTCGTCGGGCTGATCATTCTGAGCCGGAACGCGTGGGTCCGGAAGCAGACTCCCGCGCCAGGTCCAGATACTCCCGTCGGACCAGTTCCTCCTCCTTCGCACCGAAAATCGCCAGGAGTTCTCCCAGGAGTTCCGCCTTCCGCTGGGCGTCCTGGGCCGACCAGGTGCGGCTTTTGAGTTCCAGGAAGTAGCCAGGGAGTTCCGGCCGAACGACTCGGTCCAGGTTGACCGCGAAGTCGGTTCCGCCGTAGCGGATGTGGTAGCGGCGACGCTCCTTGTGGATTTCCACTTCCTGGGCCGGTTTGAAATATTCCCGGTAGAACCGAAGGCTTCGGGTCGCGGGCGCGTCAAAGCGGGAGCGGGAGAGGAGCACCGAATGGGGAAACTCCCGCTCCTTTCCCTCCGTGGTCAGCGTGAGGCGGTAACGGACGTCGGTCACCTGGCCATTCTCGTCCAGCAACTCGTCTTCCCGGTAGCGCAGGCGGCTGCGCTCCGCATCGTTGAACAGGAAGTACGTGTCGTACTGGCGCCGCTGGGACCGTTCCACTATAGGCAGCGTGCCACTCGTGAGGACAGCCAGGACCCCGGCGTCGTCCGTCAGTCGGACTTTGACCTGAACTTCAAAGGTTTTCTCCCGTGCGACGCTGCTGATCGCCAGCAACTTGCTCAGGATGCTCCCCTCACGGATGCTGAGGAAGCGGTCAATCCGCTGGGCGATCTCCATTGCCTGAGCCCGGAGTCCCTCCACATCCACGGTCAGGAGGACCCGGTCCCGCATCAGCCACCGGCCGTCACAGAGGACGTGGCGGACGTCGCTGGCCTTGGCGGCGTAGACCAGCAGGGAATAGACCCCGTCGGGATCCCGGCCGAACCGGGGGGTCAGGTGAAGGTCCTCCAGATTGACGACGGCGATGTCGGCCCGTTTTCCCACCTCCAGGGAGCCGGTCAGGTGGGCGATATGGAGGGCCTGAGCGCCCAGGCGGGTCGCCATCGCCAGAGCCTGACGGGCGGGAAGGGCCGTCGGGTCGCCGGTGACGCCCTTCGCCAGCAGGGCAGCCAGCCGAATTTCCTCAAACATATCCAGATCGTTGTTGCTGGCGGGGCCGTCGGTCCCGATCCCCACGGGGAGCCCCAGTGCGAGCATCCGAGCCACAGGCGCAATACCGCTGGCCAGTTTCAGATTGCTGGTCGGGTTGTGCGCCACGCCTGCGTTGTGGTGGAGCAGGGTGTGCATCTCCCCTTCGTCCAGATGGACGCAGTGGACTGCGGTGACCTTCGCCTCCAGCAGCCCCAGTTTCTTCACCCAAGGGACGACGGGCATTCCGAACTCGGCCCGGTGGTCCTGGACCTCCTGGGCTGTCTCCGCCACGTGGATATGGATGGGGACGTCGTAGGCCAGGGCCAGTTGGGCGCACTCCCGGATCATCTCCGCGGTTGCGGTATAGGCCGCGTGGGGCCCGACCGCAGGAATGACCAGGTGGTGTCCCTTCCAGCGGCCGATAAAGTCCTCCGCCAGGCGGAGTCCCTCGTCGTAACTGAGCGCGTCGGGAGTGGGGAACTTCAGAATGGACTGGGCGCAGATGGCCCGCATCCCGACCTGCGCCGCGGCGTCGGCGACGGCTTCCTCATAGTAATACATATCCCCGAAACAGGTGATGCCAGAGCGAATCATCTCTGCGCAGGCCAGTTGGGTGCCCAGCCAGCAGAAATCGGGGCGGACGAATTCCCGCTCCACTGGCATCATGTAGCCAATGAGCCAGACATCCAGCCGGAGGTCGTCGGCCAGGCCGCGCACGAGGGACATTGGGGCGTGAGTGTGGGCGTTGATGAGGCCGGGGAGGATGGCGTGCCCGCCGCAATCCACCACCTCGCGCGCCGTCCATTTCCGGGCGATTTCTTCCGCGGGCCCCACAGCGACAATGGCTCCGTCCCGAATGACCACGGCGCCGGGGTTATAGAGGTCGTACCGGTCGTTCATCGTCAGGACGATGCCACCGGTGAGGATGAGGTCTGCCTGTTCCATGGGTCACCCCCTGTTGGGGGTGATTATAGCGCAAGTGGGAGGAAAAGAAAAGGGTGAACTTTCACTTGCTCCATCTCCGCAGGTATGGTAAACTAACTACGCCCTCTTAACCAAACCACCGGGACAAGAAAGCACCTATGCTGGCGAAGGTCACCAGTTGCGCCCTCATCGGCCTGGAGGGAATCCTCGTTGAGGTGGAGGTGGACTCCTCTCCGGGTTTCCCCTCTCTCACCATCGTCGGCCTCCCGGACACAGCGGTCAAAGAGTCCACTGAACGGGTTCGGACGGCCATCAAAAACTCCGGCCTCACCTTCCCGCGCAACCGGCTCACCATCAACCTGGCTCCGGCGGACCTGCGCAAGGAAGGCCCTGCCTACGACCTACCCATCGCGGTGGGAATTCTGGTTGCGTCGGAGCAGGCGTGGCCTCAGGCTGTGGAGGGCGCGCTTTTCGTCGGCGAACTCTCGCTGGATGGCTCTGTCCGCCACATCCCCGGCGTTCTCCCCATCGCCGCCGTTGCCCGGCAGGAGGGGCTGAAGCGACTTTTTGTTCCCGCGGCCGACGCGCCGGAGGCCGCACTGGTAGATGGGCTGGAGGTCTATCCCGTGGAGAACCTGGCACAACTGGCCGCCCACCTGCAGGGGCTTCAGCAGATTTCCCGCTACGTTCCAACCGATGACCCGCTGGCTGCGCCGCCTCCAACCTATGCAGCGGACTTCGCCGACATTAAGGGACAGGAGCATGTCAAGCGGGCGCTGGAAGTGGCCGCTGCGGGTGGGCACAATGTCCTGATGGTCGGGCCTCCGGGGGCCGGAAAGACCCTGTTGGCCCGCTCCGTCCCCTCCATCCTGCCGACGATGACGTTGGAGGAGGCGCTGGAGGTGACCAAAATCTACAGCGTGGCGGGCCTCCTGCCGCCAGATACGCCGCTGGTTCGCCACCGCCCTTTCCGGGCCCCTCACCACACCATCAGTTATCCGGGGCTGGTGGGCGGAGGGCACTGGCCTCGCCCTGGCGAAATCTCTCTGGCCCATCGGGGTGTTCTCTTTCTGGACGAACTCCCAGAGTTCAACCCGCACACGCTGGAGGCCCTCCGTCAGCCGATGGAAGACGGTGTCGTCTCCATCGCTCGCTCCACCGGAACCCTCACCTTCCCTGCCCGGTTTATGCTCATTGCGGCGATGAACCCCTGCCCCTGCGGCTACTACGGCGATCCCGTGCGGGAGTGCACCTGCAGCCCTTCGGCCATCGCCCGTTACCAGAAGCGCATCTCCGGACCATTGCTGGATCGGATAGACATCCACATAGAGGTCCCACGGGTGGATTACGCGAAACTGACCGACGACCGGCGGGGAGAGCCCTCGGCGTCCATCCGGGAGCGGGTGGAGCGAGCGCGGGAGATGCAGCGGCGCCGCTTCGCCGGCACCTCCCTGACTTGCAACGCCGATATGGGCCCGACGGACGTCCGGGAGTACTGTCGGCTGGATGAGCAGGGACGAGCGCTGGTACGGGCCGCGATGCAGCAACTGCACATGAGCGCGCGGGCCTTCCACCGCATCCTGAAAGTCGCCCGGACCATCGCCGATCTGGCCGGCAGCGACCGGATAGAGACGGCCCACCTGGCGGAGGCCATCCAGTACCGGCCCAGGAAGTAGATAGAGATGCAATGGAGGACAGACGCAGATTTTCTTACAAGAGTAGAACGGCTGATAGAGGAGAATCAACCGGAGCGAGTGTTTGAAGAATACGGCATGAAAGTGGGCCCGAAAGGCCAGCGGATTTTCTGCGCCTCTCCTGATCGGGAATGACTGCACCAGGCGTATATAGGGCGTATATATAGCGGTGCGTTCCCATTTGTAAGAGCCCTGATCAGGAGAGTGGAATATGTCCAAGATTCGGCTACTGATTGATGAAGATGTGTCCATGGGTTCCCGGTTGGCCGTCGCCCTGCGGCGTCGGGGTTATGATGCGGTAGCGGTTCAGGAAATTGGCAGAGTCGGGCTCTCGGATGAAGAGCAGTTGTACTACGCCGTTCAAGAAAGGCTGAAGGAGCCCGTCCATCGGCCCGGGAAGTAGGACGCAGATGGGCGCAGAGAAATGCGGATTGATGCCGGACAAAGAGATATACCGCCAGGCTTATGAACAATACCGGCGCTGGAGCGAGGCCGAGGAGGCCGAACGGGCTCACGATGCGCGTCGGCTCTCCTCCCAGGAAGCCTGGCGGCGGTACGTGGAGTTGGTGGAATTCTGCTGGAAACTGTGCCCTCAGCGGAGCGAGGCCGAACGCCAGGAGAAACTGGCCGCGCTGGAGCGCTACACCGAAAGCGTCCGGCGGCTGGAGGAATGGAGAAAGGGGGTAAACAGTGAACAACAGCGAGACGCGATATCGTCTTCGGCGGATTGCCGTTGAGGGATTCAAGTCTCTGCGCAATTTAGCGAGTATTGAGTTCGGAGACCTGACCCTTCTGGCCGGAGCTAATAGTTCCGGCAAATCGTCGCTGATGCAGCCTCTTCTCCTTTTTAAACAGAGCCTGGAAGCTCGATACGATCCGGGCCGCCTGCTTTTAGGCGGTCCGAACGTCTCGCTGGGCACCGCCCGGGAGACGCTCTGGAAAGGGGCCGAGACCTTTACAGTGATCCTGGAAACGAAGGAGGGGCTCTTTGGAGAACTGAGGTTCCGCCCGGATCAAGAGGGCTATTCCTTTCTGACTGCAGAGAACATCTGGGGCTACGGAGATTGCACGCTCTCCCTGCGTGCCGATATGGCCGCAGAGATACAAGAAGCCATCCAGGGCCTGATTCGGCTATTTAAAAAGTGGTTGAGCGCCACACTGGAATTTGGAAAAGGGGTGGAATTAAATGTGAGTTCCTATCGGGGCTTCCTCGCCCTTGCCGTTGGCGGCAATGCGGATTGGTTTCCCTTTCTGCCCTGGGTCATCTTTGGAGAGATTGCGAAAGGGACAATTCATATTCCCGCCCTGCGGGGCAATCCTCAGCGCCGATACCCCTACACAGTGCCTGAAAAACAATATTTCCCTGGGCTCTTCCAGGACTATGTAGCAGGCGTCATCACGCGATGGCAGGAAAGAAAATCGGATCAGTTGACTGGTTTATGGAACGACCTGCAACACATAGGCTTGACCTGGAAAGTGGAAGCCCGGAGGATCAGCGACACTGAAGTGGAACTCCTCGCTGGCCGCCTGCAGACAGAATCCGATATGGTCAACCTCGCCGATGTGGGATTCGGCTTTTCCCAGGTTTTGCCCGTGCTGGTAGCCCTGCGGGCTGCTCAGCCGGGGCAACTGGTCTACGTAGAACAGCCAGAAATCCACCTCCACCCAAACGCTCAGGTGAAACTGGCGGACTTGCTGGTGCAGGCCGCTCTGCGTGGAGTGCAGGTAGTGGTGGAAACCCACAGCGAATTGATCCTGTTGGGAATTCAGAAGGCGGTCGCCGAAGGAAAACTTGAACCAGACGCTGTGAAATTGCACTGGTTTGAGCGAGACGAAGAAGGAGTCACCCACGTTCAAACTGCCGAATTGGACGAGGAGGGCACTTTTGGAGACTGGCCGGTGGATTTTAGCGATGTTGCGCTGGATGCGATGGGCGCGTATCTGGATGCTGCAGCCCAACGTCGGAGCCGCCAGCAATGAACCAGAAACCCCGGTCTCCCTTTGCCCTGGTCGTCAACACTTCCATTGTTCGCGCTGCTGGCACCAGAGACCATCCGACTTCCCGAAATTGCCGGAAGACCCTGGACGCCATACGCCAGTTTGGGTTTAGAATAGCAATGTGTGATGAACTTGAGGGTGAGTGGATAAGGCGGCGAGATCAAGAACAGGGCTCAACAGGGCCTTCGGAAACCTGGCCGTTCTATGTATCCAGGTACAGTATGGAGTGGTATACACAGATGCGGAGAAAGAGACAGGTGCACTGGATTCCCCTTCCCCAGCACAGCCCAGTGCGAAGTCGTGCGGAAGCCTGGGCGCAAAGGCTGTGGCCCGGAATCCGACAGGTGGAGAAAGACCTGTTCCTGATAGAACTTGCGCTGGCATCCGACCGCCGGATTATCTCCTTGAACGAAAAGCAACGAGAGCAATTCTCCCAACTGGCAAAACATATTCCTGAACTGGCGGACATTCTCTGGCTAAATCCGGACCGGAAGGATGTTCCCGCCTGGCTGCAGAGAGGCGCACCCGACGACCCGCAGTATCGTCTGGATCCGTAAATACGCAACACGAAGTACGCACCACGCAATACGAAGCACGTAACAGGGAGGAACTATGTCCGACCAACCGCAGACCACCCGCAAGGTTCTGGCTGAGTACACTTATACCGTCCCGCCAGTGGAGCGGGGCTATACCGGGCAGACGCTCTACGTCAACCTTTCCGATTACACCATCGCCGCCAAACTGGTCACCGAGGAGATGAAGGAAAAGTTCATCGGTGGCCGGGGCTTCGGCCTCTGGCTCCTCTGGCACGGGACGCGCGACGACACGAAGTGGAACGATCCGGAGAATGAAATCATCATCTCCTCGGGCCCCATCGGCGGCATCACCCAGTACCCTGGCTCCGGCAAGTCCCTGGTCGTTACCATTTCTCCCCTTACCGACATCCCCATAGACTCCAACGTCGGTGGCCACTTCGGGCCCCTGCTCAAGTTCTCCGGCTGGGACGCCATAGAAATTCAGGGCAAGGCCGACCGGGAGGTCATCGTCGTCATTGACGGCCAGAAGGGCCGCGTCACTATAGAAGAGGCCCCCGACGTCCCGGTGGACACCCACCTCATTGGGGAGTGGCTCATCCAACAGATGGCGGAGAAAGACGAAGACCGCTACTTTATGTCCGCCGTCTCCGCCGGGAAGGGTGCGGAACACACCCGCATCGGCTGCCTCAACTTCGCCTTCTACGACCGCCGCCGGGGCGCGTTCCGCTTCAAGCAGGCCGGCCGAGGTGGAACGGGCACCGTCTTTCGGGATAAGCACATCAAGGCCCTGGTCGTCAAGAGCCCGCCCGTCCGCGCCGATTCCAACCGCCCCGCCGACCCCGCGCGCATCGCTCGCGCCGGCATCCGGCTGCATAAAGAAATCCACGATTACGACGACTCCCAGAACCGCATGCGCCGCCGGGGAACCCCCTACCTGGTCCAAATTATGAACGACTACGACCTCCTCCCCGTCCACAACTTCAAGTACGGCTCCCACCCCGACGCCTACAAAGTCAACGGCGACGTCTGGGAGGCTCGCTTCACCCAGGGGCTCCCCGATGGTTGCTGGTACGGCTGTACCCTGTCCTGCTCCCACGCGGTAGATGGCTACATTGTCCGCACCGGCCCCTATAAGGGCCAGAAGGTCATCGTGGATGGGCCAGAATATGAAACGATTGCAGGGGTGGGCACCAACTGCGGTATCTTTGACCCCGATGCGATTCTGGAGATCAACTTCTACTGCGATACCTACGGCATAGACACCATCTCCTTCGGCACCCTCACCGCCTTCGTGATGGAGTGCTACGAGGCTGGAATTCTGGATAAGGAAAAGACCGGTGGGCTGGAACTCCGTTTCGGCAACGCCGACGCGGCCATAGAACTCCTCCACCAGATGGCCCGGGGCGAGGGCTTCGGCAAAATCGCCGGGCAGGGTATCCGGTTCATGAAGAAATACTTCGTGGAACACTTCGGCGCCGACCCCCAGTTCGTCCAGGATATCGGGATGGAGGCCAAGGGGCTGGAATACTCCGAGTACGTCTCCAAGGAGTCCCTGGCCCAGCAGGGCGGCTACGGCCTGGCCAACAAGGGCCCTCAGCACGACGAGGCCTGGCTCATCTTTATGGACATGGTCAGCAACCT
>JANXAH010000205.1 GCA_025062415.1 Anaerolineae bacterium | reverse complement strand
TGACCTTTGTGATTTTTCTGGGGTTGTGGTAATAATTTTTTACGGTTTTACAAATACTCTGTGGGGTGGCGTGCGTGGATCGGATTTTTCCCCTTTATGGAGAGAATGGTATAGAAATGGGGGGTGTGGTGGGCGGCGAAGCCGCCCACCACTCCCCGCTTTTCTATCCCTTGCTCTCCTTAAAGGGGAAAAGTCGGATCCTCGCACGCCTCCCGACAGAGTATTTGTAAAACCGTAAAAATTTCTTACCTCACCCCGAGAAGAATCTCAATGGTCAACTGGTCCAGCCGCTCGTAGGCCAGGCCCCGTTTGCCCAGAGCGACCCGGTCAAACGAAGCCATCTTCAGAGCCGCGGCCTTTTCAGGGGTATAGCGTCCCTTGAACATATCCGTAGAGCCATCGTCGGCATTGATCTCCTCCAGCAATGCCCGAATTTCCGGGTCCGAGTTCCACTGCTCGGCCTTCTCCTTCAGGATGAGATATGTTCGCATACAGCCCCGGGCAAACTCCTTAACCCCCTCGTAGTCCTCAGTCCGGTAGGCATGCGCGTCAAAGTGACGGGGCCCTTCATAGCCGACGTCTTCCAAGAATTTGACCAGGAAAAAGGCGGACTTGAGGTTCCACGAACCGAAGCGGAAGTCCTGGTCGTAGCGACCGAAGGCCTGGTCGTTGAGGTCAATGTGGAACAACTTCCCCGCCTCCCAGGCCTGGGCAATAGCGTGCAGGAAGTTCAGCCCGGCCATGTGCTCATGGGCCACTTCCGGGTTTACCCCCACCATCTCCGGGTGGTCCAGGGTCTCTATGAAAGCGAGCATATGACCGGTGGTCGCCAGATAAATGTCCCCGCGAGGCTCGTTGGGCTTCGCCTCCAGCGCAAACTTGAGGTCATAGCCCTGGTCAATGACATATTCGCAGAGAAAGTTGAGAGCCTCGCGCATTCGCTTCAAGGCCTCTACGGGATTCTTGGCGGCATCCGTCTCCACCCCCTCGCGGCCGCCCCAGAAGACGTAAATCTTGGCTCCCAGTTCCACGCCCAGGTCTATGGCTCGCATCGTCTTCTGGAGGGCGTAGGCCCGAACTCGGGGGTCGTTGGACGTAAAGGCACCATCCTTAAAAACGGGATCGCTGAAGAGGTTAGTGGTGGCCATTGGGACAACCAGGCCGGTGTCCCGAAGAGCCTTCTTGAAATCGGCGACAATCCGGTCGCGTTCTGCCGGAGTCGCATCTATCGGGACCAGATCGTTATCGTGGAAGTTCACGCCCCAAGCCCCGACCTCCGCCAGTAGATAGACCAGGTCCACGGGCGATAATCGCTCCCGCACTGGTTCTCCAAAGGGGTCGCGCCCCACACTTCCCACAGTCCACAGGCCAAAGGAGAACTTATGCTCCGGCTTGGGCTGATAGCGGTCGCTCATGGCTCCTCCTTCATCAAAACCGCAAAGCGGGAATAGAGAAAGGGTTGGCGAGAGGCTCTGGCCTCCCGCCAACCCCTCAGGCCAAGGGTCTTTACTGGCTCGGGGGCTCCCAGCCCTTGGTGGTCCACTCGTGAGGGATGCCCCGGGCGTCCAGGGCGGCCTCGTACTCCTTCAGGTTCTTCGCGGTGATGACATCCACGCCGGTGTCAATCACCCCATTCTTCACCCCCATCTCGGCGAAGGCCGCCTCCTTCCCCTTCGTCGCGATGAGGTAAATCAGCTGTACCGACTTGTAGCCCATATCGTACTCGCGCTGGGCAATAGTGGCGTGGATGACCCCCTCCTTGATGCCGTTGATGATGTCGGTGGTGGCATCAAAGCAGACCAGTTTGATCTTGCCTGCCTTCCCGGCCTCCTTGATGGCGGTTGCCCAGGCGGGGCCGTTGTAGGCGTACACCCCGAACGCTCCGGCCAGGTCCGGATGGGCCGAGAGGACCGAGTTGGCCAACTCCAGCGCGCGGGCCGCATCCTCCTTATCGTTCACCGGCTCCAGTGCCTGAATCTTGGTCCCGGCGATAGCGTCCAGGAAGCCCTGAGTTCGCTGGAGCGCGTTCAGCGCCGTATCAGAGCCTCGGCCGATGCCCACCTTGCCCCCTTCCGGAAGCAGTTGCTTCATCACCTCGCCCGCCATCCGGCCAGCGGCGTAGTTGTCCGTCCCGATGTAGACCAGGGAGACGGATCCCTCCACCGGCGGGGTGTCCAGCGTGGTGACGATGATGCCCGCCTCCGCCGCCTTCTTCATCACGGGCTCCAGAGCGGCGGGATCGGAGGGCGCTATAGCGATGCCGGTCACTTTCTGGGCGATGTACGTCTCCATCACCTCAATCTGCTTGGCAACATCTTCGGTCGGGGGGACAAAGAAGATGGCCTGATCCTCCCGGAGACCCAGGTCTCGGGCCGCGGCCCTAACGCCCAGCTCTACGTTGCTCCAGTAGGGGTGCACCGATTTGCCGATGACCACTACCCGGAAGTTCTCAGCGGACGGCTTCGCTGGCGTTGGCCGGGGACCGCACGACACCAGTAGGGTAGCAACCAGAGCGATGGCGAGCAACAAGTACAGCCGTTTCATAGTTTCCCCTCCTTAAGTTATATGGTGGATTGATAGAAAAAGGAGAGCGTTGGAGTTCCTTAGCTCCGGGTCCTCCCCCAGCATCACCTCCCTTCTTCAGCCGTTGGCGGGCGTGGCCGAACCTGTGCCGGCTGGCTTTTCTAAACTCTCGGCGATCTTTTCACCACTGGCATAGGCCATAATGAGTTCCTGAGTCGCCTCCTCCCGGTTTAGGATCGCTGCGACTCTTCCCTCAGACATCACTAAAATGCGGTCGCTCATCCCCAAGACTTCCGGCAACTCCGACGAGACCATGATGATTCCCACGCCCTCCTGGGCCAGGCGGCTCATCAGGGCGTGAATCTCCGCCTTGGCCCCCACGTCAATCCCCCGAGTGGGCTCGTCCATAATCAGAATCCGGGGACGCAGGGCCAGCCATTTTGCGACAACCACTTTTTGTTGGTTTCCACCGGAGAGAAACATTGCCTTTTGCTGTAACTGTGTGACGCGGATATTCAACTTGTTCACAAATTCCTGAGCCGTTTGGTACAATCCCAGACGGTTGAGCCAGATGCCCAGGCGTGTGTGCTGATGCAAAGACGGAAGCACAATGTTTTCCAGGACCGAGAGGGAAAGAATCAAGCCGTGGTTGCCTCGGTCTTCGGGCACGAACCCAATCCCAGCCGCCAGTGCGTCCTTGGGAGACTCAATTGTGACCGGTTTTCCCTCAATCAGAATTTCCCCTGCGTCTTTGGGGTCGGCACCGAAAATCATCCGGACAGTCTCTGTACGACCGGCACCCACTAGGCCAGCAAAGCCCAGAATCTCCCCCCGGCGGAGTGTGAAACTGACGTTCTCCACCACGCCGCGACGGGTCAACCCACGCACCTCTAGGAGCGGAGGGCCGATTTCCGCCTTCTGTTTCTGAAAGAGGTCTCCCACTTCGCGGCCCACCATTAACTGGATCACCTTCTCCGGTGTGGCCTCGTGGATCAGCATACTGCCAACCCGTTTCCCATCCCGCAGGACGACGATCCGGTCGGCGATGCGGAAGACCTCCTCCAGTCGGTGAGTGATAAAGATGATCCCAATCCCCTGTTGTTTCAGGGTTCGGATCACCTCAAAAAGTTTCTCTACTTCCTCCTCACCCAGCGCGGAGGTCGGCTCGTCCATAATGATGATACGGGCGTTCACGGCCAAGGCCTTGGCGATTTCCACCATCTGCCGCTCAGCCACCGAGAGATCGTGCACCAGGGTGGATGCCGAAATCCGCGCCCCAATCCGATCCAGAAGTTTCTGTGCCTCCTGTTCCATCCGTCTCCGGTCCACAAACAGGCGACCGGGACCTGGCCTTCGGGGCTCACGGCCGAGGAAGATATTGGCCGCCGCACTCAAGTTGGGGGCCAGGTTGAACTCCTGATAGATGATTGCGATGCCCAGTTGCTGAGCATGGCGGGGGCCCGTGATCTCCACTTCCTGTCCGTTGATAAAAATCCGTCCAGCATCCTTCCGGTAAGCTCCAGAAAGGATTTTCATCAGAGTGGATTTGCCCGCACCGTTCTCGCCCACCAGCGCCAGCACCTCTCCAGCCGCCAGTTCCAGGTCTACGTCGGAGAGGGCCTGCACGCCGGGAAAGGCCTTGGAAACCCCTTCCACGCGCAGAATCAGGTTCTGCTCGCTTACCATTCTCCCCCCCATCACGACGGCCTGGAGAGCCACTTTTTCAGGAAATCAAACCCGCCGCCCCGGCGCAGGGTGTCGTACACAACTGCGATAACCAGCACCATACCCAGGATGATGTCCTGGATGTACGAGGAGAGGTTCAAAACCACCATCCCATTCTGCATCACGCCCATAATGGCCGCTCCCAGGATGGCTCCCAGAACAGTGCCTTCCCCTCCTCTCAGACTCGTCCCCCCGATGACCGCCGCGGCGATGGCCCACAACTCGTAGGCACTTCCCACCACTGGAGTTCCCTGACCCAGTCGGGAGGCCAGAATGACGCCCGTTAGCGCGGCCAGAAACCCGCTGGTCGCATAACAAAAAATGCGCACCCGGTCTACGTTCACACCGGAAAGCCTTGCCGCTTCAATGTTACCACCCACGGCGTAAATCCGATAGCCCAACGGAGTATGGTTAAGAATGAAATGGACGATCGTTGCGATCACGAGCAAAATCAGGAAAGAGATCGGGATCGCTCCGATAATCCCTCCTCCTTCCCATCCCATCAACCTCGCCAGGTCCCCCTGTCCCAGGACCAGGAACGGATGCCCGGAATCAAAGACCTGAGGATAGCCCCGGGTGAGGTTTGCAGCGAACCCCCGGGCCATCAGATAGGTGCCCAGGGTGATAATAAAGGGCGGAATCTTCAATTTGGTCACAAAGGTTCCGTGCCAGATCCCGATCAGAGTGCCAAGGACAAGGGTGATCAAAATGGCGGGAACAACCCCGATAGGCGGAATACTGCCGATTCCCTTTAGCATCATCCAAGCCGTAATTACACCAGTGAAGGCCAGCATAGAGCCCACGCTTAGATCGATCCCCCCCGTAATGATGACTAGAACCTCACCGATAGCCAGCATCCCAAACGTAGCGATGAATCGCATAATTACCGCTAAATTCGCAGGTTCCAGGAAGATATCCGGACGCCTCCAGTAGAAATACAGGCCCAATAAAACGAGGGCAACCAGTACGTTGATCTCCCGGACGCGTCCGATTCGGCCCAGAAAGGAGAGTCTCTTAGTTCGGGTGTCGGTTTTTGTCATCGCCTCCTCCAGAAGAATCCAACAAGCGGGGATTATTCGCTGCTGTCGTCAGAGCATGGGGAGCATTGGCTCCCGGAGAATCTCATCCAGCACCAGGGCCACGGCTCCCATAACACAGGCATCTGCGCCGTGGGCTGATGTGGCGAGGGTAAGGGCCTCGCGAGGTTGGGGCAAGGCATGGGCCCGAACGGTTTCCTCAATCACGGGCAACAGGAGGGAGCCAGCCAGGCTCAGAGCTCCTCCCAGAACCACCATTTCCGGATTGAAAGCATTCACCAGATTGCTGATACCGATGCCCAGGTGGACTCCCACCTCTTCCAGAGCTGCTCTGGCGAGCGAGTCGCCATCTTGGGCGGCCTGCACTACCACGTTTATATCTATCCGATCCAGGTCATTTTCCACAGCGGAGAGGATAGAGCTCTCCTGACCATTCTCCAGTGCCCTTCGCACCCGGCGAACAATAGCGCGAGGTCCAACCATTGTTTCCCAGCAGCCCCGCTTGCCGCAACCACAGAGTTCGCCGCTGGGGTCCACCGTCATATGTCCGATCTCGCCCGCGTAGCCGTTGCTCCCGCGAAAGAGCCGGCCTTTGATAATGATCCCGCCGCCCAGACCGACCCCTGCGCTCAGATAAATCAGGTTCTGCACACCGCGGGCATTCCCAAAGTAGTATTCGCCCAGAGCCGCCGCGTTCGCTTCGTTCTCCACGTAGACGGGAATCCCAAACCGCTGCGTCCACATCTGTTTAAGCGGGACGTTGAACCAACGCAGGTTGGGAGCAAACACTAACGTGCCCTCTTGAATGTTCACCAGGCCAGGCACGCCCAGGCCAATGCCCAGGGGGGATAGTCCATATGCCTTCCCGATCGCTAGGGCCTCTTCCACGATCTCCTCGGCTTTCTGGATAATCCTCTCCTGTTTCTCTTCTGGATGGGTAGGAATTCGCCTGCGCCAGAGGACGCGGGCGACAAAGTCGGTCAGAACCGCGGAGATAAAATCCACCCCGATCTCCACCCCAATGGCGCAACCGCCGTCCGGATTCAACTCCAGCAGTATGCCTGGGCGTCCTGTACGGGCTGAGGGTTGAAACCCTATTTCCCGGACAAGGTTCTTTTCCAGCAGGTCGTGGATGATACTGGAGACCGTACTGCGGTTCAGCCCGGTGGTGCTGGATAGACCGGCGCGCGAAAGAGGGCCGCTCGTTCGGAGGCACTCCATAATGAGCGAGGTGTTCAACTTACGGACCAGAACTTGGTCGGCAGTTGTAGGTGCTCGGGTCAAGGGGCTTCACCGCGCCGTTTTGTTTGTTGCGGCGACAAACAAATTATACCGCAAATTCCTCCGTTTGTCAAGAGGTTCCTGAGGTTGACAAAAAATGAAGAATGCCATCTGTAACCGGATTCTGAACCCAAAAGGGGGGTCAGGGACGGCGGAAAAACCACCCTCATCCCTTCCTCTTGGCTTTTTGTCCTGCGGCCTATTATAAGTCCCCTATAACCCCAGTCCCCCAATAGTAGAGGGCCGATGCCCTGCCAGGAGAGACTCCTATCAGCATCCAGCAACGGCTGACCAACGCCCGCCCCCCGGAAGCCCCATCCCTCTGGGGACAACTGCGCAGATAGACAAAGTTTCCCTGCAGAGGTTTCGCCCCTGCAGGGAAACTTCTCGTTTTTGTTCAGAGGCCTCTGCCTAACGGAGAACCTGTACCCGGCTGAAAAAGACCTTGGCGGAACCGGCGTCTGTAGGAGTTCCCTCCAGTTCAACCGTCCCGGCCAGTGGAAGATCTCGGGAGGAGTGACCGACCATAATCTCAACCGTTCCCGGCCAGACCATATAGTGTCCGGACTCGTCGTACAGGCCCAGTTGATACGTATGCAGGGTGAAAACTACCGTCTTCCGCTCTCCGGGCCGAAGGTGTAGCCGCTGGAAACCCTTCAGTTCCTGGATAGGGTGGGGGGGCGGAGCGTGCCGATGACGCACGTACAGTTGGACCACCTCATCGCCAGCCCAAGAGCCTGTGTTCACCACGTCCACTTGGACCGTGATCTCGCCTCCAATTCCCACCCGCTCCGGAGTAATTTGCAGGTTCTCCAGCACGAAAGTGGTGTAACTCAGACCATATCCGAAGGGAAACAGTGGCTCTCCCCGGAAATACCGGTAGGTTCGGCCTTCCATCTGGTAGTCCTCAAAGGGCGGTAAGTCTGTTACAGACCGGTAAAACGTCACGGGCAATCGTCCGCCCGGGTTGTAGTCTCCGAAGAGAACATCGGCAATGGCCTCTCCGCCCGCTTCCCCTGGATACCAAGCTTCCAAAATAGCGGGGATATGTTCCGCTGCCCAGGTCACAGCCAGAGCGCCGCCGTTCAGCAGAACTAGTACCACCGGTTTCCCCAAAGCGTGGAGTTGCCGGAGAAATTCCTCCTGGGGCGCAGGCAGGCCGATGTCTGTGCGGTCTCCGCGGAAGAAGCCTTCTACCTCCACGGGCATTTCCTCCCCTTCCAGCATGGGGGAAAGTCCCATCACGGCGATGACCACGTCGGCCTTCCTGGCGGCCTCCAAGGCCCGCTCTGGATCGGCGAAGCCCGGCGGTGACCAGAGCAACTGGACCTGGGGATCCAGCCCACGGCTCACATACTCCAGCCGCACGGAGTAAAACCGGCCTCCCTCCAGGTAGACCTCCACTGTGTGTAGGAGAGGGTGGTGAATTCCCTTGTAGGACACAAGGAGTTTATCGTCCAAATATAATCGGTACTCGCTGAATCCGTTGACCCCGATATGATACAAGCCGCTGACCGGGGGGACCAGGTAGCCGGTCCAGCGGACAGCGAAATCATCTCCCCACGCGCCGGTCAGCGGAGTTGTGCCTGCCCAGACGAAATTGACGCAGGGGTCCACCCGGCATATCGCGGGTTCTCCCGCAAAATTCTCATTGGCGTAATATTCCGCCCAAAGTCCCCTTCCATATCCATCTCCTGTCGTCGGGTAGAGACAGTTGGAAGGGATCACCTCCATCGGGGGAACCCCCCGGGCGATCTCGCAGCCGGGGGCAAAGTAGAGACAGGTAGTGGGAGCAACCTTCTTCCGGATGCCCTCCAGGGGCGTGACCACCCGGGCCGGGGTCCCATTGTAGTTCCCCAGCAACACCCGAACATCATCGGCATTGGGGCCGACCACAGCGATGGCCCTCAGGTCCCTGGGCAGCGGCAGAAGATTCCCCTCATTTTTCAACAGAACGATGGATTCCCGTGCTGCCTGGAGGGCCAGTTCCCGATGGCGCCCAGAGGAGACGACCGTATGGGGAATCTGCGCATAGGGGACTTTCTCCGGTGGGTCAAACATTCCCAGGCGAAAACGGGCCCGAAAAAGCCGTCGGACGGCCCGGTCAATAGCCTCTTCTGAAATCAGCCCTTTCTGAACCGCATCTTTCAGGGCATAATAAATCCCGCCGCATTCCAGGTCGCATCCCGCCTGCACGGCTCGGGCCGCGGCTTCCTCCGGTGTGGCTACTACCTGATGTTGGGCATAAATGTCGTGAATGGCCCCACAATCTGAAACCACATATCCCTCAAAGCCCCACTCCTGGCGGAGAATCTGCTCCAGAAGAAGCGGATGAGCGCAGCAGGGCTCGCCGTTCACCCGGTTATAAGCCCCCATCACCGATGCTGCTTTTCCCTCTTTGACGCACGCCTCAAACGCAAACAAGTAGGTTTCCCGAAGGTCTCGCTCCTGGACGCGCGCGTCAAAGTGGTGGCGGAAGGGCTCAGGGCCGCTGTGGACCGCAAAATGTTTGGGCGTCGCCACGACTTTCAGATAGTGTGGGTCGTTTCCCTGCAGCCCTTGAACGAAAGCTACTCCCATTCGGGCAGTCAGATAGGGGTCCTCCCCGTAGGTTTCCTGTCCCCGGCCCCACCGGGGATCACGGAAAATGTTGATCGTGGGCGACCAGAAGGTGAGCCCGGTGTAAATCTCCCGGATCCCCTTTCGGAGTGCCTCGTGGTGCTTAGCGCGCGCTTCGTCGGAGATCGCCTCCGCAACCTGGAACAGCAGGTCAGGATTCCAGGTAGCCGCAAGCCCGATGGCCTGGGGAAATACCGTCGCCAGGCCTGCCCGCGCGACCCCGTGGAGACACTCATTCCACCAGTTATAGGGCGGAATACCGAGCCGCTCTATTGCGGGCGCATCAAAGACCATTTGAGAGATTTTCTCCTCCAGAGTCATACGGGAGAGCAGTTCGTCCACCCTTCTTTCTATCTCGGAATTCCCTGGCACGATCGCAACCTCCTGGGAAAAGGTTTATACCCTCGCCTGTGCCAGCCTGCGATCAGGACTATTCCCCCTGGGAGCCGTCATACTTATAGCACCGGACCAGCACACCCTCCACCTCCACAAACTCCGGCATCCGCTCTCTGCAGATCTCCATCACATAAGGGCACCGACCCGCAAATTTGCACCCCACCCGCAGATATTCCTGATACTCCGTCTCCAGAAGCGAGAGCCGGCTCGTCCAGCGCTTCCGGGGATCCGCCTCCGGGATGGAATCCCGCAGCAATTGAGTATACGGATGTCTGGGCTCCATCAACACCTTTTCCACTGGCCCCATCTCCACAATGTTTCCTCGGAACATCACCGCAATACGGTCCCCCACATAGTAGGCGGTCGCCAGATCATGGGTGATATAGAGAACACTTACGCCCATCCGTTCTTTCAAGTCCTTGAACAGATTCACAATGGACATGCGTAAAGACGCATCCACCATAGACACCGGCTCGTCTGCTATCAGCAGTCGCGGATCCGTTAACAGGGCCCGGGCGATGGAAATCCGCTGCAACTGGCCTCCTGAGAACTCGTTGGGGTATTTTCCCGCGAACTCCTCAAAGGAAAGTCCCACCACGCGCAGTTTCTCGTCAATGAGGCGAACGGCTTCTTCTCGGGTGGAGGCGAGCCGGTAATTCCGAATTGTCTCAAAAAAATACTGATCCACCGTCCTTAGAGGGTTGAATGTCCCGAAAGGATCCTGGAAAACGGCCTGAATCCCCTGGGTCAACCAGACCTTGTCGCTCTTTTTGTGCTCTTTGCCCTGGTAGAGGATTTTTCCAGAGGTAGGCTCTTCAAAGCCCAGAATCATCCGGGCGATGGTGGTCTTCCCACAGCCGCTTTCTCCTGCCAGCGTGAAGATCTCCGCTGGCTGGATATGGAACGATACATCGTCCACGGCCCGGACCCGAATTCGGGAGAACAGGCTTCCCAGTGTAAAGACCTTGGTGAGATGGATAACTTCCAGCAGGTTCTTCATACCTTCAGCTGACCTCTTTTTGGATGAGCCAGCAGGCAACTTTATGGCCCGCAATGGGTTCAAAAAAGCCCGGCATCTGTTCCCGACAGACCCCAAACGCATAGGGGCATCGGGGATGAAAGGGGCATCCCGGCGGCGGATGAATCAGAGAAGGAGGACTTCCGGGTACACTTTCCCGGGCCCCCTTATCCCCGAGGCGGGGCAGGGAACGAATCAGATACTGGGTATACGGATGGAGGGGATTCCCGAAAATCTCCTCTGTGGAGGCCTCCTCCACAATTTTCCCGGCATACATAATGCCGATCCGATCCGCAATGTTTGCTTGAACGCCCATATCGTGGGTCACCAGGATAAGCGTATTGCGCAAGCTTGCTTGGATCTCCTTCAGAAGTTGAACGACCCCCCGTTGAACCACGACATCCAGCGCTGTCGTGGGTTCATCGGCGAGGATGATCCGAGGTTTCAGAAGCGCGGCCAACGCAATGGTCACCCGCTGTCGCATTCCGCCGGATAACTGGTGTGGGTAGGCCTCCAGGACCGTGGTAGGAAGGCCCAGGGCGGCGATATGCTGTTTGGCTAACTCAAACAATTCCTTTTGAGACTGTCCCCTCACATGGCTTTCCAGAAAATCCCGGAAGGTCTCCTTAACTTTGAGCACCGGGTTCAGAACGCTCATAGAGCCCTGTGGAACATAGGAGATGTACTCCCACCGCAATCGCTGTCTCTCCCGTGGGCTCAGAGAGAAAACATCCACGGTCGTTCCGTTGATGCGGTAATACACCGTACCACCCAGCAGCCTCAGAGGAGGCTCTACCGCAGCGTACAGAACTTTCAACAGCGTCGTCTTTCCACAGCCGCTTTCCCCTGCGATCCCGTAGACCTCGTTGTCCCGGATCGCCAGGTCCACCTCGTTGACCGCCTGGACCACCCGGCGGGTGCCGTAGACATCCAGCACGTAGAAGGCCTTCAGTCGCTCCGTGCACAGAACCGTCTCAGCCATACCTTCCTCACTGGGCTCCGACCCGCTGAAGCCGCGTGCGCGGGTCCAGGTATTCACTGATACTCACCGAAAGCCAATACAGGGCCACAAACAGTAGAATCGCCAGGACGACAGGGGTCAGAACCCACCACCAGTAGCCCAGGAGCATCGCCTGGTAACTGATAGCCCACTGGAGCATCGTTCCCAGCGTCGGAGTATCCATATCCACCAGTCCCAGGACCGCCAAAGTCATCTCCATTCCGATGGCCCAGGACATATTGTTGATTAACGTGGAGAAAACCAGCGGAGTGGCGAAAGGCACGTACTCTTTCAGCACCAGTCGCAGCGTGCCCGATCCAGACAGGACGGCCGTCTGAGTGAATTCTCGTTCCCGCAAACTCAAAATCTGCGAGCGAATCAGCCGGGCGTCCCAGGCCCATCCGAAGACCGCCAGCAACAGCCCCAGGGTCACCAGATTCATTAGACGTCGGATGAGCATTGCCAGCATCACGATGATCAGAAAGAGCGGGATGACCAGGAAACTGTCGCTGATGAACATCAGAACCCGGTCGGTGAGGCGGCCCCGGTACCCCGCCACCATACCGACCAGAACGGCGATAACCCGGGAGACGACCCCTGCAATAATTGAGATAATCAGCGAATTCCGGATGGCAAATGCTCCCTGCCAGAAAACATCCTGGCCTTTGGAATTTGTCCCCAACGGATGCTCCCACGACGGCTTCAGGTCCCGGGGAACCACACCCCAGCGGGTCGGGTCATAGGGAGAAACTACCGTCAAAGCGGCCAGGAGAAACAGCAGGCAAAGCACGCAAAAACTTATCGCAAACCGGTAGTCTCGGAAAAGGTCCCGGAGTACCTTCACGGTGCTTGCTCCTTATCGGTATCGGACTCGGGGGTCAAAGAGGGGATACAGCAGATCAATGATCAGAATCGCCGTGGTGATCGCCACAATGGAAAGCAGAGTGATCCCCATAATTAGGTTGTAGTCCCCGGTGATCACAGCGTTATACAGCAGCATGCCAAGGCCAGGGTAGGAGAAAACGATCTCGGTGATGAGCGCTCCGCTGAAAATCTGTCCCAGTGCCAGCCCCAGACCCGTGATCTGGGGGAGTAGCGCATTCCGGATGACGTATCTGAAGACGATTTTCCCTTCCTTGACTCCGCCCAGTTTTGCGTATTGGACAAAGTTCTCCGCGTTCACATTCTGCACGACCAGTTTCATTGTCTGAAACCAGAGCGTTCCGCCAAGAATCACTAAGGAGAGAGCGGGCAGGAATGAATGCCGCAGCACATCCCGGACATACGTCCATGTCCACGAGGGTCGCATTCCGATAGAAGCACCTCCCGCAATCGGGAACCAGCGGACCAAGTATCCCAGCAGCAGAAGCAGGGCCAGGGCGAAAATATAGTAGGGCAGCGGGCGGATCACCATCGCCACGACGTCCAGGGCTCGGGACCACTTCTGACGGGAGAAATAACCGGCCAGCCCGCCGACGATGTTCCCGATGAGCCAGCCCAGAACAGTTGTGGTTAGAAGCAAGCCCACAGTCCATGGAAGGGCTCTCCCGATGAGAACGATGACCGGCGTGGGGAACTGAAAGAAGGAAACCCCCAGGTCCCCACGAAACAACCGTCTCCATAGCGCGATGTATTGCTCCCACAGCGACCCTTTCAGGCCATAAAGTTCGGTCAGGTCCTCAATGAACTGATCCACCGTAGCAGGGTCCAGGTAGGAGCCCTGAGACCGAATCTGGGCAATGGTGGACGCGATAGGGTCGGTGGGCGCCAACCGGGGGACCAGAAACACCGCCGTGACCCCGAAGAAAATCACCAGCACATACTGGATCAGACGAGGAATTAAATACCGCCGGAGAAATGCCATCACCCATCTCCACAATGTGATCTCGGAAAGTGCCCCTGGGCGGGCTTGCCCGCCCAGGGGCCGCGCTCATCCAGGACTACCGTCCCGTCGGCTGCAGGAACGGAGTCATGTACTTGAAGGGGCCCCAGTGGGTATAGGGCTGGGTGTAGGGGTTCTCCGCTCCCGGCCAGTTGGTCCAGTAGTACTCGTCCCAGGAAACAAAGCCGATGTAGCCAAAGGTCGGAATGCCCGGCATCTCCCGGACCAGGATCTTCAACCCCTCGGTGCCGATGGCGACGACCTGTTCCGTCTTGGTGGGATCGGTTTCCCGCAGGCGCTTGAGCACGTCGTCCATCTCCGGGGAAGACCAGCGGGACGTATGGCCCTGAGTCAGTTCGCCGATCGGCCGGACATAGGCCGAGTTGAAGACATCCAGTACCCGGTAGAGGTCCGGGCCGGCACCCCACGGCTCAAAGGCCGGCCAGTTGCCCGAGACATCGTACTCCCCGTTCTGCGTGAGGGCCGAGACGTTGTCCGACGGGACGTGCACGGCGTCAATGCCGAACTTCTTCCACTGCTGGACCGCGGCCGCCGCGTTCTTGAACTCCAGGTGGGACATGTCGGAGCGGCTGATCACCTCAATCCGCCAGGGCTGACCGTTCGGCAGTCGCCACTTCCCCTCCGCATCCCGGGAGAAGCCGTTCTTGATGAGCAGTTTCTCGGCCACATCCGGGGCATACTTGTACCAGCCGAGGCCGAAGGCTTGGGCGATGAAGGCCGGGTCATCGGGGATCACGTACCCGCGGGACTTGGCGTATTCCGCCAGGCGGAGCGGCGCCTCAGGATCGTACGGCTTGAAGGTCTCACCGTTGCCCAGGTCCAGTGTAAACTCTTTCAGCCACTCCTGCATCGGCTTGATATAGTAGTCGGGGTAGGGGCCGAGAGAGGGGACATGGACCGGGCTCATCGTCGCCATGCCGTCCACAGCCTGGGCCTCGTACTCCACAATGTCAATAGCCAGGAGCAGCGCCCAGCGCACCTCCGGGTTGTCGTACGGGGGCTTGGCCGTGTTGAAGGTGAGGCCCGTGATGCAGGGGTCGTTGTTCACAACCCACGGGAAGGTCCGCTGGTAGGCGCGGTTGGTCTCGCCCTGGGCCAGAGCTGCCTTGAGGCCCTCCGCGGAGAGGTCCACGGCGTCCAACTGGTGGGTCAACTGAGCCAGAATCTTGGCGCCCTCGTGGGCGAAGGCCTGGAAGACGATGTACTTGGGCTTCGGCTCGCCGAAGAGGATGCCTGTCGGGCTCTTATCCCAGTCCTCCCGCTTCTCCCACACGGTCCAGTAACCCGCCGGGTCGTAACTGTGCAGTTTGTAGGGCCCGGTCCCCACCGGCGGATTGAACGGGAACTTCACCGGATCTTCCACCTTCTCAAAGATGTGCTTGGGCATAATCCAGGTGCTGCCCCAACGGTCCAGGAAGGTGGTGTGGAACCGGGAGTTGGGCTGTTTCAGTTCAAACACGACCGTGTAGTCATCGGGGGCATAGACCCGCTCCACGTTCTCGGCGAAGAAGGAGTGGGCATTGAAGCCCTCAAACTTGATGAGCGTCTCCACGGTGAAGACGACATCCGCGGCCGTGAAGGGCACACCGTCGCTCCAGGCGACTCCCTTGCGGAGAGGAATGGTGACTTTCTTGAAGTCCTCGCTGTAGATGGGGTCACCGTCGGCCAGACCGTTGATGATTTTGCCGGTGGCGAAGTCCACAGACCACAGCGGCTCGTTCATCAACTGTTGCATCCCCCGGTCTCGCCACTTCCAGCCGACCCATTCGTTGAAGTCGTCTGGGCTGCCCACGCGGCCGGTCAGTTGAGCAGCGATGAGGGTCTCCCGGCGGGGGAGGATTCCTAAGACATCAGGAGCCTTCTCTTTGGGGACCGGGACTGGTGTGGCCGTCACGACGATCGGGGTTCCCTGGACAATCCGAGTGACCTCTATTGGGGTCACTGTGGGGGCTGGCCCACACGCGACCAGGAGGATCAGGGTCGCCAGCAGGCTCGCGACGAGGAAAATGATTTTACCACGCATGGTATCCTCCTTACCGTTTGCCTCTGGGGAACATTCTGGTATACTTGGATTGTTGTGGGGGTTCCTCCCCCCACGGCGGGGTGCAGGTCTTCTCCGGGGCATACGGGCGAAGGCCTGCACTTTTGCGTTTTATGGACCTATCCGCTGTCTCACCCCCCTTTCCTCAAAATATTTAAGAATTTGAGAGTGGAGCCATCCTTCCCACACCGGCATTGGGCTTGGGGAATTCTACTCCGGATGTTAATAACGTTACCGGTAACGATACCAAAATCTGTAACAATAAAACTTCTGCCATATAGATTGTGGGCTTTCAACAGTTTCTAAACTTCAGATTCTCCGAGGATTTACTGCACCGTAGCGCAGGCTACCAGGCCTGCAGAAACAAACAAACGGCCCTAAGCGACGCAACTTTCAACGCTTTTCAGGTGTGCTCTTACCTCAGTTCTGATCCGAGGAACACCTACAAGAGAGAGCGGCAGGACTCCCGGATGATGAGTCGGGTGGGAATCTCGTAGAGGAGGCCATTGGGGGATTCACCCCGGATCAGACCGATCAGGATCTCTGTGGCTACATACCCCATTTTGTCAATGGATTGATCTACCGTGGTTAGAGGAGGATTAAAGTAAGCCGTTTCAGGAAGATTGTCAAAACCGACCACGGAGAGGTCCCGCGGGACCTCCAGGCCCATCTGGCGGGCCGCTTGAATGACGCCGAAGGCCGTCTGGTCATTTGCCGCGAAGATAGCCGTCGGAGGGTTGGGAAGGCGAAGGAGCCGTTGGGCGCCAACGAAACCGGCCTCCTGAGTATAATCTCCGTTCTGGATCAGATCCGGGTCCAGGGGAATACCGGCCTTACGTAGGCCGTCCTGATAGCCCTGAAGGCGCTGGATGGCGCTTTTCAACTCCGGGCGGCCGCCGATGAAACCAATGCGGCGGTGACCCAGACCAATAAGGTAGTCCATCACCGCAAGGGCTCCGGCGTAGTTTGTTGCGATGACCGCATGGCATTCCGGCTCATCAATGTTGGGGTCAATAACTACGACAGGCGAGGAAGTGGGAAAGGTCGTCGTGGCGGGGGTAACGATCAGGACGCCGTCTGTAATACTATCCAGAAGAGAAACGTATCGCTTTTCTCGCTCAGGAGGGGAGACTTTTTTGGTGCTTCCACTGGTGTAGAGAATCAGGTCGTAGCCATACTGGGCAATGGCCCGATTGATTCCCCGCATAATCTGGAAGGCATAAGGGTCTTCCACGTCGGGCATAATGAGGCCAATGACCCCTGTTCGGCGGCTTCGCATGCTTCGGGCGGCCAGGCTGGAGGTATAGCCCAGTTCTTCTATGACGGCCCGGACACGCTCATACGTTTCCTGGGCAACATCTCCTTTGTTGTTGAGAACGCGGGAGACGGTGGAAACGGAGACGTTGGCCGCCCTGGCGACTTCCCGGATGGTGACATTTCGGTTGCGGGCCATTACCCTCCCCGGAGAGAAAGACTGCGGAGAACAGTACCGGTATCATTACCGGTAACATTATCATACATAGTATACCACAGTTAGTCCAATTTGTCAAGAGGATGTTAATCTCTGTTAACGGTTTGTTATCACTGGGACGACGACTCCCGCAGTTCCAGCAACTCTTTCACTGGCACAAACTGCGGAATCGGTTATAATGAGGCCGGAGGCGAATAATGGAACTGTTCTTCTGGCTTTTTCTGGCGTTCGTCCTTCTCCTGGGACCGATGATTCTGGCTCACGAGATTGGCCACTTCCTGGCCGCCCGACGGGCTGGAGTGCGCATTCTGGAGTTCGGCTTTGGCTTTCCGCCCCGCTTGCTCACTCTCTGGCAGGAGAGAGGCACGCTTTCCGTGGAAGGGGTTCCGATGAAATTGCCCGGACGGGTCCGTCTCCATCCTGCGCTGCGGCCCGGAGGGTGGGTGAGGGTTCTAACCCGCCCCGGCACTGACGGCTCTCCTGAAGTTGTGTGGGTTCAACCGATCTCGGGCCCTGAAGAGGCTCCGCCCACCGAGGCCTCCCCCCTCCACGTAGAACAGACCCGTGAGGGCACCCTCTGGCGCGGCCGATTGACGAGCCTGGAGCCGGGGACGGTCTACTCCCTGAACTGGCTTCCCCTGGGCGGTTTCGTCCGGATGCTGGGAGAGGAGGACCCTTCTGACCCTCGGAGTCTGGCGGCCCAACCCAAGCGATGGCGGTTCACCGTTCTGGTGGCAGGAGCGGTTGCCAATATCCTGGTGGCTTTCCTGCTCTTCGTGCTGACCTATACCACCGGCGTCCCGACCCGCAGCCTCGTCCTGATTCAGGAAGTCGTCCCCGGAACCCCCGCGGAGGAGGCTGGATTACTCCCTGGCGATGTGGTGGTAGAAGTGAACGGGATGCGGCTGGAGGAAGGGACAGCGGACCTCCGGGCCGCCGTCTACGACTCGCCTCTACAGCCCCTCACCCTCACTGTCCTGCGGGGTGGTCAGACCCTCCAATTGATCGCCACTCCGGCGTTGACGAATGGCCACGGGTTTCTGGGCGTGGTGATGCAGCCCTGGCCCGACCCGACGTCCCTGAAACGATACCCGCTCCACGAGGCCGCCTTGAAAGCGGGCATCAGCGTAGGAGGGATCGTCTTCAGCGTTTTTCAGATACCACGGATGGCCTCCAGGGGAGAGATCTCCGGAGAGGAACTCCGCCCTGCAGGGTTGCCTGGTATCCTGAGTTTCCTGGCCCTCGCTCTGAAGCGAAGCGTGGATACGGGTATCCCCGCCTTCGCCTTTCAAATGGCCGCAATTATCAGTCTGGCGATCGGGTTCACGAACCTGCTGCCCCTCCCCGCACTGGACGGAGGGCGTGTGCTTTTCGTTCTCCTGGAGGCGGTCCGGGGGCGGCGGCTCCGACCGGAGACCGAGATGAAAATCCATATGGCCGGAATGGCCATTCTGGTACTTCTGTCGCTGTTCCTGATCGTTCAGGATATCCTGAACCCGTTTATTCCCTGGTCCTGGTTGAAGTAAAATGAAGCGCCTGACTCTGGAAGAAGTCCTGGAAAACCTGCGTTCCGGCGAACCTTCCCGCCGAACCCTCTATCACCTCTCCAACTTGGAGCGGACTGATGCTGAGCAGGTCTGGAAGGTGTGGACAGGCCTCCCGGTCGCAGTGCGGCGGAAGATGGCCCAGATGATGGTGGATATCGCAGAAAGCGATTTTGAGGTCAACTTCGGGGAAATCTTCCGTCTGGTCCTGCAGGACGAGGACGCGGAGGTCCGGCTGGCTGCAGTGGAAGGGCTGTGGGAGGATGATGACGTCCGGTTGGTTCCTGTTCTGACCGGGCTTTTGCTCCAGGACCCCTCGGCGGAGGTCCGGGCGGCGGCGGCGACCTCCCTGGGCCGTTTTCTCCTCTCCGGCGAACTGGGCAAAATTCGCCCCCGGCCTCATCGGGAGGCCTTTCAGGCGCTCCTGACGGCCTGTACGAATGAAGCGGAGGACCTGGAAGTGCGCCGCCGGGCTCTGGAATCTCTGGCTTATTCTGGCGAAGAGGTCGTCATCCGTCTCATCCGGGCCGCCTACCAGCATCCCGACGAACGGATGCGCATCAGCGCAGTCTTCGCTATGGGCCGCAGCGCCGACGACCGGTGGGCCGTGGAGGTTATGCGGGAACTCCACAATCCCAACCCCGCAATGCGCTACGAGGCTGCCCGTGCCTGCGGTGAACTGGCCCTAGAAGACGCAGTTCCCGAACTGGTGAGCCTGGTGGAGGATGTGGACCCCGAGGTCCAGGAGGCCGCCATCTGGGCTCTGGGGCAGATCGGAGGCGACGAAGCCCGTCGGGTTCTGAATGCCTGCCGCCGCTCCGACAACGAAGCCATCCGCAGCGCAGCGCGAGATGCCCTGCGGGAACTGGAATTCCTCCATGGCGACTTGGGGGCCTTTCTTCTCTTTGACTTTTTAGAGGACGAGGAAGAGGACGACGAGGGCTACTGGGAGTGGGAGGATGAGCACTACGAGGAATAAATTTTTGTTGCGGCAACCTCGTTGCCGCAATAAAAATTTGTCTTTTTTGGGGGTGTGTCTTTTCGTCCTCTCCCTGTTTGGAAGAAGCGGAGATGTGCTGACTGTTGAAGGGGCACCGCTCCAGCAGGGCCCGCCTATCACTGTGACCGCTGTAGGGGTAGAATATCACTTCGGTCAACAGGCCGTTTTTACTCTGGAGGCCAGCGCCCCGGCAGGAGTTGCCGCCCTCTACCTCTACTTGCAGAAAGGGGGAGAGGATCGGGTGGAGGTCATTTCTGTCCCGACAGAAGGTGGGGCTTCTGTTCGGACAACCTACGCCCGCGATCTGCGGCTGTTCCCCTTCCCGCCCTTTGGGGAAGTGCGCTGGTGGTGGGAAATTCGGGACGGCGCCGGAAACTCTCTGACTACAGACCCCCGCGTGTTCCGCTACGCCGATAACCGCTTTGACTGGTTCTGCCGCACGTCGGAGTCCATTACGGCCTGCGCGACGGCGGACGATCCCCCCTATCTTCAGGCTGCGCTGGATGTTGCAGCATCGTCCCTGGACCGTATCAGCCACTCCCTGCGCGTCTCTCCGCCGGAGCGGGTGGAAATTTACCTTTACCCCTCCCTGGGCGATCTGCGCGCTGCGCTGGAGATGGCAGGACGGGAATGGATGGGTGGGCAGGCTCGACCTGAACTGGGAGTCGTTCTGGTTGCTGTTCCTCACACCGATGTCTTCGTCGCCCAGATGGAGCGGGAAATTCCTCATGAACTGACCCATCTGCTGGTCTATCGGCTGACCGGGCCCCAGGGCTATCCCCACGTTCCTGCATGGCTCAACGAGGGACTGGCGGTGGCGAACCAGGTCCACCCCGATCCTTCCCTGGAGGCCCTTCTGGAGGATGCCCGCCAGGAGGGGCGGCTCATCCCTCTGGAGAAACTCTGTTCCCCCTTTCCTTCGGACCCGGACGTGGCCCTTTTGGCCTATGCCCAGAGCGGCAGCCTGGTTCGCTACATCCGGAAACAGTACGGGGATAGCGGTATACGGTCCCTTCTGGCGGCTTACGCCGACGGAGCGGGGTGCGCAGCGGGAGTCCGGCGGGCCCTGCATCTGGGCCTGGAGCAACTGGAACGGGCCTGGCGGGCCGATTTGGCGGGGCTCTCGGGCTGGGTCCAGTGGCTTTCTGAGAACCAGACTGCCCTCCTGCTCTGGGGGCTGAGCCTTCTCCTGGCGATCCCTATCGCCCTGGTCGCAAGGAAATGAGTGAAAGAGGGGAGCAGGAGCACCGTGCCGGTTCTGGAAGCGCAATGCCCGGCCTTCTGGTCTGGCTGGGGGTCCTCCTTCTGATGGCGGGCGGGATTGCGATGGGGGTTCCCAGGCTTTTCCGCCCGACAGTCCTTCTCCTGGATCCACCGGGTCCTGCCTCTACCTCCACACCGACTCTGACCGTTCCGTCTGCCCCCACATGGGTCCCATCCGCAACTCCTCCTTCAACTCCGGCGGACCCTCCATTGCCCACGCCTGCTCTTCCATCCCCCACACCGACGCCTGCTCTGTATCCCCCAACTCGTATTGTTGTTCCCAGTGTGGGGATTGACGCGCCCATTACGCCTACAACCTGGACGGTGGGAGAGGAAGGGATGCCTATCTGGTTGGTGCCTGATGCGCCCTACGCGGGATGGCACCTGGGGTCTGCGACGCTGGGGATGCCGGGGAACACGGTTATCAACGGGCACAATTGGCCCGAGGACGGCGTGTTTCGTTTTCTGTACCAGGTGCGGGTGGGAGATCCGATACTCCTCTACTCAGGCCGTGTTCCCTTTGTGTACGAGGTTCGGGAAATCCTGATCCTGAAAGAGGCGGGGCAGCCGCTGGAAGTGCGTCAGGAGAATGCCCGCTACATTCAGCCTACAGACGATGAGCGCGTCACCCTGGTGACCTGCCATCCTTATGGAAGCACTCATTATCGCCTGATCGTCATTGCCCATCGGGCCAAGGCAGATCTCCCTCCGGGTAGCGAATAGCCCCGGGTCCGTCCAGAGAGGAATTTGTTAAGCCGCAACGTCCGGACCTGAGGGGATCCTACGGTCTGGGTCGCGTCAGCCCCACGGTTTTCAAAATTTCCACTTCCAGGATAGCTCCTTCCCGCAGGACGATCGGAGGCCAGCGGGTGCAGTCCACTACTGTTGAGGCGATCCCCGCTGGTGCTGGGCCCCCTTCCACAATCAGGTCCACTTCTCCATCCAGTTCGGCCAGCACTTCCTGGGCGTTCCGCCCGACGGGTCGTCCTGGGCGGTTAGCCCGTGTGACGGCCAGTGCACCCCCCGCGGCCCGAATCAGGTCACGGGCTAAAGGGGAATCGGGAATCCGAATGCCGACCCCGCGGCCCTCTCCAATTCCTGCGGGCACGGTATCGGTGCGGGGAAGAAGCATTGTGAGGGGGCCGGGCCAGAAGCGTTCTGCCAGAGGGCGGGTGGCCTCGGGGAGTTCTGCAAAGCGAGGGAGGGCCTCCAGGTCTGCCAGCAGGAGGGCCACCATCGGACCGGATTGGGCTCCTTTGAAGGCCAACAGGCGCCGCAGCGCCTTGGGATGGGTGGGCAGGACCGCCAGCCCATAAACTGTATCGGTCGGGATGGCGACCATTCCACCCTCCCGAAGGACCCGTACGACTTCCTCCACCGCCTCCGGACCAGTAATCCGCAGGATTTTAGCCTTTCTCACAGGACAACCTCTAATACTCTGTCGTGACCCGCCAGGTCGGGCAACAGAGAAATCCGAGCTCCAGGGATCAGGTCTTGGGCCAGTGCCCGGACACGTTCTCCCTGAGTCGCTCCGATCTCCACCAGCAGAGTTCCCCCAGAGCGTAGAAGGCGTGGTGCTTCTGCCAGCAATCTCCAGATGACGCCCAGCCCATTCTCTCCGCCCTTCAGCGCCAGGGCGGGCTCGTGCCGCACCGATACCGGCAGGGAAATCCATTCCTCTTCCGCCACGTAGGGCGGGTTGCTAACCACCAGGTCCACCGGCCCGGTCAAGGGAGAAAGTAAATCAGCCTGCAGAAAGCAGATCCGATTTGCCACGGCGTGACGATGGGCGTTCTCCTGGGCTACCCGGAGGGCAGCGAAGGAGAGGTCTGTCGCCCAGAAGCGGGCCTCGGGCAGGTGAACGGCCAGCGCAATCGCGATGCAACCACTTCCGGTACCCACGTCTATAACCGTGTGGGGCCGGAACGTAAGGGCCCGGTCCACCAGAACTTCTGTCTCCGGACGGGGGATCAGGACGTCGGGAGTGACCCGGAACTCCAGGCCGTAAAACTCCACCCGTCCCGTAAGGTACGGAAGCGGGTATCCCGTGGCCCGGCAGGCCAGAAGACGCTCGTACTCTTTCCTCTCCTCTGGGCCGAGCGCGCGCTCGGGATGGGCCAGCAGAACTGTGCGGCCAAGGCCGGTGACGTGGGCCAGCAGGATTTCTGCCTCCAGCCGAGGGGTTTCAGTGACCGCTCTTAGGCGATCCGTTCCCACCCGAAGGGCTTGTGCAACGGTCCATGTCATGCGGTCTGCCGCTGGGCCTCAATGACGTTGGGTACCCGGGCGAGGCGGGCCAGCACGCGGCCCAGTTGACGGACGTCTGTCACCTCCAGCGTCAGGGAGAGCAGGGCCAGGTTCTGGCGGCGGTCTACGCTCAATGTGGCGATGTTCACGTTTTCCTTTGCCAGAAGGTCACTGATGTCCCGCAGCAGCCCCGTCCGGTCAAACGCGGTGACCAGAACCCGGACCGGGAAGGTGCGCTGTTCCTTCCCCCAAGCGACTTCTATAAGCCGTTCTGGATGGCGAAGGTTCAGGACGTTGGAGCAGTCCCGGCGGTGAATGGTGATGCCGTGCCCCTGGGTGACGTAGCCGATGATGGGCTCGCCCGGCAGAGGATGGCAACACCGGGCGATGCGTGTGAGCAGTCCCCCTGTACCTAAGACCTGAACGTCGTGGGAGACGGTCTCTTTCACCGGGGTGGGGGGTGTGGGACCCTCGGGCTCGGTCGGGGCTGAGCGCTGGGTTTCCATCACCCGTGCGGCAATCTGCTGGGTCGTAATGTCCCCAGCCCCGATGGCAGCCAGAAAGTCGTCCAGGTTTTTGTATCCGAAGGAATCTGCGATGTCCTCGTGGGAAAGGTGTGCAAACCCAAGCCGCTTCAGTTCCCGCTCCAGGATCGCGCGCCCGGAGGCAACGTTCTGCTCCCGGTCCTGCTTGCGGAACCACTGTCGGATTTTGTTCCGGGCCCGCGCTGTCTTGACGTAGCCCAGTTCGGGGTTGAGCCAGTCCCGGCTGGGACCACCCCGCTTGGCGGTGATAATCTCCACCTGGTCGCCCGTTTTGAGGACGTAGTCCAGAGGAACCCAACGTCCGTTGACCTTGGCGCCCCGGCAGCGGTGACCGATCTCGGTGTGGATCGCGTAGGCAAAGTCTATGGGCGTCGCCCCGGCGGGAAGGTCTATAACGTGCCCCTTGGGGGTGAAGACGTAGACCCGATCTTCAAAGAGGTCAGTCGTAACTGCCTCTACGAATTCTCCGGCATCCTCTGCCTCGGTCCGGGCTTCAATCTGGGCCCGCAGGGCGGCGATTTTTTCTTCAAAGAGCCGATCCTGGGGAGTTCCCTCCTTGTACCGCCAGTGGGCCGCAATACCGTACTCCGCAATCCGGTGCATAGAGTGGGTGCGAATCTGGACTTCCAGGACCTTCCCTCCTATGCCGATGACTGCGGTGTGGAGGGACTGGTACATGTTCTCTTTGGGCCGGGCGATGTAGTCGTCAAACTCACCAGGGATAGGGGTCCAGAGGCTGTGCACAACACCCAGGGCATGGTAGCAATCGGTGACGGTATCCACAAGGACCCGAATGCCCCGGATGTCGTAGACCCGTTCCAGGGGGATCTGTTTGCGCTGCATCTTGCGGTAGATGCTGTAGATGTGTTTGGATCGGCCAGTAATCTGGGCGTTAATGCCCTCCAGGCGGAGGTGGTGCTGAAGGACGGCGATGTGTCGCTCTATGTCGGCCTCTCGCTCTGGAGCGCGGGCTTCCAGTTCGCTGGCGATCTCGTGATAGAGGTCCGGTTCCAGAACCCGGAAAGCCAGGTCTTCCAGTTCCCCCTTCCAGCGCCAGATACCCAGCCGGTTTGCCAGGGGAGCGTAAATTTCCATTGTCTCTCGCGCAATTCGTCGTTGCCGGTCGGGCGAGAGGGCGTCTATGGTGCGCATGTTGTGGAGGCGATCGGCGAGTTTGATGAGCATCACCCGCGCGTCTTTCGCCATCGCCAGGAAGAGTTTGCGCAAACTTTCCAGTTCTCGCTCATCCCGCTCTCGTTCCCCATCGGCGCGCCCGATATGTCCGGCCTTCCCCAGTTTGGTCACACCGTCCACCATTCGGGCAATTGTCGGGCCAAATTCCTGCTCCAGCATCTCCAGAGAGACGCGGCCATCCTCTATTACGTCGTGGAGCAGGCCTGCGGCCAGAGTCTCCGGGTCCATCCGGAGGTCGGCAAGGAGGGCAGCGACGGCCACGGAGTGGGTGATGTAGGGCTCTCCGGATTCCCGGCGCTGGCCCTCATGAGCCTTGAAGGCAAACTCATAGGCGCGCGCGACGAGGGCTCGCGCCGCCTCATCGTTCCCGGCGCGGGCCAGAACGTCCTCTATCGTGAGCGAAATCGGAGCCGTCACAGCCTTGCGCCTCCGGGAATCTGCTTCCGGTTTAGTATAAGCCCGGATAGAGGAAATGTCAACCCAGCGGAGTTCTGCGGACAAACGGGGTTTGACAAAATTCCGTATGATGTTATAATAGCATAGCCACAAAATGGAGGTGTGTGCCATGCAGGAGACAAGACAGCGAATTCTGGAATTGATCAAAATGCGCGGTGAGGCCACGGTGGGGGAATTGACCCGGGAACTGGGGTTGACAGCAGTTACGATCCGGCATCACCTGGACGTCCTGCAGCGCCAGGGGCTGATCGGACCTCCGCAGATTCGGCGCAGGCCCGGCCCCGGTCGGCCCCAGCACATCTATCGCCTGGCCAGTGAGGCCGAGAGCCTGTTCCCCAAGCGCTACGACCGACTGATGGAGGCCATCCTGAAGGAACTGGAGACTATTCTCTCGCCCGAAGCGATGGAGCGGTTTATTGACGGTATTGTGGACCGGATGGCCGAGCATGTGCGCGCCGCGGAGTCTCCCTCTCTCCCTGCCCGGTTGGGTGTCGCTCTGGAGTTTCTGAATGGGATGGGATACCTGGCCTCCGTAGATGAGGAGGAGACCGGGTTCCGACTCACGGTGGCGAATTGTCCCTACGAACAGGTGGCCCGGACTTCCGTTTTGCCCTGCAAGGTGGACACTCGGCTTCTGCACCGGTTAACGGGAGTGGAGCCAGAGCGCATTCAACAAATTGCTGCAGGCGACAGTCGGTGCGTCTTCTGGTTCCCCAAGGGATAGATTCCGCCCTCCTCTTTATCTGCCTGGTGGAGGAGGAGCATAGGTGTCCCTCTTCCACCAGGCAGGCATCGTTCAGGGTTGTTTAAGCCAGGAAGAGCGGTAGATGTCCCGCTTCTGGTCTCGCCTCCTTCAGGCGGCGGTTACGGTTGCGATTCCCGTCGCTTTACTGGCCCTTTCTTTACGGATCACCACGGCTCCCTGGCTGCCCCGCTGGGAATACCAAAAGCCCGATTTCCCTGCTGACCCCTACGGTCTTACAAAGGAAGAGCGCATTCGCCTGGCTGAAATTTGTGTGGAGTATCTGACCACTCGCGCAGGGATTGATCTCCTGGCGAATCTGGAACTGGAAGGACGTCCGGCGTTCAACGAACGGGAACTCCGGCATATGGTGGACGTCAAGCGGGTTCTGTGGAGGATTCTGTGGGCTGGAGCGGGGGCAGGGGTCCTGGTTCTGGGAGGTGGGGCCTTCCTTTTCGCGCACCAGTCCTTCCGTCCCTACGGGGTCGCGGCCCTGAAGGGTGGTGCGCTGTTGACCCTCGGGCTGTTGACGGCCGTGGGTGGGCTGATGCTCTTCCGGTGGGACCTCTTCTTTACCGGGTTTCACGAACTCCTGTTCCCGCCGGACACCTGGACTTTCCCTACTTCCGACACGCTGATTCGCCTGTATCCAGAGAAGTTCTGGATGGACGTGGGGATGGTCGTGGCCGGGTTGGTGCTGATCCAGGCTGTTCTTCTGGGGGCCCTTGGCTGGGCCCTGGGGAAGCGGCTTTCTCCGCAGGAGCGCGCGGAAACTCCCTGAAGGCGACGTCATCCAGGCCCTGGGTGACAAGGGCAGAAAAGCCAGGGTGGGCGGCAAAGCCGCCTACCCTGGCTTTTTTATCCTATCTGGCCCCCAGGGGAAACAACAGAAGCCGGATCCCCTCCCAGAGGGTATCTCGCAGGCCTGGGGGAGCCAGAGCGGTCAAAAGCAGATAGCCCACCGTGATTCCCAACAGAGAGAGGCCAACGGAGAGGATTTCTCCGCCTGGCTTCAGGGAGTGGGCCATCCGGATGGCCTGAAGCAGGAGCGTGGTCGCGTAGAAAAACGATACGCCCCCGAGGCCCGCAATGGCCCAGGCCAGGGGGACCCGGGGGGCCAAAAGGGGAATGGTCCAGAAGATGATCCCCGCTGTCCCTCCTACAGCCATCCACGCCGATATTGCCACTGCAACCAGATAGTTGTGCACGCGCGCGGGCGCTCGCCCGCCGCGGGAACGAGCAATACCCCAGGTCAGGGAAGCGAGGATAACCCAGAAAATCAGGGCTCCGGTGACCAGAAGAACCAGGTCCTGCAGAAAGACCACGGCCATCTGATTCAATAGATTGGGCGAAAGCCCACGGCTTTTTAATGAAAACAGAGCCCAGAAGAGCCCTCCCATCCCTCGGGCCAGATTCAGCGCGGTCGCTCCCAGCACCAGGTTGATAACGGACCGGAAGGGAGATGCAAGGGCAAACTCCCGTCCGAAGGCTAATTCGGCATCCAGGATGGCTGCTCCTGCCCAGGGAATGGCAATGGTGGAGGAGGCCTTCCGAAGTTCCTTCCGAACGGCCTGACGCACGTCCGTCGCCTGGAGAATGGCGCTGCAGCGGCTGCAGAGGTAGGCCCAGCCGGGATTTTTGGCTCCACAACGAGGACACTGCTGGCTGGGGAGTCGGTCTATGGGAGTGCGCTCGTCCTCCAGGCCTGCCATCCAGGGTGCACGAGCGGCGAGGTACTCGTATCCCTCCCTTAAATGCCCCAGAAAGGCGATCCCGGAGCGGGCAAAGGAGTTGGTGGGATTAATGGAAAGAACCCGCTGGAGGCACTCTCGCTGGGCATCTATTCCCTCCACCACTGCGCTCAACCAAAGCCAGGCTCGCTCGTTCCGGGGGGCCAGTGCTATTGCCTGCCGCAACAGCCTTTCCGCTTCCTCTTTGTGGCCCAGCCGGGCCGCGTAGATGCCCTGCTCCACCAACTGGTTGATTTCCCTTTCTCGCTCCCGGTTTTTGCGTTTCATCCTTTTTGCTCGTTTCCCCAATTTCTGAACGAACCGCTGGATATTTTGTCCAGTCGCAACTTGCACGACAGGGCGCAACGAATGGTTCGTCAGGGTTCAATGTTGTCGGGCGAAGGATGGGCTTGCTGTGAAGACGGCCAAGAGCAATTCCCGCCGTTCCTCTGGGGTCATCGGGCGCGGGCGGGCCCCCTCTTCCAGCATTGCCGTCCGCAGTTCCACACTGATCAGGCGCCCGTCGTAGAAGACCAGGCGGTCTATGAACTCCTGGCGGGTGCCCAGAGATTGCATCTGGTCAAAGAAAAGATTGCCCAGACCGTAGTGGATAAAGGCCCCGGCATGGAAGTCAAAGCCCTGGGGTTGATGGGCCTGACTCCCCTGAACCACTGCTGCGCCCGCTTCTGCCAGCGCCCGAAAGTCAGCGATCTGTTGGGGGGTGGGGAAATATTCGTAGGTTTCGTAATACTGAACCGTCACGATGGGCAGGTATCCCTCCGCCCGCAGCGCACGGATGGTCTCCCGAATCCAGGCCCAGTCCCCACAGGGAGCCGCGCCCGGCGTCGTCTCCGTTGCGTAGGCGTAGGAGGGCCCGACAGAGTTGCACCCGATAAAAGCCAGTCGGTTTGGCCCCAGCGTGACAGTCACCGGGGTCATCGCCTCCGCCAGATTGGCCCCGCCGCCGAACCAGCGCCATCCCCGCTGGCGGAACAGTTCCAGCGTATGCAGGTTGGGCTCGGTGCCGTAGTCGTTGTTGTGGTTGCCGGTCAACTCCACGATGTCTGTCCCCACCGCGTCCAGAAGTTCTATGTACCGCTCATGAGCGCAGAAGGTCATTGTCCCCAAAATGGGGGGGACGGGGCAATCGGGCGTAAAGGAGACTTCGTTGCTGATGTGGGTCAGGTCGGCCTCCAGAAGCCAGGGCGCGATGTCCTGGGCGGGATACGTGACTCCTTTCTGCTCCATCGTCCGGGCCGTCCCGCGAGTTAGCGCGGTGACGCCGGTCATCGCTACCACGGCCATACGGGATTCGTCCCGGTTGGAGAAATCAGCAGGCAGGAAGGAAAGGGCGTCGGTACGGCGCTCAGTGCCCAGGTAGAGGGGGAAAGAAAGGCCGTAGTCCTTCAATCCTTTTTCCAGGGGCGAGCGCCCGTCCACCCGCAGGACTTTCCAGCGGGGCTCTAATTGGTGAAAGGGGAGAATCGCCCAGCCGTCCAGGGAGATGGCTTCGGTGAGCAGCGCGCCGGGATCTATCACCCGGACGGCTTCTCCCGTCGGCGGCCCCCAGCGCCCGGCCAGCACTTCCAGGGTGTCGGCGGTGACGAGCAGAGGATGGAGGGTGAAAGGGCCAGCCGGAGTGCCCGTCCACGTGGCCTGGAGGTCCGCCAGGGTGGCCTCGTCGTCCAGAGTGAAGAAGGGGGCGGCCAGCGCGTAGGTCCAGGCACCTGCAGGGCGGGCGTTGGGAAGAGCCTCCCCGTCCAGACGGATGTCGGCAGCTGCAGGCTCGTTGGTCCATTGGAAGTGAGCAGGATCGGCTTCCACGGCCGTCCGCAGACGGGCGCAGGCTTCAGCGGGGACGGCCGGCCCGCATCCCACGGTCACCGGCCAGGCGGGAGTAGGGGTCGGGCTGGGGGTGGGGGTTGGGGTGGGGCGCGGCGTTCGGGTCGGCGTTGGGGTGATGTCCCAGGGAGTGGGCGACTCGCATGAGGCCAGAGCCAGAAGCCCGGTGCCCAGGGCGAAGAGGATGAGGCCGATGAGGAGAACGCGTTGCTGGGACATCGCCTTATTTCCTGCGGCCCGTTGTCCGGGGAGTTATTTCAGCGCCCGATCGCAGCAGTCGGCTGTAGAGGGAGCGGAGGTTCGCCGCATGGAGACGGGGAGCCTCCCCGCCCAGGGCGACCCGTGAGATGCCACATTTTTCTATGTCGGTGCGCAGGAGCGCTTCCCGCCGCCGAGGGTCCGAAGTCGCAGCGGCCTCCGCCACGATTTCCTGGATGAGGTCCAGGTACCGGATGGCGCTCTGCAGCGATTCCCGGACCTCGCCCCGGAGAATGACCTCTCCGTGTCCGCGAACAATGGTCTCGGGCTCCAGTTCCTGGAACCGTTTCAGGGTCGCCTTCAGGGCAACAGGGTCCCCATCTATGATGGTTGGCACAGGAGTCATCGCATCTCCGGCGAAGAGGACCTGGTCTTCTTCCACATAGATGGCGATCCCATCATCGGAATGGCCCGGAGCCCAGAAAATTCGCAGCGTCTTTCCTCCAAGTTGGAGGATGACCTCTCCGTTGTCCAGCGTGATGTCGGGAAGCCGCAGGACGACGGACTCCAGCAGGTCAGGGACCTCGGCTCGCGCAGCGGCGAGTCCCTCCTCCCCGTGGGCGAGGAGGTGCTCCCGACAGCGGGCGTGAGCCAGGATTGGGACACCCGGCAGGAGGGAGGCGCCGTAGATATGGTCGGCATGGTAGTGGGTGAAAATCAAGTACCGCACTGTTCCTGCGGAACGCCGGGCCAGAAATTGGAGAATTTGCTCCGTCTCCACCGGAAACGGCATCGTGTCTATCAGAACAGCGCCCTCCGATGTGACGACGACTCCCGCAGTGACCTGGGCATAGAGGTCGCTGGTGAACAGAAAGATGTCTGTGGAAACCCGTTCCTGTAACATATTGTCCTTTGAGGGGGGCTTGAATTTTAGGTTTCATAGAGGACGGCGGGTAGCCAGATGGTGAACGTGCTCCCCTGCCCAAACTGACTCTGGACCGTAATGTCGCCGCCGTGAAGCCGAATCAGGTCACGGGCGATCACAAGGCCCAAGCCAACTCCCTGTTGTTCCATCTTCTCCCGGTTGATCTGACGAAAACGCTCAAATAGGTTAGGAATTTCGGCTTCGGGGATACCGACCCCGTTATCTGCGACGGAAACCTCAACGCGGTCGCCATCGGTCCGGACGGCTACCCGTACCCAACTGCCCTTCCCGCGCGTGAACTTGATTGCGTTATCTATCAGTCGGCCCAGGGCGTCTTTGAAAAGGATTTCGCAGATGCGCACAGGGGGAAGGGGCTCTTTTCTGTCGTATTCCAGGATGAGGCCTGCACTGTTCGCCTGGGGCTGGTATTGACATACCACAGCCTGAACGATGTCCGCAAGGTCTGTTCGGACCTCGGAGAGGAGGCGGACTTCCTCCGCAGTTTGTCCGCTATCCAGCCGGATAAGCAACAGCAGGTCGTTGATCAGCCGGGCCAGCCGATCGGCTCCTCGTTTGATCCCGCCCAGGGCCTCCTGGAGCGCGGCGGGAGAGAGGGTGTGCATGTCTTCCAGAGCCAGGTCCGTATACCCAATAATGTACGTCAGGGGGGTCCGCAGTTCGTGGCCGAGAATGGTTACGATTTGCTGTTTCAGATGGTCCAGTTCGGCCGCGCGGGCCTGTTGGATTTCGCGTGCCCGACGCAACCGAGAACGGATGACGAGAGCCAGTTCCTGGGGGTCAAAGGGCTTGACCAGATAATCCTCTGCCCCCATCTCTTTGCCCTGCAGGATGTCCTCTTTGGTGCCCAGGGCGGTCAGGAAGATAAAGGGTATGGTGAGTCCATCGGGCCGTTCCCGCACGGCGCGATAGAAAGCGCGCCCATCCATCCGGGGCATCATAATATCGGCAACGATCAGGTCTGGACGGGCCCGGTCCATCATCTGAAGGGCCTCCAGTCCATCCGCTGCCGTCAGGACCTGGAAGCCTTCGTCTTCCAGAATCATCCGGATAGCCTCACGGATGGGTTCATGGTCCTCCACAACCAGGATACGAGGTTTTTCCTCCACGGGCACCCCCAGTATTTCGCCTGAGACGGCGCTTTTCAACGTTCAGGTTCCCCGAAGGAGCAGGTAAAGCAGAATTCCGACCAGAACGACGATGCCGAAAACCAGGGCGCCGATAAGCAGTCTGCGTTCCTGTCGCGCTCGCTCTATCTGAGCCGCAGCAAGTGACCTTCGTCGCTCTTCCTCCTCGGCCCACCACCGGCGAAGCCGTTCCCTGGATGCCGCCTCCGTTTCTTCCTTCAGCCGCGCGACCTCGGTCCGGAAATGCTCCAGCCGCTCCTGAGTCGCCGTGGGCCAGCACCGCTGGAGGATGAAGCCGACCATATCCAGGAGTCGCCCGCAGCGCTCGCAGTATTCCCTTTCCGGTGGGTTGGTCGCCCCACAGTTGGGGCAAACCCGACCAGCGATCTCGTGGTCTGTCCCACAGCGGGCGCAGGTCAATGTGCCGTCTGGGTTGGAAATCAAAGAGGTGCTCCCGCACACTGTACACCGGAAGGCGACGTTCGCTTCCGACACGGTTCCTCCGCTATCTGGCTCGTTCGCACGAGGCACTTCAGGGTTTCATTAACCGCTTGGGCAGCAGGATGTGGTAGTAAAAACCGTTCATACAGATATGCTCCACGGGCCGGTAGTGCTGCCCGATGGCCTCCAGAACCGGCTGTGGGTAAAACTGAGCCCGGAAGACAACGACGCCGAATTCCTCCGCCTCAATCCGGCGGACAATTTCAGTGGTATCCAGAAGGCCGTTCTTGTAGAGGTTCAGCAACTGGGTGGGATTGGTCACCACTGGACGGCCCGCCAGTAAACTGAAGGCCGCCTCCTCGCTGAAGGGAGGACCGTCGGAGGCCCGGATATAGGCCAGAATGCGCGCCCCGGCCTCGTAGTCCGCCGGGGTGAGGAGATGGCCCAACTGGGTATATCCACCGCTGTCGTAATAGGCAAAGGTGGTGCAGTCACCCCGAATGGGCCGATCGGCGACGCCCAGGGCGCGAGCCAGCGGACCAAAGACCGGCCCCTCTGTTGGGAGGTGGAGGTTCAGGGCAGCCTGGATGAATAGGAGCACGGGTACCCCCAGTGCGAAGAAGCGTTCCCCATTAGGCCAGCGATTCCGAATCCCTTCTCCCAGTCGGAGCAGGGCCCGCCCAGCCATCACACACGCCGCCGCCGTCGCGGTAGTGAAGTAAGCGGGCCCAGCCCCCCATTTCCCACTCAATAGTCCCATCCCGAAGGCCAAAACAAACCAAACGGCGTAGATAGAGAGCCGGTCCCAGAAGAGTTCCCAGGCCAGGAGCCCGGCGGTCAACAGGACCAGGACCAGGTGGAGGCGCAGCCACCAGTTCAGGAAGACCAGGGTCTGGCGGTAGTCAAACTCGTTGACATTGGCGTGAAGGATGTTGACGGTCCACTGCCCTCCCGTCGCCTGGTCCAGCCAGACGTAAATCCCTCCGGCGACCAGCGCCAGCGCCAGCCCACCCAGGAGAGCCCGACGTATATCCCGCAAAAAGACATAGCCCAGGACGGCCGCAACGGTGAAGACCGCCAGTTGTTTGGTATATCCCGCAAAGAGCAGGAGCAGGAGGCCCAAGAAGAAATTGCGATTTCCGTGGCGAGGGTGCTGAAACCCAGCCATTGTCGCCACAGCCAGGGTCTCAAACATCACCATCGTCATGTGCAGGCGAGAGAGGGGGCCGATTTGATAGACAATGTTGGAGGCCAGGAAGGCCAGGCCCATCAGGACAGGGATCAGCCGGTACAGGAAGGCGTATCTCCCTCCCCTGAGGGTTTCGCTCTCCCGATGGACAATCCAAGCCACCGTCGCGGCAGTGACCAGGGTTGCGGTGAACGAGACGACTCGCCCGGCGACCAACCGGGGTCCAAAAATCCCCAGCAGCGGGACAATGAGCAGGTGGAACAGAGGAGGATAGTTGGACCCATAGAAGGGGAAGGTGCTATTGTCCCGGTAGGGCCATTCCCCCTGACGAAAGAGCACAGCGTCGTAGAGTTCAAACCCCTCTCCCTGGTCGTAGTCGTAGGGCCAACGGAAGAGGTGAACGGCGTAAACCACAAAAACGATCAGGTACCCCAGAAAGACCAGAAGTGCCAGCAGGGTCAGGACGAGAGACAGGGTTCGCATAGTTGTCAGTGATGGAGGTGGATTTGGGAACAGTATACCATCAGTTGGGTAGATTTTCAACCCCCGCATCTTGACTTTATCCCTCATCTCAAAGGGTCTGAAGATTCAGGTTCTTCGGGCACCTGTGGCGCTGTGGCGCAGGCCGCAAGGGCTGCGAACATCCGTCAGAAAGCGGTCCCAGGCTACCTATCACAGGCTGAATGAGTTTTAACAAATTCATCTGGACGTGATATTGCGGTTTAGAATTCCAAAAGTAGCCTTTTGTGGGTGGGACACCCCCTCATCCCCCTACCCCCTTCTTCCCCGAAGCGGGGGGAACCCCCTCCGGCTCCCCCGAAACGGGGGAGAGGGGGAGGAGGGGTTTGCGGCGGGTGGCAAAGCCGCCCGCCGCAAACCTCCACCAATTTCCCTTCCCCTCGCCCGCTTGCGGGAGAGAGGAGGGGTCGGGGGAGGGGTGAGGACCTCCGACACCCGACGGTCGCTGACCAACACCCGATACATTGGGACACACCTGTGATATGGGTAAAGTCAAGTTGCGTCAAAGGCCCGGCGGGATTACAATGGAAATATGAGAAAGAAGTCCTTGTTCCCCGGAGCGTTAGTTGTCCTTCGCGAAAAGTCAGATATAATGCAGAGGAGAATCCGCTGTTCTTACGGAGTCCGCTGTTTGATGGCCTGAAGAGATGATCCACACTCTGGAGTAGAATCGTTTGGGTGAGCGTGCGAAATGAGATTCCTGACCCGTCTTTTTGGTGATCCGAACGACCGGGAGATCGCCCGGTTGCAGAAAGTTGTGGAGCGCATCAATGCGCGGGAAAAGGCCTACGAGGCCCTCAGCGACGAGGCTTTGCGCGCAAAAACCGTGGAGTTTCGCCGCCGCCTGGCGCACGGCGAATCCCTGGACGACCTCCTGGTGGAAGCCTTTGCCGCCGTCCGCGAGGCCTCCAAGCGGACCATCGGCCTGCGCCACTACGACGTCCAACTTATCGGGGGAATTGTCCTCCACCAGGGCAAAATCGCGGAGATGAAGACGGGCGAGGGCAAGACCCTCGTCGCGACGCTTCCTCTCTACCTGAATGGCCTCTCCCTCAACCCGGAGTGGGTTCAGAAGGCCCGCCGTCGCTGGGGAGATAACCCCGATCGCTGGGAGTTCGTCCCCATAGACGAGACCCCCGTCGGCCGCGGGGTCCATCTGGTCACCCCCAACGACTACCTCTCCAAGTTCGGTGTCCAGTGGATGGGCCCCATCTACCACGCCCTGGGGATGACCGTCGGCGTCATCCAGACGGCCGGCGGGCCCGACCCCAGTTCCTTTCTCTTTGACCCCGACTACCCGTCCACCGACGACCGCTACCTCAACCTGCGCCCCGTTTCCCGCCGGGAGGCCTATAACGCCGACATCACCTACGGCACCAACAACGAGTTCGGCTTTGACTACCTGCGGGACAACCTGGCTCGGGACCTCTCCGAGTGCGTCCAGCGGGAACTTTTCTACGCCATCGTGGACGAGGTGGACAACATCCTCATTGACGAGGCCCGCACGCCCCTGATCATCTCCGGCCCTGCGGAGGAGTCGTCTGACCTGTACCGCCGCTTCGCCGATATCGCCCGCCGACTGAAGCGAGATGTCCACTACACTGTGGACGAGAAGACCCGCAACGTGGTCCTCACCGAAGAGGGCATCCACGCGGTGGAGTCTATGCTCCCGGAGATCGGCCCCGGCGAGAGCCTCTACGACCCCAAACACGCCCACATGCTCCCATACCTGGATAACGCCCTGCGGGCCTGGGCCGTCTACCATCGGGATAAAGACTATATCGTTAAGGACGGACAGGTCATCATTGTGGATGAATTTACCGGACGGCTGATGTATGGCCGCCGGTACGCGGAGGGCCTCCATCAGGCCATTGAGGCCAAGGAGGGTGTCGCCATCCGGGAGGAGATGCTCACCTATGCCACCATCACCTTCCAGAACTACTTCCGGATGTACAAAAAACTGGCCGGGATGACTGGTACGGCGGCGACGGAGAAGGAGGAGTTCCGTAAAATCTACAATATGGACGTCGTCGTTCTGCCCACCAACGTGGAGTACCGGGCCCGGTTTGGCGACTTGGTGACGCGGGAAATCCCGGTGCGGGAACTTTCAGGAGTGACCTTTGCGGGTGTCCTGAACGGGCGGGACGACATCCCGGTGACCGTCTACGAAAGCCGGGATGGACGAGAGCGGTACTACAAGCGACTGGACCTGGACGACGTCATCTACCGGACGGAGGAGGCGAAGTTTCGGGCCGTCGTTGCGGAGATTGAGGCGCTGCATCGGGCTGGACGGCCTGTCCTGGTGGGGACCACTGCCATAGAGACCTCGGAGCGGCTCTCCCAGATGCTCCGGAAGAAGGGTATTCCCCACCACGTCCTCAACGCCAAATATCACGAACAGGAGGCGGTCATCATTGCCCAGGCAGGGCGGTCCGGCGCGGTGACCATCGCCACGCAGATGGCTGGCCGCGGCGTAGACATCCTCCTGGGTGGCAACCCCGAAGGGCTGGCCCGGGAATGGCTGCGGCAGGAGGGGTACGACCTGACGACCATCCGCCAAGCCCACTGGAACGAAGCGGTGGAGATGCTCCGCCGGGGGCAGAACCCCACGGAGCGGTTCCCGGAGCGCTGGGCGGAGGTTCTGGCGAAGGCCTGGGCCGACTGCGCCGAGGACCGCCAGCGCGTTCTCGCACTGGGCGGGCTGCATGTTCTGGGTGTGGAGCGGCATGAGGCCCGGCGCATAGACAACCAGTTGCGCGGTCGCTCCGGCCGTCAGGGCGACCCCGGCTCCTCTCGCTTCTACCTCTCCCTGGAGGACGAACTAATGCGCCGTTTCGGCGCCGACCGGGTCCAGGACCTGATGGTCCGCTTCGGGATGGACGACGAAGTCCCGCTGGAGTTTGGCATTCTCAGCAAGACCATTGAGTCCGTTCAGAAGCGGGTGGAGGGCTACAACTTTGACCTCCGCAAGCACGTCCTGGAGTACGATGACGTCATCAACCGACAGCGGGAGGTCATCTACGCCCAGCGGCGGGAAGTTCTGACGAAGCCCGACCTGCGGGATCAAGTCCTGCGGATGGTCCGGGAGGAAGTGGAGAGCCTGATGGCCCTTCACTGCCCTGGAAATGACCCAGAGGAGTGGGACCTGAAGGCGCTGCTGACGGAACTCCGCTCCTTCTTCCCTCTTCCGCCGGATGCCGACCCCGTCCAGTGGGCAAAGCGTTCGCGGGAGGAAATCTGGGAAAGCCTCATCCAGCAGGCGGAGCGGGCGTATGAAGAACTGAACCGCGTACTGGGTTACCAGGTCTACCGGGATATGGTCCAGCAGGATGTGACGCTGGCTACGCTGAAGGCCAGCGGCAATCCCTTGTGGCGGTTCATCTACCAGCGAGTGGTGGAGTACCTGGGCACTGAACCCGATGATGGGGTGGCCTCCCAGCCCCTTCGCCATCTCCCGGATGCCCTGAAGCCCAGAGTGGAAGCCGGTTTCTTGGAGGCGGTCCGGGTCTTCCGGGATCGGCAGATTATCCTGAATGCGGTGGATAGCCTCTGGGTCCGTCACTTGACGGACCTGGCGATCCTGCAGGAAGGGATTGGTCTGCGGGCCTATGGGCAGCAGAACCCGCTGGTGGCCTTCAAGAAAGAGGCTTACGAGATGTACCAGGCGCTCCTGGGGCGGATTCAATCCCAGGTGGCGCGGACGCTTTTCCTGGTTCCGCAGGTGGTTGTCCAGCCCCGGCGGCCCCGTTCCCTGCAGGCGGTCCGGCCCGGCGTCGGCGTTGTTGCTCCGGCTCAGCCCTCCCCGGTGCGTGGGGCTCCCGGCGGCCTTCGGCCTCGCTCCGCTCCGGCCCCTGCCGGGGCAAAGCCCCAGCCCCGCCCGACCACAACTGCGCCCGCGGCTACTGCGCCGCACAAACTGAGCCGCAACGACCCGTGCTGGTGTGGGAGTGGAAAGAAATACAAGAACTGCCATTGGCGGCAGGATCTGGAAGCGGGCCGGGTCCCGGTGGCTGTCCCTTCTCCGCCATCGCAGCCCTCTGGCTCGCGGCGAAAAAAGAGATAAGCCCTACTCATTGTAAGAGGAGGAAAGACTCAGCACCGATCCCGTTAAAGTGAAGAACGAGTTAGATAAAATATTAAAAACAACCTTCGGCGGCCATAAAAGAGCAAAAAGAAAATATTTTTCGCTGCGGCGGCTTCGCAACGCAGTGAAAAAAACGATCTTCTGCAGAGGCACCACGGGCCAAGAGGTGAAGGTTGAGGGGAGGGAGCCGGAAGTGGGAAGAGGAGTTTCTGGCGCCAGCGTTGGCTGACCGACGCTTGATAAACTTGGGACATACCCCTTGGCTTGGGGGCACAGTTCCCTACAGTGCTGCCGGGCAGAGTGGAGGCTCTACATCAGCGGAGGAGCGTCGCATGGAACGCGAAGACTTGGTCGGGCGGCTGATGGCGGATATTGACCCTGAACTTCTGGAGTTTCTGCGCACACGGGTGAATTCTTTCGTGAAGTGGGACCTGATTCGTTTTTTTGGTGAAAACCCGCACACTACAGATACAGCGGAGAACATTGCCCGGTACGCAGGGCGAAACCCGGAAGCCATACAGGCCGCCCTGGCAGAACTTGCGACCCAGGGCGTGCTAACAGAGAACCGGCTGGGGGAAATGACCGTCTATTCCCTTACCAGTAACCCCGAAGTCCGCCGGCTGGTTCACCAATTTCTGGAAGCCACCAACGATCGCCAGTTCCGGATCAAGGCCATTTACCATATCATCCGGGGCATGCGATAATTTCCTCTGCGGAAGGAGGGACCCTCATGGAACGGGTCAAGACAGGAATCACTGGACTGGATGAGATGCTGCGGGGCGGGTTGCTCCCTCAAACGGCCACACTGGTGGAGGGAGCCCCTGGGACAGGCAAAACTACCCTCGGGATGCAGTTCATCTATCACGGCATTGTGGACTATGGGGAACCTGGCATCATCCTGACCTTTGAGCAGTTCCCCAGTCAGTTCTATCGGGATGCCGCCAACTTTGGCTGGGACTTCCGGCGCCTGGAGGAAGAGGGAAAACTCCGCGTCGTGATGACCAGTCCGGAGGTTTCCTTTGCGGACCTTCAGGCGGTAGAGGGCCAGATTGAGGTCCTGGCCCGGGAAATGGGGGCCCGTCGGATTCTGGTGGATAGCCTCTCCCATTTCCAGCGCCTGACGCAGGACCCCCTTCGGTTGCGTCATCTTGCCTATACGTTCATCAACGGGCTTAAACGCGAAGGACTAACAGCCATCCTGACCTGGGAAAGCCCTGTCCTTCTCGGACAGCCCACGGAAGGGTACGAAGCGGGTATTCCTTTTATCATAGACACTTACATTCTTCTGCGATACGTGGAGATAGAAAGTTCCGTTCACAAGGCCCTGCTGGTTCTCAAAATGCGCGGCAGCGACCACGATAAGGACATCCGCCAGTTTGACATCACCCCGCGCGGGATTGAAGTGCATTCCCGGTTTGAGGGACACGAGGGGATTATGAGCGGGAGTGCCCGTCGGATGGCGGATTCCTTTATCCAGGCCTTTGTCCGTCGGTGAGAGATATGGCGGTGATAATTCTGGTTCGTGTCGTTGCGACGCTGGCCTGGATAGGGGTCGCCTTTTTGATTTTCCTCCTTTGGCGAATTGCCCGCTTCTACGAACGGTCTTCGGGGCAGCGGGCCTACGCGTGGATTTTCCTTGTTCCCCTGGTCATACTTCCGGCAGGCGCTGTGTGGTATCTGGTCGTAGACCCAGCGTTCGTGGGCATCCCTGCCGCCGATGCGTTGCTCTTTACGGGCGGTGCAGTGTTGCTGGTTGGAACGTTTATTCTCAAGCGCACGATGATGGGCAGGTCGCGATGAATTCGCCGATAACGGTAGCGCACATTCTTCTGGCCCCATTGGGTCCTATCGTCCTGGTTGTACTCCTATTTGTGGGAGACCTCTACCTGAACCTCAGCCGACGGCTGGGGGAGGTCACCCGGATGCCCCCATTCTACCGGCGGTTCTGGATTGGCGGTGCTTTCATCGCGCTGGCAGCCCTGGTTCAGGTCTTGCGGACCTCGGCCTACCTGTCTCAGGGAGAGAGGGTTCGCGTTCTGCTTTCGCCCGAGTTTAGTCTGATTGCTTTCCATTTGCCTTTTCTGATCGGCGTTCTGATCAGCATTCAGACCGCCTGGCGCTACTGGTCCTGGCTGGTGGTCAGGGAAAAATAGCCATATTCGTATTGGAGGGACAAGATGAGCCAGCGGATAGAGGAATTGCTCGCCCGGTTGCAGAGGGGTCTGGAAAAGACCCTTGCCATTTTCAGTTCTATCACCCCGGCCCAGTGGGGCGCAGTCCTCTACGAGAAGCCCTATCCTTGGACAGTTCGCGATCTCCTGGCCCATTTTCTCTCTTCGGAGGAGGGGTTGTTGCGCCTGGCTCAGGACATTGCCGCCGGAGGTCCTGGCGCGCCTGAGGATTTTGACTACAATGCCTATAACGCGGCGGAGCAGAAAAGGCTGGCGGGAGTCCCTCCGGAACAGTTGATAGAGGCCCTCAAATCGGCCCGTCATCGCACTATAGAGTGGGTGGCATCCCTGAGCGATGAAGACCTGGATCGGGTTGGACGCCATCCAGCGCTTGGCGAAGTCACGCTGGAGACCTTTATTAACGCCATCTACGGGCATCAGTTGCTCCATATGCGTGACCTGATGAACGCGCTGGGGGGCTGAATGTGCTCTGTCGGGGGCCGGGGCGAAGACGAAGTCTTCGCCCCGGCCCCTTTGTCCCATCGCCGGTGGCAGAGTCCTTGGTGCAGAGAGGGTGTGTTCCACACGATCGGAACTGTGCCAGCCAAAGGTGTTGATGGGAAACCCCTCTCCCTGGGCACCCTGGCCAGACGCCCGCCTTGGCGGACGTCCAACCTAAAGTTATAAGCCCGAAGGTTTCCGTCGGGCTCAGTTGCGAAGCCCCCTTCGGGGGCTAAAAGGCCATTCCTTGGAGGCCTGTTTTCTCTGTCTCAGGGCCGAAAAAGGCCCGAAGGGCTTTGCATCTGATCCCGGACGTTCGCGTCTGGGCTCACATGATGCTCAGGTTCGGGAGGCTTTCCTTCCAGGAGAAAATGGCTATAATGAGACACGAATTGGGGGGATCGGAAAAACCGAAGGGCGCAAGAATGGCCGGGAGAAGAGGATTCCGGAGTCTGTACTACATTTCCCCGATTGAAAATCTTCCGAGCATTTTACGGGAGGGCATCCTATCCCATGCCGAAGTGCAGAGGCGGGGGATATCGTTCCTTCCGATTTACGATTCCAGTATCGTGGAGAGCCGCCAGCGGATTTGGACCCCCGATGGAAGAAGCCTCTGGCATTTCGCCAACCTGTATTTTCAGCCGCGGAACGCAATGTTGTATCGAGTGGTCAATGAGAAAAAAACCAGAAAGGTGGTCGTCCTGGGGATAAAGCCTCAGGTTCTGGAGATCGCCTCGTTCATTTCTATCGGCAACGCCGCCAGCCCTCTTTCCGTGATTTTGCCAAAGGAAGAGGGAATCAAAAAATTACAAGAAAAGGAAATCTGGGAAATCCTTCACCGGGAGTGGTGGGCTCAAGAGGATGGTTCCAAGCGAATCATGATGTCGGAATGCCTGGTTCCGGAGCGGGTTCCGCCGGAATACATCCAGACCATCTATGTGGCCGACCGGGGGGACGTGGACGAAGTCAAGGGGATTCTGGGGCCGATGGCGGAGCGAATCCCCGTGGTCGCAGAACCTCATTTGTTTTTCCGCCCCCGGCACTGGTGGAAAGTCACGGATACTCTGTTCCTGGTGGATGGGGATATGTTCTTCTCCCATATGCAGACCCTGACCGTGAGCGTGAATACGGTCGGGGTGATGGGCAAGGGTATGGCCTCTCGCGCCAAGTACCAGTTTCCCGATGTGTATGTCCGGTATCAGGAGGTCTGTCGCCAGAGAATTCTGGTGATGGGAAAGCCCTATCTCTACAAACGCGAGGTTTCTCTGGAGCGGGAACTGGCTGAAGGCCCGCTGCCAGAGGCGAACGAGGCCACCTGGTTTCTCCTCTTCCCCACTAAACGACACTGGCGGGAGCGTTCGGACATCCACGGCATAGAAGAAGGCCTCCGCTGGATCCGGGAACACTACAGGGCGGAGGGCATTCGGTCTCTGGCTGTGCCGGCTCTGGGATGTGGGCTCGGCGGCCTGGATTGGCGCGACGTGGGCCCCCTGATGGCCCGTTATCTGGCCGACCTGGAAATACAGGTGGCGATTTACCTGCCTCAGGAAAAGAAAGTACCCCCAGAACTCCTGAGCCGCGAATTCCTGCTGGGCCAGAGCGATGAACGCTGACCTCTTGCTGATCAACGGATGCATCTATACAATGGACCCTCAGCGCCCCCGAGCCACCGCTCTGGCGGTTGTGGGGGAATATGTTCGGGCTGTGGGGGAGGACGACCTGCGCGCGCTGGCCGGTCCGGAGACGGAGGTGGTGGACCTGGAGGGACGAACCGTCCTTCCAGGCCTGACCGACAGTCACATCCACCTTTCCTGGTTTGCCCTCAGCCTTCAGCAGGTGGACCTGACCGGGACGGCCTCGCGGGAGGAGATGCTGGCACGGGTCGCCGCACGGGTTGCCGTCACTCCGATGGGGGAGTGGATCCTGGGTCGGGGTTGGAACCAGGAGGAATGGCCCGACCGCCGGTTCCCCACCGCGGCCGACCTGGATCCTGTTGCCCCCAGCCATCCTGTTTTGCTGGTAGCAAAAAGCGGACACGCGCTGGTGGCAAATACCCGCGCGATGGAGCGGGCCGGTATTACCCCTGCCACTCCGGATCCGCCCGGTGGGCAGATCGTCCGGGACGAGTCGGGCCGTCCTACGGGCCTTTTCTTGGAAGAGGCTATGCGGCTGGTCCAGGACGCCGTTCCTCAACCCGACGGAGCCGCTCTGGCGCAGATTCTCCCACCCGCTCTGGAGCACCTCTCTCGCCTGGGACTGACCGCCGTCCACAACATGGGCGATCTGGCTGTGCTGGAGGCGTGTCAGCGGCTTCGGGAGGACGGAGCCCCGCTCCCGCTGCGCGTCGTCTTCTACCTGCCCCTGGAGGCGCTGGAACACGCGCGAGCGCTCCGGATTCGCTCCGGCCTGGGCGACGGCTTCCTGCGTGTCGGCGGGATCAAAGTCTTTTCCGACGGTGCTCTCGGCCCCCGTACCGCTGCAATGCTGGAGCCTTACCTCGGTGAGCCGGAGAACCAGGGGATTCTAACCCTGGAGCCGGAGGAATTGCAGGCCGTGGTCCGGCAGGTTGCGGAGAGCGGGCTGGCCCTGGCCGTCCATGCCATCGGTGACCGGGCCAACCGGTTGGTTCTGGATGCCTTCGCTGCTTTGCCCTCGGAGTATCGGACCCGCCTTCGTCACCGCATAGAACATGTTCAGTTGCTTCACCCGGACGACTTGGGTCGGTTGGCCTCGCTGGGCGTTGTTGCTTCTATGCAGCCCATCCACGCCGTCCAGGACGCGCCGATGGCCGATCGGTACTGGGGCCCCGCCCGTTGCGCGACTGCCTACGCCTGGCGCTCCCTCCTGGACGCCGGAACCGTCCTGGCCTTCGGCTCCGATTGCCCCGTGGAGAGCCCGAACCCCTTCCTGGGTATCCACGCGGCGGTGACCCGTTCCCGTCCCGACGGATATGGCGGGCCGGAGGGATGGGTCCCGTCCCAGCGCATCACTGTGGAGGAGGCTGTCCGGGCCTATACCTGGGGTGGGGCCTATGCGGCCCAACTGGAGAGCCGCCTGGGCACCCTGACCCCTGGCAAATGGGCCGACCTAATTGTGCTGGACCAGGATATTTTTGCCGCCGATCCTTCTCGTATCCCCCAGACCCGGGTGCTGGGGACAATGGCCGGTGGACGGTGGGTGTATCGGGAAATATGAGGACTCCATTCATCCGCATCCTATCTCCCATCTGGAGGGGACATGCGCATCACCTTCATCCTGATTGTCCTCTTTCTCCTCGTCTTTCTTCTTTTACCTGGTGTTGCCCTTGGGGCGAATCCTCCCCCCTACGGCCCCGACCTAATGGAGCACCTCTGCACTCCTGACCCCACCTATAGCCTGAAGGAAGGGGAGTTCCTGCTTCCCATTCTCCTTTATCACCTGGTTGGACGGGAGGCGCAGGAGCGGAATGGGCGTTCCATCTCCCGCTTCAACGTGACAGCCACAGACTTTGAGGCCCAACTGGCCCTGCTGCAGCGTCTGGGGTATCATTCGGTCACCGTCAGCGAAGTCGCTGCGGCACTGGAAGGCACGACGACTCTTCCCGAACGTCCGATTGTCCTGACCTTTGACGACGGTTGGCGGGAGCAGTATGAGGTCGCTTTTCCCCTTCTTCAGCGGTACGGGATGCGGGCCACGTTTTTCGTCACCACGTCGTACATCGGCTACTCCCGGTTTATGACCTGGGAGGAACTGGCTGAACTGCGGGATGCCGGGATGGAGATCGCCTCCCACGGCCGCAAGCACCTCAACCTGGCGGATGCCGACGACAAAGAGGCCTGGCGGGAGATCGCCCGCTCCAAGGGGGCCCTGGAGGAAAAACTGGGGATTTCGGTGGTCAGTTTCGCTTATCCCTACGGCGCCTACCGGAAAGGGCTTCCGGCGATGCTGGAGCGGGCCGGTTATCGGATCGCTGTAGGGGTAGGGGGAACTCCCGTCCATCGGCTCGGTGGACGATACTATCTGCGACGGATGGAGGTCAGTGGCTTCCATTCTCTCCGGGCCTTCGTGGACCGCCTCCCCTGGCGTGGCGCAGGAAGTCCCCTGTGCGCGTCGGAGATGGGATCGGGGGGCAGGGTTTCCCTCATCCCGGCGATCCTGCCCTGACGGCAGAGTGCGCAGGCTCTTTTGGGGTACCCCACTGCAGGCACTGATGTGGAGGACCTTTTTGTGAGTGAAGAGAAGTTCGCAAAGAGGGAAAATTCAGACGCAGGGCCATCTGTATTGGCCCTCATCCCGGCCTGGAACGAGGCGCCCCGTATTGGTCGCATCGTAGAAGGCGCCCGTCAGTTCCTTCCCGTTCTGGTCGTGGACGATGGCTCCACAGACGGAACGGCGGAGGTGGCCCAAGCCGCTGGCGCAACCGTCGTCCGCCACCCCCGAAATATGGGGAAGGGAGTGGCGCTGCGGACAGGCTTTGCCTGGGCCCTCCAGCACGGATACGACGCGGTCCTCACCTTGGATGCGGACGGTCAGCATGATCCGACGGAAATTCCGAAGTTCCTGGAGGCGTTTCATCAGGGCAAAGGGGACCTCATTATCGGTCAGCGGCGGTTCTCCGAAATGCCCTGGCCCCGATGGTGGTCTACCCCTCTGGGGACGTTCCTTCTCTCTCTGGCTCTGGGCCAGTACATCCCCGATAATCAATGTGGCTACCGGCTCATCACCCGACGGGCGCTGGAGTGTATGGAGTTAGGGAGCAGCGGATTTGAGATGGAGGTGGAGATGATCGCCGAGGCCCTGCGCCGAGGCCTTGTGATTGGGTGGGTGCCCATCCGAACCATCTACGGCATCGGCAAGCGCAGTTACTTCCATCCCGTTAAGGACACCCTGCGCTTCCTGCGGATGGTCTGGCGAATTTGGTGGAGGCGGAAAAGGGCGGGGTCTGAACCCCGGGGGCAGTTGGCCTGAACAGGGGCGCGCCCGGCGCCTATGGGCGCCGGGCGCGCCCCCGTCTGCCCCCGGCTATTCCTGAGACGGCTGATCGGAATCCGTCGCAACGATGACCCGCGCGGGGCGCAGGAGGCGATCGCCAATGCGGTAGCCCTGCCGGACAACGTAGACAACGGTATCCGGATCCTTGCCAACCTGCTGAGCCGCAACTGTCCCTACTGCCTCGTGCCAGGCCGGGTCAAAGGGCTGGCCCTCCGCCTCAATCGGGGTCACCCCCTCCCGGTTCAGCAGGTGCAACATGCTACGATGAGTCACCTCCACGCCCTGCCGCAAACTCTCCGCGTCGGCCCCATTGGCAGAAAGGGCCCGCGCCAGGTTGTCCACCACATCCAGGAAGTCCCGCAACAGCCGCGCCCGATCGGCTGCGATGCGGTCCTCCGTTACCCGCTGGAGGTGTTTGCGGAAGTTATCCATTTCCGCCTCCAGACGGAGCGCGCGGTCCTTCCATTGCTCCAGTTCTGCCCGCAGTTGCTCCATCTCCGCGGCCTGGGATGCGGCGACCTCGGAAGGGGGAGGCGGAACCGGTGCCTGGTCGGTCCCGTTGGTCACCAGCGGCGGGGCCTCTACCACAGGAGCCGCAGGAGCGGGCCGGGCCTCCTTCAGTTCCGGCTGGACAACGCGGATGGGGATTTTCTTGCGGGTGCTCACGGCGACCTCCTTTGGAACCTCCCGCGGACATAAGCCCGCGGGAGGTTCCCATCTATGCTACGCTTCCCGGAATTCGCCCTCAATCACATCCCCCGGTCCGCCGGAGGGGCCGGCCCCGCCCGACCTGGGCCCGCCCGAACCGCCCGCCGCCTGCTGCCGGGCATACATCTGCTGACCCAGCGCCATGCTGGCCTGGCGGAGCTGCTCCGTCAGCCGCCGGATGCGGGCTGTGTCATCGCCCTTCATCGCTTCCCGCAGGTCTCGGATAGTCTCCTCAATCCGGCTGCGGTCGGAACCGGGCACCTGGTCGCCCAACTCCCGCAGGAACTTTTCCGTCTGGTAGATGACGCTGTCGGCCTCGTTGCGGGCCTCCGCCAGTTCCTTGCGCCGCCGGTCCTCCGCCTCGTATTTCTTTGCTTCGTTGAGCAACCGCTCCACCTCCTCCTTGCTCAGGTTGGTGGTCGCGGTGATGGTGATCCGCTGCTCCCGGCCCGTCGCCTTATCCCGCGCGGAGACGTTCAGGATACCGTTGGCGTCAATGTCAAAGGTGACCTCAATCTGCGGCACGCCCCGCGGCGCTGGCGGGATGCCCTCCAGGTTGAAGCGGCCCAGGCTGATGTTGTCGGCAGCCATCGGCCGCTCTCCCTGCAGGACATGGATGGTCACCACCGTCTGGCCGTCCTCCGCAGTCGTGAAGATCTCGCTCTTGCGGACCGGGATGGTGGTGTTGCGCGGGATGATGGGCGTCATCACGCCGCCCAGGGTCTCCACGCCCAGGGTCAGCGGTGTCACGTCCAGAAGCACCACATCCCGGACCTCGCCCGCCAGGACGCCCGCCTGGATCGCCGCGCCCACGGCGACGACCTCGTCCGGGTTAACGCCTTTGTGGGGCTCCTTACCGCCCGTCAACTCCCGGACCAGGTCCTGGATCATCGGCATCCGAGTGGCGCCGCCCACCAGGACCACCGCGTCCAGGTCCTTCGCCGTCATTTTGGCGTCCCGCAGGGCCTGTTCAAAGGGGCCGCGGCAGCGCTGGACCAGGTCCGCTGTCAACTGCTCAAATTTGGCCCGCGTCAGGCGCATCTGCAGGTGTTTGGGACCGGAGGCATCGGCGGTGATGAAGGGCAGGTTGATCTCCGTCTCCAGCATGGACGAAAGTTCAATCTTCGCCTTCTCTGCGGCCTCCTTCAGCCGCTGGAGCGCCTGCCGGTCCTGCCGCAGGTCAATCCCGTACTCCTTCTTGAACTCATCCGCCACGTAGTCAATGATACGCCGGTCCCAGTCGTCGCCGCCCAGGAAGGTATCGCCGCTGGTGGCCTTGACCTCAATGACGCCGTCGCCGACTTCCAGGATGGAAACGTCAAACGTACCACCGCCCAGGTCAAAGACCAGGATGGTCTCCGCACCCTGTTTGTCCAGCCCGTAGGCCAGCGACGCGGCGGTGGGCTCGTTGATGATGCGCAGGACCTCCAGACCGGCGATCTTCCCGGCGTCTTTGGTCGCCTGGCGCTGGCTGTCGTTGAAGTAGGCCGGGACGGTGATGACAGCCTGGGTCACCGGCTCACCCAGGTAGGCCTCCGCGTCCTGCTTCAGTTTGCGCAGGATCATCGCCGAAATTTCCTGCGGGGTGTACTCTTTCCCGGTGATAGGGATGTAGACGCGGGCATCCCCCTGGGGGCCTGGAACGATTTTGTACGGAAGAATCCGGCGCGCTTTCTCCACCTCCGGGTCATCGTAGCGCCGGCCCATCAGCCGCTTAATAGAGAAAATGGTGTTCTCCGGGTTTACAATCGCCTGTCGGCGAGCCGCCTGCCCCACCAGCCGTTCCCCCGTTTTGGTGAACGCCACAACGGACGGACAGAGGTTCCCGCCCTCGGCCGTGGGGATGACCACCGGCTCGCCGCCCATCAGAACTGCCACTACCGAGTTGGTCGTCCCCAGGTCAATCCCAACGATTTTGCCCATTCCTCAACCTCCCCATACGTGGATTTTCTGGATAAACTCTGGATTAAGTATGCCACCAGTCTGTGAGAATTGCATTAGCAGCGCGTTAGAATTGCATTAGAGCGTAAAGGAGGTAAATTTTCGCAGCAGCGGTGAAGTCGCTATTGCGAAAAATATTTTCTTCGTTCTACCCCCGTTCCGCAGGCTCGCCGTGCAACATAGCCCAGACCTGCAGGCCCGTCTCCCGCAGGTAGGAAAGCGTCAGCAGGCCCGCTGCGGCCGTGACCGCCCCGGCAGTGACAAAGATGGTCCGGATGCCCAGGAAGTGACCCAGGGTGGCGGATAGGCCCTGAGCCAGCGCTGTCCCCGCCGCGACGATGAGCGCCACCGCCGACTGAACCCGCCCCCGCACTTCGTCTGGAGCAAGGGTTTGGACCATCGTATCCAGGGCTCCCCGGGCAATGACAATGCAGATACCCAGCACAACCACGCTGACCAGAACAACCAGGTAGTTGGGGGCATAGGCGAAGCCCACAATGGCTCCCCCGGCCAGGACGAGCATCCAACCCACGAGTAGGTGAAGGGAAAACCGCCGGGAGAACCGGGAGGCCACCAGCCCCCCCAGGATGGACCCGATCCCCAGGGCGCTCATCGCTACACCATATTCCAGCCCCCCGGCCCCCAGTCGGACTTTGAGGTGCGGGATCGCCAGGAGGACGATGGCCCCGATGCCCAGAGTAGCGACGCCCGTGACCGGTAGAACCCGGCGAAGGGAGGGGGAGGTCTGGATAAACTGCAAGCCCGCCTTCATATCCTGCCACAGGGTGCGCCGGGAGGCCAGACCAGGGTCGCCGTTCCGCTGGGACGGAATCCGGATCAGCAGGATAGCGGCGGCAGAGACCAAAAAGGTAAAACTGTCAAAAACGATGGCCGCAGGCCACCCCCAGAGTTCCACAATCGTCCCAGCAAGCGTCGGGCCTACAATGAGGGCCAGGATGTAACTCCCCTGAATCATCCCATTCGCCGCCAGCAGCAGGTTCTCGGGGACGATATTGGGAATGCTGGCGTTACGGGCAGGATAGAAGAACGCGCCCACCATCGCCAGACCTGCCGCCGCCAGATAGAGAATCCAGAGGTCCCCGGACGTCCGGACCAAGAGGGCCGCCAGAACCAGCAACGCTCGCAGCAGGTCGGAAGCGATCATTACCCACCGGCGGTCCAGTCGGTCTGCAATGACCCCGCCAACCAGGCCAAAAAGGACCTGAGGGAGTGCCAGGGAGAGTGCCGGGATCAGAAGGGCCAATGGAGAGGCGGAAAGATGCGTGATCAGCGTGACCGCCGCAATGAGCATACACTGGTCTCCCACCTGGGAGAGAAGTTGCCCCATCCAGAGGACCAGAAAGTCCCGGTGTTCCATCAGTAACCGAATGGCCTCCCGGCGGGAAAGCACCAGCGAGCCTGGGGGTATCTGTCCACCGGTTTCCGGCATCAGGGACACAGCAGTGGCGTCTTCCATATTATTCGCTTGTCGGTTGCGTGCATGAAGGGAAGGGCCCCAATTTAAATGACAAACTCCTCCACCCGAAGCCCGGGTTCTCACCCGATTGTACACGAATTGTGGAAGGTGGCAAGTGCTAAAAACTTGACACAACGGGAGGCAGGGTATAATGAGGAGAGCGGATCAGGATACCGTGGTTCCGGAAGTTGCGCTCTACCTGCATATTCCCTTCTGTCGGACCCGGTGCTCCTATTGCGGTTTCAACACCTACGCTGGGCTGGAGCATCGGATTTCGGACTATGTGGAGGCTCTGTGTCGGGAGATACAAGACGCCCCCTTCGCGCGCGCCCGCACAGTCTATTTTGGGGGAGGAACGCCCTCCCTGCTCTCTCTGGAAGGGTTGACACGGCTCCTCGTTTGTCTGCGGGGCCACTTTCTCTTTCCAGAGGATGTGGAGATCACCCTGGAGGCCAATCCAGGCACGGTGGGCTGGGCCTACTTGCAGGGACTGCGGGACCTGGGTGTCAACAGGCTCAGCCTTGGAGTTCAATCCGTTCACCCTGAGGAACTGCGGCTGCTGGGGCGCCTGCACACTTGGGCAGATGCCGTGGGGGCTTTTCAGATGGCGCGGGAAGCCCGTTTTGAGAATCTGAACGTGGACCTCATCTATGGCATCCCCGGCCAGACGATGGCGCGCTGGCAGCGGAGCGTGGAATCCGTGTTGCAACTGGAGCCCGATCACCTTTCTCTCTATGCGCTGACCCTGGAGGAGGGAACGCCGCTGGCCTCCCAGGTTGCGCGTGGGCTCCTGCCATCCCCTGATGATGACCTGGCGGCGGAAATGTACGAGTGGGCCCGGGAGCGCCTTCGGGAGGCTGGATACATCCACTACGAACTTTCCAACTGGGCACGCTCGGAATCCCGGATGTGTCGGCACAACCTGACCTACTGGCACAATGAGCCGTATCTGGGGTTCGGGGCGGGCGCCGCCTCTTGGTGGTCCGGGCGGCGGTGGACCAATGTCCGGCATCCGGAGGAGTACATCCATCGGATAGAGCGGGGATTCTCGGTAGCGGACGAGGTGGAGGAGATTTCGCGGGAGTTGGAAATGGCGGAGACGATGATGATGGGACTTCGGCTCATTCGTGGAGTTTCTGACGAGCGCTTCCGGGCCCGCTTTGGGGTGGGTCTGGAGGAGGCCTTTGGAGACCAACTCCGGCGGTTCGTGCGCGCCGGGCTCCTGGAGTGGGACGGCCGGGTTGCCCGCCTGACCCCGCGCGGGCACTTGGTGGGGAACCTGTTCTTCCTGGCTTTCCTGCCCTGTGGGCGTATTTGGTTGGGGGGGGCGGATTTCGCCGCCCGCTCCGCCCCCCACTTCTCATCCCTCCCCACGCGTCCACACCCGAAGGGTGTAGGCCCACGGCAGAATGTACGTCGCTGCGACAGCCATCAGCGTGATCCCCAGGGTGTTCCCCCAGTTGCCCAGGTCTGCCCTCCAGAACCAGACAAAGCCATAAATCACGTAGGAGAAGACGACGGTCAGGCTGAGCAGGCCCGCCTGAAGGGGGGCCTGCCGGCGTGGGAAGAGGGCTGCCAGCGCAACCGCCCACGTCACATACCAGGGCTGAAACCACGGCGTGGCAAACAGGAGCAGGAACAACACCAGATCAAAAGCGTGGCGGAGGACACTGGCGGGGTTCTCCCACGTCCGGCGCAATTTTCGGATCAGACCTGCGGCCAAGGTGGCAAGAATCAGCCCGTGGACCAGCATCCCGGCATGTTCCGACCCAAGTCCTCCCAGTTGAAGGGTCAGATAGAGAACGGCGGGCAGGGAGTGGGTAAACAGACCGGACCGGGTGGAGAGGTTCGTCAGCGCCTCCAGGGGGCGGGGCAGGGAGAGGTAGGCCAGGGCCACCAGCAGGCCGACGATCGCCAGCGCAGGCAGGGCCCGAGTTGCCCATCCTCGGATGCTGGGGAGAGTCTGGGGAGCGCCACTCTCTTCTCGCAGTAAGGCGAGGAGAAACAGTGGCAGCAGCAGGATCGTCGGGATTTTGATCAGAAAGGAAAGGACCAGCGCAGCGGTCATTGCCAGTAAGGAACGGTGCTCCCAGAAATAGATCCCCAGCAGGGCGAAGGCCATCATCGTTGCGTCGTTGTGGCCGTTGACGGCAAACTCGTAGAGGGCCAGGGGGTTCCAGGCCAGGAACACGGTTCCCGCAAGGGCCAGTTCGGGATGGCGGCGCCGGAGGATGAGAAACACCAGCAGTGCCTGTACCTGGTGGGCCAGGATCGCCACTGCCTTGAACCCCAGGAGGTTCGCCGTCAGGCTCTCGCGCCCCAGGGCCCCCACGACCAGCGCGCTGATCCACGTCCAGATAGGGCCATAGTTGGAAGGGGCCATCCGGTAGGCAGAATACCGGGCGAATGCCGTGTCGGGGAGATACCCCGGCGGGACAACAAGGGGGTTTTCCCGGTAGTAGAAGAGTTCCTCGCCGTGAGTCACGTAGTCCACCACATCCCCTGCGCCGCCGGGATGCGCGAAGGCCAGAGTGATGGCCATCGCCAGGCTGGAGAGAAGGATAAAGGGGAGAGAGACCGCACGCGGATTTCGGAGACAGATCCAAAAGGCCCACGCGTACAGGGCGAAGAGCGTTAGAAACGTGCCCAGGAACGCAAACGCTGGGCCGGGCTGCCGACGGGCGATCTCCGGGAGGCTGATCGGAGAAAGGGGCGCGAAACGGAAGAGCGGGTAGGGGCGAACCAGGGTAAAGAAGTACAGGGCCCACGAGGCCAGAACGATCGCCCAGAGGATTCGCTGCGGCGAAAGGATTGCAGAAAAGGGCCGAAGGCGCAGCGTTTCCGTTCTCACCGGTCCCGAAACGCCAGTTCGTCTGTCATATGGACCAGGGTGCGCAGGGCGGGATGTTCGGCGGGAAATTGCTCCAGAACGGAGCATGCAGTCTGCAGTGCCTCCATTGCGGCGGATTCTGTCTGCGCCCGCGCGCCCGAGGCCTCCAGAAAGCGCAGAGCCTGTGCGATTTCCTCTTCAGAACGGGATGGCTGGGCCATCAGCGCGCGGAACTGCGCGCTCTGTTCCATCGCCCAGACCACGGGATAGGTCTTCTTTCCCCGTCGGAGGTCCGAACCGACGGGTTTCCCTGTCCGTTGAGGGTCTCCCCAGATGCCCAGGTAATCATCCCGAATTTGGAAGGCGAGTCCCACGTGGTGGCCGAAATGGGCCATCTGCTTCCGGATGGATAGGGGCGCGCCAGCGACCAGAGCCCCCAATTCGCACGCAGCCGAGAGCAGGGCCCCTGTCTTTCTCTCTATCATCTGCAAATACTGGTCCACCGTGACATCGGACATCCCCTCAAAGAGGAGGTCCAGATACTGTCCCTCCGTCAGACGCAGGCAGGCCTGGTCCAGGATGCGGACTGCCTCCACTACCTTCTCCGGAGAAACCCCGCGGTCCATCAGGCGCAGCAGGGCGATATGAGCCAGGGCGAAGAGGGCGTCTCCGGCGTTCAGCCCCTGGGGAATGCCCCAGAGAGCCCAGACGGTGGGGCGCCCCCGACGGGTCCGATCGCCGTCCTCTATATCATCGTGGATGAGGGAAAAATTGTGGGTTAGTTCCACTGCGGCTGCGGCAGGGAGAGCGTGCTCCCAGTTGCCCCCGCAGACTTCACAGACCAGGAGGCAGAAGAGGGGGCGGAGGCGCTTTCCCGCGGGCATATGGGCGGGACGAAACTGCTCATCGGCCCAGCCCATATGATAGCGGAGCATCCCGTAGAGGCCCTCCAGAGGGCCTGCAGCGGAGGCAACGACCTCCTGCATTTCCGCCTCCAGGGCGGGAAGATAGCGGTCCAGAAAAGAGGAAAAATCAGAACTCATCCCTCAATATCCCGTTTGGGGTTTTGGGAAAGCCAATTTTTCGCTTCAAGTATAACCCGTTTTTCCTTCTGGGCAAGCGGAGGTTCTCCCATTCCCGCCTTCGGATTCTGATTTGACAGATTGCCCCCTTCGTGGTATAAACAAGAGCGGAAACTCGCAAAGGCGAAGATGGAGACGAGTAGGTCCGGGGTACCGCTCCAGAGAGCCCGGGAGAGGTGAGAGCCGGGTGCGGGAGCCGGGCTGAAAATCCCTCCGGAGCCGCCGACCGAACGATGTAGCACGGGCTTTTAGCCTGTAGTCCAGGCTTGAGCCCGCCTACATCCAGTAGACTCGGCCGGGGTCGTCCCCCGTTATCGGGACGCGGCGATCGTGGGTCGCCGATAGAGGGGCCCCACGCTTGTGGGGCAAGAAGGGTGGTACCGCGGGAAGAAAACTCCCGTCCCTTCCAGGACGGGAGTTTTTTGTTCAGGTCACCTCTACCACCCACCCCCACAGGTCGGGCTGCTCCTGAAGTTGAATCTCTATCAGCGCCTGGCGGAGCATCTGGGCCCGGGGACCCGGGCTGCCGTCGCCGATGGGGTGATCCACTCCGCGGTAATTGATGGACGTCACGGGGGAGAGGACAGCCGCAGTGCCCACGTAGAAGGCTTCAGCGGCATCGTTCAGCACCTCGTCTATCGCGAGTTTCCGCTCCACGGCGATCCAGCCGAAAATCTCGCGGGCGATGGTGAGGATGGAATCCCGGGTAATGCCGGGCAGGATGGACCCCAGCGCGGGGGTGACCAGAGTGCCGTCCTTTAAAATAGCGAAAAAGTTGGCGCCCGTCAGTTCCTCAATGTATCGGTCCTCCCGCGCGTCCAGGTAGAGGACGTCCACGTAACCCTGGTCGCGGGCGATTTTCTGGGGCCGGAGACAGCCAGCGTAGTTGCCTGCGGCCTTCGCACTGCCGGTGCCGTAGGGGGCCGAGCGGTGGACGCTGGAGAGGACGAGCAGCCGGTTTCCACCCATATACGGCCCGACGGGCGAGCCGAAAACATAAAACAGGTACTCCTGGGAGGGCCGAACGCCCAGCATCGGCTCAGTGCCGATGAGCACCGGTCTGAGGTAGAAACTGCCCTTTTCCGGCGCAGGAACCCAACGGGCGTTGGCCCGGACGACAGAGGTCACGGCCTCTAAGAAAAGGTCTACAGGAGGGGGCTCCATCGCCAGACGGGCTGCCGAGGCCCGCAGGCGACGGGCATTGTCCTGAGGACGGAAGAGGACGATTTTCCCGGACCGGGTCCGGAACGCCTTCAGCCCTTCAAAGACCCCCTGACCGTAATAGAGAATATTCGCAGCGGGGGAGAGTTCCAGCCTCGCCCCTCGCTGTTCATAGAGGCGACCAGGTTCCCATCCGGTCTGGGGGGTCCAGCGGGTCAGCCAGAAGGCATCCACTTCCATATAGGCGAAGCGCAAATGCTCATCCCATCCCGCCTCCTGGGGCGGGAGGGGCGACGTGGGGTCAAAGGGCCGCAACATCTCGGACCTCCTGGGAAAGGATTTGGACCGGCAAATGGATTATAGACGGGAACGCCGGGCACGCAAACAAACGTACGTTCAATGAAACACGCGATACGGAATCCCTAAAGCATGAAGCGTAACAGGTGTTGGCTCCCGCTCCTGCTTCTTGGTCTGCTGGTGGCCTTCGCCCTCCGGGCCTACCGCCTGGGCGACCAGAACATCTGGTGGGACGAGGGGTTGGCGATCTGGGCCGTTCGTCACAGTTTTGTGGAGACGACGCTCTGGACGGCAGGGGACGTCCATCCGCCCCTCTACTTCTGGTTGCTCTGGCCCTGGGTACGGCTGGCAGGGGAGAGCGAGTTCGCCGCCCGCTACCTGACGGCGCTGGTGGCGATGCTGACGGTGGCCGCGATGGCCCCGCTGGGGCGTCGGCTGGGCGGGCCCTGGGCGGGCGTCGCCGCGCTCTGGCTGTTGGCTCTCTCCCGCTTCCATGTCTGGTGGTCCCAGGAGATGCGGATGTATGCCCTGGCCGCGCTGGCCGCAACGCTTTCGTTTTACTTCCTTCTGCGGTGGATTTCTGAACCGCAAAGGACGCAAAGAGCGCAGGGAAATTCCCGGAAGCCTCTGCGTCTTTTGCGCTCTCTGCAGGTAGAAACGTCCTGGGTCGGCGCAACGGTCGCAGCGCTTTACACCATCTACTTTTCGGCGCTGCTCCTGGTGGTACAGAACCTCTACGTTTTCATCGTGGGCCTGCGGCGGGCAGATCGGTGGGCCCTGTGGCGACGGTGGCTGATGATGCAGGGGGTGGCGCTGGCCCTCTGGGCTCCCTGGCTGGCCCTGGCTCTGCCCCGGATGCGTTCCTGGTCGGTGGTCCAGGAACCCGTACCGCCGGGGTTTGTCTTCCTGCTGGACGGCGTGCTTCTATCTGTGGGCATCTCCACCCAAGTAGAGCATTACCTGTGGGCGGTCCTGGTGTTGCTGGCGGTTCTTCTTTGGGGGACAATGGCCCTGCTTTCCCAGGCCCGGCGCGCGGGGGCCCTGGGGCCGGTCTCCGAGCGTCTCTGGCTTCTGGCGCTGGGGACCCTGCTCCCACCGCTGATGGTCTGGCTGGTGACCCAGCCCCGGATGCTCTTCTACACCCCGCGGGTGGAGGCCCGCTACTTTCTTTCTTTTGCGCCGCTGTTCTACGCGTGGTTGGGGTGGGCAATGAGCCCTTATTCCCATCCCCCGGCCCCTTCCCCCTCTTCCACCTTGCTGGAGAGGGGGAGGAAGGGGCCCGAAGGGCCGGGGGTGGGGGTGAGAGTCGCACTGGCCTTCGCCCTGATGCTCTGGGCCCTCCCCGGCCACTACGCCAACCGCCGCCTGCGGGACGACCTGCAGAGCACGGTGCGGGCTATCTGGGCCCAGGCGCGGCCGGGGGACGCCGTCGTCCTGGTCTCCGGCGATCGCTACCCGATGTTCCTGTACTACTACGACCGGGCCCCGGCCCCCGCCGACCGCCCACCGGTCTATCTGGTCCCACGGAAGTCGTTGAGGTTAGATGCACCGGGTGCGGATGAAGAACTGGCGCCGATCGCCGAAGCCCACACCCGCATCTGGCTGGCCCAGGTGGAGCGCCACCTCCAGGACCCGGAGGGTGCTGCGGAGGCCTGGCTGGCCGAACGATATACCCGCTTACTGGCACTGGAATTCGGTCATAACCGTCTCTCCCTGTTCGGACCCGCCGGAGAGGAGGTAACCGCCGATGGAGCCCATCCCCAGTACCCCCTTTTCGCCACACCTGTCGCCGGGCTGGAGGTGCTGGGATACGACCTGCCGGTCCGGGAGGTCCGCCCCGGCGACCCGCTGCGGCTGGGGCTCTACCTGCGGGCCGGGCCGCCCCTGGTCCCGGAAGGGCTGGGCGGAGAGGAGTGCTTCTGGTACTGGACCGCGCGGTCGTCCCTGCCGGGGGTAATGCTGGTGGAGCCGTCGGGGGAGATGTTGTGGGGCACTCTGCTGACCCTCTGCCCTCCGAACCGGACGATTTATCGCCTGATAGAATTCCCGGTAACCGCCTGCATGCCTGCCGGACGGTACCATTTTGAACTGACGGCGCCAGGTGGAAAACCGGTTCCCCTCGGAGAGGTCCAGGTCACCCAGACCCAGCCGGATCTATCCCCGGCGGAAATCCCTCGCCCGATGGCGGCACGGCTGGGGGAGTCGATCCAGTTGGTGGGATACGGGCTCTATCGGGACCGGGGCATCCTGGGAAAGCAGGCCCTCGCGCCGGGCGCGGTCGTTCGTCCGGGGGAGCATCTCCTGCTGGACCTCTACTGGCAGGCCGACGGGCCGGTAGGGGAGAACTACGTCGTCTTCACCCATCTGGTGGGTGCGACCCACAACCCCGCCACGGGCAACCCGGTCTGGGCGCAGGACGATCACGAGCCCCTGCGGGGCGGCTGCCCGACCTCGCTGTGGATTTCCGGCCGCCTGCTGCGGGACCGGTATGAACTGATACTTCCGGCGGACATCCCCGCCGGGGAGTACCTGCTGGAGGTGGGGATGTACCGGTGGGACACCGGGGAGCGGCTCCCCGTCTCTGGCGACGGTGCCGACCCCCCGAATCGCCGGATCCTGCTGGGGACAGTAAAAGTGGAGCGATAATTATGCAGCGCCCTGACGCTCACGGAATCCGCAACGCGCTGTACGCAATACGCCATAGAAGGAGGTGCTTATGTTCCAACCCGTCCCGTCCAAAGTAGACTTTGTCCAGCAAGAGCACGAAATCCTGGACTTCTGGAAGCGGACCCGTGCCTTTCAGAAATTGGTGGAACTGCGCAAAAACGGTCCCCGCTGGTCCTTCATTGACGGGCCCATCACGGCCAACAACCCGATGGGTGTCCACCACGGCTGGGGCCGGACCTACAAGGACCTCTTCCACCGCTACCGGGCGATGAAGGGCCATCAGATTCGCTACCAGAACGGGTTTGACTGTCAGGGGCTCTGGGTGGAAGTGGAGGTGGAGAAGGAACTGGGCTTCCGTTCCAAGCGGGATATTGAGAATTACGGGGTGGAGCGCTTCGTCCGCAAGTGCAAGGAGCGGGTCCTGCGCTTCGCCGCCGTCCAGACCGAACAGTCCATCCGCCTGGGCTACTGGATGGACTGGGACGACCCGGAGTTCCTGCGGGACCTGGCCCGGCGAATCATGGAGAACCCCCAGGAAGTCATCACGGTTCCCGGCCCCCATGGCCCTGTGACCGACACGGTGGAGCAAATCGTGGGGCGGTTGGGGATGCCCGAATTGGGCGGCTCCTACTTCACCTTCTCCAACGAGAACAACTACATGATCTGGACCTTCCTGAAGCGGTGCTGGGAGCGGGGCTGGCTCTACAAGGGGACCGACGTGATGCCCTGGTGTCCCCGCTGCGCTACCGGCATCAGCCAGCACGAAATTGTCACTGAAGGGTATAAAGAATTGACCCATCCGGGCGTCACCCTGCGCTTCCCCCTGCGCGGCCGACCGGGCGAGTCGTTCCTGGTCTGGACCACCACTCCATGGACGCTCACCAGCAACGTCGCGGCGGCCGTCGGCCCCGACCTGACCTACGTCAAAGTTCGCCAGGGCGATGAGATCTTCTATCTCTCCAAGGGCACCCTCTCCATCCTCAAAGGCCCGTACCAGGTTCTGGAGGAGATGAAGGGGAGGGCCCTGGAGGGCTGGACCTACCAGGGGCCCTTTGACGAACTCCCGGCCCAGGAGAAGGCGGGCGGCCCTCAGGCCCATCGGGTCATCCTCTGGGATGAAGTGAGCGAGGCGGAGGGCACGGGCATCGTCCACATCGCTCCCGGCTGTGGCGCGGAGGACTTCGTCTTAAGCAAGCAGTACGGCCTTCCCGTTATCGCCCCGCTGGACGAAGAGGGCATCTTCATAGAAGGGTTTGGCTTCCTGACCGGAACTTCCGTCGCCGAAAGCGCGGAGAAAGTTTTTGAGAACTTGCGGGAGAAGGGGCTTCTCTACCGGGTGGACCCCTACACCCACCGCTATCCCGTCTGCTGGCGCTGCGGCACCGAACTGATCTTCCGGCTGGTGGACGAGTGGTTCATCTCTATGGACGAACTCCGCTACGACATCATGGAGGTCACCAAGCAGATTCGGTGGATTCCGGAGTTCGGCCTGGACCGGGAACTGGACTGGCTGCGCAACATGCACGACTGGATGATCAGCAAGAAGCGCTACTGGGGCTTGGCGCTGCCCATCTGGGAGTGCCATGAGTGCGGCCACTTTGAAGTCATCGGAGACGAGCACGAACTTCGGGCGCGGGCCATCGCGGGCTGGGAGGTCTTTGAGGGACACACCCCCCATCGTCCGTGGGTGGACGCAGTCCGTATCGCCTGCCCGAAGTGCGGGGCGGAAGTCTCCCGCATCCCCGACGTCGGCAACCCGTGGCTGGACGCGGGCATCGTCAGTTTCAGCACGCTCCGCTACCGTACCGACCCCGACTACTGGCGCCAGTGGTATCCGGCGGACTTCATCACCGAATCCTTCCCCGGCCAGTTCCGCAACTGGTTCTACAGCCTGCTGGCGATGGCGACGGTCCTGGAGAATTCGCCGCCCTTCAAGGTCTGCTTCGGCTACGCCACGCTTCTGGGGGAGGACGGCCGGCCGATGCACAAGTCCTGGGGCAACGCCATTGAGTTCAACGAGGCCGCCGACCGGATGGGCGTAGACGTGATGCGCTGGCTCTACTGCCGCCAGAAGCCCGACGCCGATCTGCTCTTCGGCTACAACCGGGCCAACGAGGTTCGGCGCCAGTTCATCCTGCCCCTCTGGAACGCCTACGTCTTCTTCGTCACCTACGCGCGGCTGGACGAGTGGACGCCCAGCAGCGCCGGTTCAGACGTGCGCTACAATCTGCTGGACCGCTGGATTCGGGCCCGGCTGCACCAGGTGGTGGCGAAGGTGACGGAGCGGCTGGACGACTACGATGCCTACGGCGCGACACTGGCCCTGGAGCCCTTCCTGGAGGACCTGACCGACTGGTACATCCGCCGGAGCCGTCGCCGCTTCTGGAAGAGCGAGCGGGACGAGGACAAAAACGCGGCCTACACCACCCTCTACGAGGTCCTGACGACCCTCTGCAGAGTGCTGGCGCCCTTCATCCCCTTTATGACGGAGGCGATGTACCAGAACCTGGTCCGCTCTGTGGATCCGGAGGCGCCGGAGAGCGTCCACCACACCCTCTGGCCCCAGGCCGACCCGGCGGCGGTGGACGAGGACCTGTTGGCCCGGATGGACCTGGCCCGGAAGATCGTCTCGCTGGGACACGCGGCCCGCAACAGTGCCAACATCAAACTCCGCCAGCCGTTGGCCCGCGCGCGGGTTCACCTGGACCCGTCGCTGGGAGCGCTGGAGGAGGAACTGTGGGCGGTGGTCCAGGACGAGTTGAACGTCAAAGAGGTGGTGCGGGTAACGGACGTGGGTGACCTGGTCACCTATCAGGTCCTGCCCAACAGCCCGTTGCTGGGGCCGCGCTTTGGCGCGCGCTTCCCGGCGGTGCGGGCTGCGCTGGCCGCACAGGACCCGGCGGCCGTAGCGCGGCGGGTGCGGGCCGGACTCCCCGTCCATCTGACGGTGGACGGCGAGGAGGTGGAACTGGCGCCGGAGGAGGTCCTGGTCCAGGAGAAGCCGAAGGAGGGTCTGGCAGTGGCCTCGGATCGGGGAGTGACCGTTGCGGTGGATGTGGCCATCACGCCCGAACTGCGGGCGGAGGGGCTGGCGCGGGAGGTCGTCCGGCGCGTCCAGAACCTGCGCAAGGACGCGGGCTTTGAACTGGACGACCGCATCGTGACGGTCTACCAGGCCGAGGGCGAACTTGCAGAGGCCATCGTGGCCTGGCGGGAGTACATCGCCGGGGAGACGTTGAGCGTGGAACTGCGGGCCGGGGAGCCGGAGCCGGATATGACGGTCGCCGAGGACCGGGTGGACGGATACTTCCTGCGCGTGGGGGTCCGGCGGGTCTTCCGATAACGAGAATAAGGGTTTGCCGGTGAGCGCGAAGATGTTCCCCTTTCCAATCTTTTGTGCGGCGCTCCGCTGAGGATATGGCTGCGGCCTCGCTGGCTTCCCGGACCTCCACCCTGACCCCTTTCGCTCCCGGCGGAGGAATGGATGCACATACTTACGCCGACCCGGGAGGGCTCTTCGTCCGGTGGCCGTGGGCCGGTGCACAGCGGAGTGGAGGGGGGCCGCAATGGTTGCCGAGACCCTCGGGACGGCTTCGGCCTCGTCTGGCTTCCGGCCCTGGCGCCCTTGACGTCCATCTGGTCGTTCTGGGCAGGAGAAGGCGGCTCTGGCCGCTGCGGAGAGCGTTGAGCGGGCTGGGGGGGCCCGGTTTCAGTTTCTTCGGGACGACTGGGACGAAAGTGCGGGGGTCAAATTCGCCGACGCTGACCTCATCGGCTGTCCGGCCCGGTTGATGGTAAGCCGCCGGAGCCTGGAAGCGGGTGGGGTGGAGGTCAAGGTCCGGTGGGAGAGAGAACGGCGGGTCGTTCCGGTGAATAGTACCCCAGTACTCTTGCAACAAATTCTTAACCAGTTTATAATTTTACAGTGACGCAGTCCTGCGCAGGTTCAGATATCATGGGGCCGGGCCGGAACCGCGGATCTCAACGCACGCCCCAAGTTCCAGGCCCGGCTTGTCGCTATTACTGGCTCACGGGAAGGATAAGATGAAGGGGATTTTTATCTTAAAAAGGATACTTCTGCGCCGCCCTCAAAACCTGGGACAGGGGTTAGTGGAATTCGCTCTGGTCCTTCCCATTCTGTTGCTGGTTATCTTCCTGATCATTGAAGGCGCGTTATTGCTTCAGGCTTATCTGGCCGTCCAGCACGCGGCTCGGGAAGCGGCGCGCTGGGCGATCACGTATCAGCCTCCTCAGGGATGTAAACTGGATGGGAACCCCACGGTTCGGGATCATTGCGATCCCTTTGACCCTTGTACTAATCTTAGCGCAAATCCCCCTTTCGTCTATCCGCCCTACGATTACAGACAGCCGGGGAATAACTGCGATCCCCAGGAGGACGTTAATGAATACAACGCCCGCCGGGTGGCGATGATCAAGATGATTGCACTGGAGAGGGCGGTGGGGCTTCGCATCAATCAGAACGCTCTCGGGCTGACCACCACCACCTTCGAGGCCTACTCCAGCACTCCCGGCTTCTTCGGCGTTCAGGTATGGGGGTTCCCGGCCTTTGACGCTTCGGAACAACTGGATCATCCCAGCCTTCCCGGTCTTCCTATCCGGGTGCGCGTGGTGCATAACGTGGAGTTGGTAGATCCCCTCTTTCGGGCTATAGCACCCTACGTTCGGGTTCAATCGGATATCACGATGCTAAACGAGGGGGTCCAGGTAGGTTTCGGGAACCTTCCGCCGCCGACCTTCCGACCGCCGCCGACGTTTATCGTTCCGACCCAGGCGCCGATAACGCCGACGCCCACTACGCCTACACCCACTCCCCGTCCCATCCGTTATCGGGTGGATATCCAGTTTGACAAAGTGATCAATCGCCTGCCTGATGAGCGGCGCCACTCAGTACCGGTCCTGGTAACTGACCAGGACACAGGCCAGCCCTTGCCCAATGTCCGGGTCAGTTATTCCACCAGTTTCGGCTCCTTTGACTATTCTGGCACTGGCCCCGGGTACGGTGAGGCTCTGACCGATCCAACGGGTACTGCCGTTCTGACCGTTTACGCTAACCGGCCGGGCACAGCCAACTTGCGGGCCTGGATAGATATGAATGGCAACCGGCAGTGGGATGCCAACGAGCCCACTGACACCGCGATCAAAGAGTGGACCGCAACTGGGCCTTACATCGTAGCCTCTCACCATGCTGTTTTGCCTCTGGATTGGATTTCCGTAAGCCTGTATGACCATCCACCGTCTGGCAACCCCCATCGGTTGCTCTGGTGCCGGACGTCCGTGACAGGTGGTATCTCCTCCGCCGTCCTGACGACCAGTATCTATGTGGATGTCAATACTTGGGATGCCCTGGACCTGCCGGTTCAGATCCCTCTGGACAGCGCGGGCTATTACCGCCTGGAAAGTCATACCGGCTCAGGGACCTGCGGTAACGCGGCCACCCGGGTCGCCTACTCTGCTGAACTCTATGTCCGCCCCGTCCAGCCCGATTTGATCGTGGCGGCGCTAAACCTCCCTGCGCGCATTCCAGCGCAGAACGTTTTCACCGTTACGGCGGTGATTTCCAATACCACTCCGGGTCTGACCTCGGAGATCTTTGATGTGGATTTCTACATCACTTCGCTGAGCCAGCAACCTCCCGCTCCAAGACAACTGGGAGTGGTCAAGCAATGGGTTGCTGGCATTAGTCCCCGCGGTTCCACTGTCATCACGGCTCAACTATGGCTCCCGGCTGAGGGGCAATACCGGATTTCCGCCCGAGTAGATACTACCAATTATGTGGCGGAGGATAACGAAGAGAACAACCTAACCTCCGTGATCGTCACGTCCGGTTGTTTCTACTCTCGGACCGTCACCACGGACTGGTTCAACCCGTCTGCAAACACCGGCAATTTTTCTAACCCTACTAACGCTTATGCGGACGGTGGGGGAGCGGCCAGCATCTCGGTATCTTCTGGTGCGAGTCAGTCTCATCAGTTCTATAATTACGGCATCTCTATCCCTACCACTGCTACAGTTCGGGGCATAGAAGTCCGGCTGGACTGGTGGGTCAACAGCACTACTGGTAGTGGCTATATGGGAGCCGAACTGTCCTGGAATAATGGGTCCAGCTGGACCTCCCGAAAGCAGGATAATACTCTCTCCACCAGCGAACGTACAGTGGTTTTGGGAGGGGCGAGCGATACATGGGGCCGGAACTGGACGGTAAGTGAACTGGCCAACAATGCCTTCCGCGTCCGGGTTTCGGCCTACAACGGTGCCTCTTCATCCAAAACCTTCAACCTGGATTGGGTCCCGATCCGGGTGACTTATGTGATCACCGATGCTATCTGCCGAGCGCCTGAACCTCCGCCTTGGGACTACGGCGACATCAAACCGCCCGGCCTCCGGGAGTGTAGCGAACTGTTGCAGGCAGGTGGATTTGAAGGGAACCCCCAGCGGATTTTCACTTACTGGAGGGCCGGGGATACTGGGGCCTATCAGCACACCGGTTACCTGCAGCACAGCGGCGCCTTCTCTATGCGGCTCCATGCCTCCCTGGGCTCTTATCCGACTTGTGCGCCTTTCAATCCCTACCTGTCTCAAACCGTGCAGGTACCCACGAATGTCTACACCCTTACCCATTTGGTGGTGAGCGGGTGGCAGGCCGTTGCTGGGAGCCTTACTGACTGCAGTTATCGGGGCATCCCGGACGCTGACGACGTCCTCTACGTCCAGTTGCGGACATCTGGCGGGGTCACCCTGACTCTTCCGGTCAGCATTACCCACGGGGGAGTGGTCACCGAGACCTGGCAGCCCTTCAGCGTGGATTTCACCGAGCGAGGGCTGGACGTGACCACTCTGGCCGGGCAGAACATCCAGGTCTACTTCTACGGCGTCCACGACCGGGACTTTTACGGCACCTTCTTCTTCCTGGATGACCTGAGTTGCGGTGTCTGTACCTACTGGCCGATCCCGGATCCCATTCCGGGCACATCTTCTATCGGTGGGCTGGTGCGTGCCCTGGTCGGTGGTGTCCCCCAGTACCTGACCGGTGTGGATGTATGGGCCTATAGCCAGGGCGGTCAGGTCCTTCGGACTCGCACCATCCACGACGGCACCTATCATTTCTACAACATCCCGCCTGGCACCTACACTGTCTACTCCGCTGCCTGGATCAGCGGCCAACTCTACTGGGGCACGGCGACGGTCATGGTTGTCGCCGATGAACGGAACGATAATGTAGACCTGCTCCTGCAGCCCTGAGAGACAGGAGATATGTTTTCGCTCTGTAGATGCTGGTGGAGATCGGCATAGCGTGGGCGGTTTGCTGTGTCCCACAGGCCTGACGGCCTACGCAAAAAGTCGTCTTCTCATAAGGAGTATCTATGCCGCGTTCAAAGGGGGTTTTTCTGGGGTTTGCGGCCCTGCTGGCTGGAGCACTGAGCGTCTTCGCCCTTTCTGGCGTTCTGGCCGCGCCGCGCGCTGCCTTCTTGCATATCGCGACTAATCTCTCCAGCCGTTCGGCTCGCTATTCCTACTACGCCGACATCGCGGCGAGCCCTGATGGCGAGCGAGTGGCCGTTGTCTGGTCGGAGGCGTATACGGACTTTGGAGGGGCTGCCAAAGGCTCCGTTTACCTGCGCTGGGCTTCGGAGAGCACGGGCAGCGGTTGGAGCGCTCCGGTGACCGTGCACGCAGGTGATAAAAACGAGTGCGCCCGCTGGGCCGCTGTCGCCGTCACCGGCACCAACCCCTATACCGCTGTTGTTGCCTACATCACCCAGAGCCCCTGTGACGCTCCGAACTTCCAGGCGATCCGCTACCGGTTCTGTACCCTTGGCGGTTCCTGCGGCTCCGTCCAAACGGCCGTTTCGGTCAACCCCCAGCCCAACGATGTGGGCTACGGCTCGGTGGACATCGTCCTGGATAGCGGAGGTCAGCCCCATTTCGTGTATGCCTATTACCGGCGCGATGCTTCTCTAGGGAAAGATGTTGGTACCGTCTATTATGTCTCTTCCGGCACGACAAACCCCGAGCAGGTATCTCAGAACGAGCACGATGCCCGAACGCCGGCCATTGCTTGGAGCGGCGGCGTGGTTCACGTGGTCTGGGCAACAGAACCCGCAGGGACAAATTACGACTATTTTGTCTTCTACCGACGCCGCACAGGGTCGGGTTGGATTGCGCAGCAGGGTTTGATTAGGCAATCTCTGGGGTATGCTCCTCACAATCCATCTATTGGAGTGTCGGGCAATATGGTATTGGTGGCCTGGGATATGAACAACGCTGAGGGAGATCAGGATTGCGGAAACAACCAGGCAGCGTGCGAAAAGTATACCCTTGCCTATATCCGCTCTACGGACAACGGGGAGTCCTGGCCTCTTGATAGCGGGGTTCCTCTTTGGTACGAACTGGGAGGAGGAGCCTTCGGTACGGGTCGACCGTATACCTCCACAGGCGCCGTCAGGGAGTATATCCGTTTCCTGCGTCCATCAGTGGGATTCCGGGCGAACGGAAAGCCGGTGATGGTCTGGCACGTGAACGACGGGACGACCGAGAAGCCGGATTACAACCTCTACTATACTGAAGCGCTCACAGTTCCGGAGAACGCTGCAGATCCTATAGAGTGGGCCCAGATTCGCCGGTTTGGGCAAAACCTTCCCCTTCATTCCGCCAGTCCAGTGGTGGCACCTTTCTTGGCCAGAGACACGCTGCATGTTGTTTATCTCCAAAGCGTGCAGGATTCCAGCGGGTCGGTTGTGGACTGGGAGACCTATTATGACGGTAACGAATACGATCGCTACTCCCATGTCTATCTCCCCATTGTGATGCGGAACGTTCGTTAAAGTGAAAGGGTTTGAGACGGGAAAGCGGTTCATTCGGAGAGAGTCTATGACGGAGCGAAGGGGCCGATGGGCAGTTATGCTGGTACTAACTTTTCTGGCAGCTTTGGGGCTATCTATTTTGCTCCTATGGCCCAATGGGGGAACAGGGAGAAGTCAGGCTCCTGCGGGTCATCCGGTTCCGTTGCCCCTGAAGCCCTCAGCCCGAGAGGCGTATCGCTCCGCTTTGGAGGCGGCCCGTGCCTGGCAAGAAGACGCCCGGCTGGTCTCTCTATCTGCCCATGTACAGCAGGTTCGGGGCGGCTGGCCCTCTCAGTGCTCCTGGATAGTTCAGTTTTACTCTCCTGCAACAGGTCGGATAGCCCTTATGGCCGTGGAGGCAGGACGGGCCCGCTTGTTACAGGAGCGGGTTTCGCCCTACTCCCTTCCAGTTTTTCACGAAGACCAATGGCGAGTGGATAGCCCGCAAGCGCTTGAGGTCTGGTGGGTCAATGGCGGGGCTGATTTCCTGGCCCGCCATAGTGGCGTGGAAGTTACGCTCCGATTAGGGCCCGCAAGTCCAACAAATGCCTTTCCGGTATGGACAATTACCGCGGTGGCGGGCTCTCAGATCCGTACGTTCAAGCTCAGTGCCGTAGATGGGCGGACAAATCCTTGAAGAAGACGAAGCCTCTCTCGGATTGTGCAGAGAGATTTCCCCTTCTGCAAGGAAAGGAGCAAAAATGAGATGGAGAAGGATACGAGAAAGGGGACAGAGTATTGTTGAATTTGCTATTATTCTCCCGTTCCTGATTCTTCTGGTCATCGGGATGATAGAAACGGCTTTTGCATTGCGCAGTTATCTCTATGTGAACACCGCCTGCCGGGAAGGTGTTCGCTTTGCCTCACGCGGGCGGTATACTGATCAGGACACGGCTCGCTGGATGTTGGCTAGTGGTGGATTTACATTTGTGGGCGGTCAACAGGTTCCCTTTTTCCGCACCACCCCTCCGGAGCCCAATACGGGGATCATTATCACTCGGGTTCCGATACGATCGGATGGAACCGTCGGGACAGTATCCCGGTACTTGACCGGGACGATCGTACTGAGCGGCACTCTTCAGTCTGTGCCTATTTCTGCCAGCGATAGTCGGTTGGCGGAGGTAAATATAGAACGGCATCGGCAGGAGACCATTGCGATTAACCAGCAGCGGGTCGCACAGGGGTATGAAGCCCTGGATAACCAGATCGTTGTCGTGGAAGTCTTCTTTGCCCACCAGACGCTTTGGGACTATCAGCCTTTGGGGTTTCCCAGAGTTCTGAATCTCTACGCTCGCTCTGTGATGCGGATTGTTTCAGATGCCCGGCAGACTCAGTAGGGGGTGTGGAATGAAACAGATATGTAGACTCGTTCCTCAATGGATTCGGGCAAGGGATGACCAGCACGGGCAAACCCTGGTCCTGGTGGTCTTCGGGATCTTTACGCTATTGGCGTTTGTTGGGCTGGCGGTGGACCTAGGGATTTATTACTCTGAGCGCGTCAGGATTGTCCGAGCGGTAGATGCAGCGGCGCTGGCTGCTGCGCCGGAACTCCCCCTGGAGACCGCCGCCCATACTCGTGCTCTGGAGTTTTTGCGGGACAATGGCTATGATTCGGACAATCCGCAAACGAGAGTTGAGATAAATGGCTCACGAATTTCGGGCCCGCCACCAGAGAGTGCAAACACTCTCATCTCCCTGGATACAGAGAGTTTCCGAGATAAGAATCTACCCCCCGCCCAGCAACTGAACACAGCCAATCGGATTCGGGTTCGGGTCAGTCAGAGAGTGCCAGTTATCTTTATGCGCTTCCTGGGTTTTGACTCCCTCTGGGTCAGCGCTTCTGCCACAGCCGAGAACATCAACAACCTGGATATCGTGATTGTATTTGATCGTTCTGGTTCTATGGAGTTTGACACCCTCTGCTATGGATGCTGGGAGCCGCAATCGGGTGTTCCTTATCCGGGCGGTCGGATCTACCCTCTTCCCTGGAATGGCCCGCCCAATGGTCCTCCGGCCCACTGTGGTGCCACTCAGGAATTCACCTATGGTAGCTATAAATATTACTACATAGAGGCCGAGGAGTACTCTCGGGCCAGCAACCCGTATAACCGTTATTTGTACGTTCCCTATTACACGTATTGGGTGATGCAACGGGAGCCGAACGACGGTGCTTCCGGCCGGGATAGCCGGGGGGCTTATATTATGCATATGCCCTTCTCTGACCACGAAACGACAGCGTCGGCTTCTCCGGGTTATGGGGTGACATGTCGCTATGAAGCCGTCAACAACAACGGCCTATGTATAACCTCTGGATATACTCAGTGCTATTGCAAGATGGATGTCCCCGGCGGTCCCTTCCCGGCTCCCCGGGTGGATTATGATTTCACTGTATTGACAACCGGTAACTACTATATCTGGGTGCGCGGACAGGCACAGGGAAGCAGCTGGCCCCATCCCCAGAATCTAGACCTCCGGATTTTCTGGAACGTGGATAACAGTAACATTGCCATTGAGGATAACTTTACGCGAGGCACAGGCTACAATGGCGCCAGTTCCGGTGCCTGGCAGTGGCGTCGGCTGAACGACACGCCCTTCTACTGGACTGCTGGCTCTGCGCACACGCTCCGGATCTGGGCGGGCGGCGCCGGCTTTGCTCTGGATCGCATCGTGATCACCACCAATCCAAATGGCTCAGACGGTTCTCCCCCCTCAGATGTGAGCCGGACCGGTGTCTGGTCCAACGGGCGGACCGACTGGGCCTGCAACCCCTGTGATGCCCGCTTTGGCGGTTATCCCGGCGGCTGTGGGCAGTCTACTTGCGCCTATTCCCCTAACTGCAATAGCGGGCCCAATCCGGACCGTCGCCGGGACGAAATCTACGACGACGAGCAGCCTATCCGGGCTGCGATTGAGGCTGCCAAGCGGTTTGTTGGGATGCTGGATTACCGATACGACCAGATTGGTTATGTATCGTATGCGACGGATGTGACCATCAATTCGGAACTTGAGTGTCTGCGCCGTCTGGGGCCTCAGAGCTGTGTGCCCTCTGTCATTACCAGTACCGTGATCTCCCAACTGGATGCTACAAGGGCCAGCGGGAGCACCAACATCGGCGGTGGCATCAAGCAGGGGATTGAAGTTCTGAGCAACAAGCCGGGCCACTATGGCCGACCTGGCGCAGCCCATATTATGATCCTGATGACCGATGGTCGCCCTAACGTGGCTCCTGATAGTACCTGTTACACATATAACCTGATTTCAAAATATGGCCTGACAACGCCCTCCAATGAGCAAGAACGGCGGGGAGTAGAGTGCACGCTCTACTATGCCGAACAGGCCCGGAACAACAGCATCGTTATCTACGCTATTACCCTGGGTGACTCGGCTGACTTTGAGTTGATGGAGACGGTAGCTAATATTACTGGCGGAGTCCACCGGAATGCTGACCGTCCAGAGAAACTAAATCAGATTTTTGACGAATTGTATGAACGCATCTTCTTGCGATTGGTAGAATAGTGGATAGAGACGCAGAGGCCGATAGCGGCGGCGGCCTCTGGCCGCCGCCGCGGCCTTTCCACCAGCGGTACTCTCCGTATTCTGGCAATTTGACAATCCCTTAAAATGGAATATCATAGACATAGATCACCTTCTATTGCTGGAACTCATCATCTACTCCAGATAAGGAGGACAAAGGGATGGGGAGACGAAGAACTTTGGTCCTGGTGGGCGTGATGGTGGTCGGCCTGGCCCTCATCCTGGGTGTGCTCCTCCTCCGGAGCCCTAGAGGGGGGCAGGGGGAAACTCCCACCGAGGTACCACAATCTGTAAAAATTCTGATTGCGGCGAACAATTTGCCTCGGGGAATGCAGATTGCCTCTGAACACATTCTGACTCAGGACTGGCCAGTGAACCTGTTGCCTCCCGTTTACTATACGGATCCAGCTCAGGTCATCGGCTATTTTGTCCGGACAGACATTCCCCAGGGTATGCCGATTATGCCCAGTATGTTGGCACCCAGTGCGGAAGCCATTGGAGCGACGGGCTCTCTCGCTGCGCTTCAGGTCCCGGAAGGCCAGCGCGCCGTAGCGATCCCAATAGACCTACTGGGAGCCGTGGCCTGGGCAATCCAGCCGGGGGATCATGTTGATGTTTTGGCTTCCTGGGTGATACAGGATCTGGATCAGGAATTCCAGAGCACGCTTCCCAACCAGTGGGCTGCTCTCCAATGTGGGGAAAACCAGTTGTGTCAGGGTACCTATGGACGGGTAGAACTTCTCCCAACGGGTCAGGTGATTATGGTTTATCCCTCTCAGCAGAGCACTCAGGGGCGATATGTGGCGCAGGTGACCATTCAGGATGCTGTAGTGTTGGGAGTAGGATCCTATCAGGCTCCTGTGGCTCTCACTCAGGCCCCAGAGCAGCCCTCCCCCGCCGCTGCGGAAGTAGGGGTTACTCGTCCGGCAACGGAGACCCCTGCGCAGGCTACCCCCGTTCCCGCAATGGTCACCACGCAGGCGGTCATCCTAGTGGTAGACCCTCAGGAGGCTCTTGTTTTGAAAGCCCTGGTGGAGTTGCGGGCCGATATTACGCTGGCTCTGCGTCATCCCGGGGATAAAGCACGTGTAGCAACGGATGCTGTATCCCAGGATTACATCATCGCTCGCTATAACTACATAGTGCCACCAAAACTTCCTTACGCTGTGAGTGGGCCTCCTGCTAACCCGCTGGAAAGTCAGATTTCTCCGCTACAGCAAGAAAGACCCGCTGAGTAGCACATCTTGAATTAGATTCTGGCAGGTATGGAATATTATGGATCAGACCGAGAAAATCCGTGTCCTGATTGTAGACGACATTGCGGAGACGCGGGAGAACCTGCGGAAACTCCTCTCTTTTGCCCGTGATATAGAAGTCGTGGGCATGGCCGCGTCGGGTGAGGAGGGAGTAAAGATGGCCCGAGAACTCCACCCGCACGTGGTCATTATGGACATCAATCTGCCCGGGATGGATGGGATTACCGCCACCGAGCAGATTGTGCGGGAAGTGCCCACTGCTCAGATCGTTATTCTTTCTGTGCAGGGGGAAACCGGCTACATGCGCCGGGCGATGGCCGCAGGTGCCCGCGACTTCCTGGTTAAACCGCCCAGCGGCGATGAACTCATCTCTACAATTCGCCGGGTCTACGAAATTGGTCGGGCTCAGGTCGCCCGAATCGCCCCCACAATCCCTGCCGCCGTTCCTGGGACGGGCCGATTGCCTCCTCCGGTGCCTGCCCGACGGGGACAGGTAGTGACCGTTTTCTCTCCGAAAGGGGGGGTGGGGTGCACGACCGTGGCCGTGAACCTTGCTGTGGCGTTGCAGGCACGCCTGGGCTCGGGCCAAAAAGTCGTTATTGTAGATGGAAGCCTTCAGTTCGGCGATGTTGGGGTAATGCTCAACCTTCAGCCCAGCCGTAGCATTGCGGACCTCGCCGTTCGGGTGGATGAACTGGATAGCGACCTTTTGACCAGTGTCCTGACACCTCATCCCTCCGGGATCAAAGCTCTGCTCGCTCCACCCCATCCGGAAGCCGCGGATAGCGTCATCGGGGATGGGAGCGGCGATGGTCACCGGCGGCTCCAGAGAATTCTGGAGGGGCTTCGTGCCGAGTTTGACTACATCATCGTGGATACCTGCAGCATCCTCAACGAATGGACGCTGCTCTTCCTGGATGAAGCGGACCTGATCCTGCTGGTAATCACTCCCCTGATTCCGGATATTAAGGACGCCCGCCTCTTTCTGGACCTGGCGGACCGGTTGGGGTACCCGAAGGATAAACTGGCGCTGGTCATCAACCACTCCGACCGCCGGACGGGGTTACGGCTGGAACAGATTGAGCGAGCCCTGATGCCGGCGATCGTCCATATCCCTTATGACGAACGGGCGGGAATCAACGAGGCCAACCGGGGCATCCCGATTGCGACGGAAGAGGCTGGACGACCGATCGGACAGGCGTTCGTCCACCTGGTCGCTGGGGTTCTGGAACGGCTGAGTCAGAAGAAATCTGAGGCAGAGGAAGCGCCGCCGCCGGAAGTTACGCAGAGGCTGGGACGGTTTCTGGGGATTTAGTGAAAAGATCTCTTCGCAATGGGTAACTCCTGAGAGTTGGTGAAAGGAGGTTGTGATGTCTCTGTTAAGGCGGATTGAGAAAGGAACGCCACAGCAATCGGTAACTCCTGCTGCACCTGCGGGGCCGGGGGGAACGGAAGCCCGAATTCCGCGTCCTACCCCCGCACCCGCTTCCCTTCGGGATACCTATCGGGACCTCAAAACCCGGATCCAGAACAAGTTGATTGATGAGTTGGACCCGACGATGGATGTCAGCCGGCAGGACGAGGTCCGGCGAACCATCCGGGAGATGTTTGAGAACATCCTGGCGGAGGAGCGGATCGTCCTCAGCCGAGCTGAGCGGGAGCGCCTGTTTGAGCAGATTGTGGCCGAAATCCTGGGGTTAGGGCCCCTGGAACCCTTGCTGGCCGACCCTACGATAACGGAGATTATGGTCAACGGGCCCAAAAACGTCTATGTGGAGCGCCACGGGAAAATTGAACGGACTAACGTCACCTTTGAGTCGGAGGAGCACCTGATGCGCATCATAGAGCGTATCATCGCTCCTCTGGGGCGGCGCATAGATGAAAGTGTTCCTTATCAGGACGCCCGCCTGCCCGACGGTTCCCGGGTCAATGCCATTATTCCGCCCCTCTCGTTGATTGGCCCCGTCCTGACTATCCGAAAATTCTATAAAATTCCATTGACGGCCGAGAGACTGGTGGAGATCGGGTCCATCACTGCCGAGGCGGTAGAGTTTCTAAAAGCCTGTGTTCAGGCCAAGTTGAACATCGTCGTTTCCGGCGGTACAGGCACCGGGAAGACGACCTTCCTGAATATGCTCTCTGCGTTCATCCCCAACGACGAGCGGATTATCACCATAGAGAACGCAGCGGAATTGCAACTTCAGCAGGAGCACGTGGTGCCGCTGGAATCCCGTCCCCCGAACATTGAGGGAAGGGGAGAGGTCACGATTCGGGACCTGGTGATTAATGCCCTGCGGATGCGCCCGGACCGGATCATCGTGGGGGAGTGCCGTGGTCCCGAGGCCTTTGACATGCTGCAGGCGATGAATACGGGTCACGAGGGTTCTATGACCACCATCCACGCCAACTCCCCGCGGGATGCCCTGGCCCGTTTGGAGAATATGATTCTGATGGCCGGTATGGATCTGCCCCATCGGGCCATCCGGGAGCAGATTGCCAGCGCATTGGACTTAATTGTTCAATTGGATCGGCTACGGGATGGGAGCCGAAAAGTGATCAGTATCACTGCTATAGAGGGGATGGAAGGTGACGTCATCACGATGTCTGAAATCTTTAAATTTGAGATCGCCGGATACGAGAACGGCAAGGTGATCGGTCGCCTTCGCCCGACCGGCATTCGGCCGAAGTTTATGGACAAGATTGAGGCCGCAGGGATTCATCTTCCGCCCACGATTTTCGGCATCGGAGAGCGGATGCGGCGGTAAGGGCAAGGGCATGCCAGGCCCCTCCGAAAGTGCCTGGCACGTTCGGGAGGCCGGAGATGGAGACGTTATTGCTGGTTCTGGGTGTGGGTTTGATCGTAGGGGCTCTCATTTATGGCCTCGCTGGAGCGCGTCGGAAGGACGAGGTCGCCGAACGGCTGGACCGGTATGCCATCGGCATCACGAAGGTTTCCGAAAGAGCGGCTCCGGCCCGCCGGGTTTCTCCCATTGGAGAGCGGCTGGATAAAGTGATCGCGGAGCGGGGATTTGCCCGTAACATCCGGACCCAATTGGCCCGTGCAAACCTGAAACTGACGGTTGGGGAATATCTGGCGGCGACTGTCATCCTCACCATTGGGTTGGCTGGCCTGGCTTTTCTGCTTCGGCGGGACCCATTGATAACCCTGCTGGCGGGCATCGTTGGCTTTTTCCTTCCTCGCTGGTACGTGGCTTACCTGCAGGGGAAGCGCCTGAAAGCGTTCAATGACCAGCTGGGGGATATCCTGAATATGTTAATCAGCGGAATTCGGGCGGGCTATAGCATACTGCAGGCGATGGAGGCGGTCTCCAAGGAGATGGGGCCTCCGGCCTCGGAAGAGTTTGCTCGCGTGGTCCGAGAAGTCCAGCTGGGTATCCCGATGAGTCAGGCGCTGGATAATCTTCTCCGCCGGGTCCCTTCCGACGACCTGGATATGACCATCACGGCGATCAAGGTCCAGCAGGAAGTGGGCGGCAATCTGGCGGAGGTGCTGGATAATATCAGTTTTACTATTCGGGAACGGGTGCGGATTAAAGGGGAGATCCGCGCTTTGACCGCCCAAGCCCGTGCTTCGGCCTATCTCGTTAGTCTCCTGCCGGTTGGGGTGGCTATACTGGTCTATCTCATCAACCCGAAGTTTATGGGCAAGATGTTCACCCACCCCTGCGGCTGGATTATGCTGGGCGTCGCTGTGGCTGGGATCGTGTCCGGTTTCTTCATCACCCGTAAAATTGCGAATATAGAGGTGTAGATGAGTCCGGTTGTCTTACTGATTGGGCTGGGTTTGCTCATTGGGCTGGGAATTATCCTGGTCGGCCTGCGGAGCCCGCGCCAGGAAGACACTTTGGAAGCCCGACTGGCGGAACTGGGGGCGGTGGGACGGCCCGTGTCCCTGGAGGAAATAGAGCTTTCTCTGCCCTTCACCGAGCGGGTTCTGCGGCCTCTGCTTCAGAGGATTGGGGCTATCATCAACCGGATGACCCCCGCTCAGACGCTGGCCCGTACCCGCCGCAATCTGGAAATTGCGGGGCTTTCCCAAAAAATCGGGGCTGCGGAGTTCCTCGCTATCCGCTATATCCTTGCAGCCTTGCTGGGGGTCCTCGCCATTTTGCTTTTGAGCCGGGTTGATATGCCCGCTTCCCGCAAATTTATCCTGATCCCGGTGATGTTTGTCCTGGGATACTACTTGCCCGGCTCTTGGCTGGGATCTCGCATGCGCCAGCGTCAGAAAGCCATCCAGAAGGCCCTACCGGATGCTCTGGACCTGTTGACAGTTTGTGTAGAAGCAGGGCTCTCCTTTGACGCGGCGATGGCACAGGTGGTGGAGAAGTGGGATAACGAATTAAGCCGTATCTTTGCCAAAGTTCTGCAAGAAATTCAACTGGGGAAACTTCGTCGGGAGGCCCTGCGGGACATGGCGGATTCCGTGGACGTTCCGGATGTCTCTAACTTCGTCGCCGCTTTAATCCAGGCGGATATGCTGGGCGTCAGTATTGCCAAAGTCCTGCGGATTCAGTCGGAGCAGATGCGGCTCCGACGACGTCAGCGAGCGGAGGAGCAGGCCCGGCAGGCGCCGATTAAGATGATTATCCCCATCGTCTTCCTGATTTTCCCTGCCCTCTTCATCGTCCTTCTGGGGCCTGGGATTATCCAGATCATCACCTCCGGAGCCCTGCGGGGCCTCTTAGGAGGGTAGCCCCTGAAGCACTTTGCTCGGCCTTGAGTCTATTCCCGCCAAGGGCTGGTCTGAAAAGGGGGCCACTATGGCTTCCAACAGGCCGCGAATCCTGCCCCATAGGAGGGCCCTCAGCACTGTTCTGGACCTCCTCTTCCCTCCTCGCTGCGTGGTGTGCCGGAAGGTCGGGGATTGGCTTTGTGTGGACTGTCTCTCCGGGTTTCCACGGCTTGTGGACCCACTCTGCGCCCGCTGTAGTGCCCCAGTACGGGATAGTCCTCTTTGTGCTGACTGCTGGAAATCCCCCTTGCGTTTAGAGGGGGTGCGTGCCGTGGCTCCTTTTTGGGGGCCTGCACGTGCCGCTGTTCATTTTCTGAAGTACCGCTACGCACTCTCCCTGGCAGAGCCGCTGGGGGCGATGATGGCCCAATGCTGGGAGATGCGAGGCGTACCGGTAGACCTGGTTGTTCCAGTTCCTCTTCACCCCTCCCGTTTCCGGGCTCGGGGGTACAATCATGCTGCTCTTCTGGCCTGGTCGGTGGGGCGCCAACTGGGACTCCCGGTGGACGAAGAGGCGCTCATAAAAGTGCGGGCCACAAAGGTCCAGATGTCCCTTGGGCTGGAGGAACGAAGAGCCAATGTCCAGGGCGCTTTTGTGGCCTGTAGGGAACGGGTTCAGGGACGACGGATCTTGGTAGTGGATGACGTCTGTACGACAGGCGCCACGCTGGAAGCCTGCGCAGAGGCGCTCAGGGAGGGCGGTGCCCGAGAAGTCTGGGCACTGACCCTGGCGCGGACGATTTGAGAGAGTGCGGAACTTTCGTTCTGGCGGCCCTGCCGCTTGAGTAAAATCCTTCCTTTGCGGAGGTCACCATGGAAATCCAGATGTACTCCCGAAATTTGGAAATCACGCCCCGGCTTCAGGAGTATGTGGAAAAGAAGGTTAGCAAACTAATCCGGTACCTTCCTTACATTACAGAGGTGCGAGTGGATCTGGCTGTGGAGAACACGCGGGCAGCCAACCAGCGGCAGGTTGCCCAGTTGACCATTCGGACACCCCGCGTCATCCTCCGGGCCGAGGAGCGGGCCGGTGATCTGTTCGCCGCAATTGATGCCGCACTGGATAAGATGCGGCGCCAGATTCGCCGCTACAAGACCCGCCGTCAGGATCGCTGGCAGCGGTGGGCGGAAACGGAAATGGAGATGGGCTCGGAGGGGGAAGAAATCCCGGTAGAAGAGGAAGCCCCGGTGGGGAAAATTGTGCGGGTGAAACGGTTTGAGATGGTTCCGATGAGCCCGGAGGAGGCTATTGAGCAGATGGAACTCCTTGGGCATCAGTTTTTCGTCTTCCTGAACGCCGAGGAGGGAAATATCAATGTCCTCTACCGGCGAGACGACGGCAACTACGGGTTGATTGTCCCGGAAACCCGCTAAACCTCGTTGCGATGACTACACAACAGCCCTTTGCGGTAGCGCCCGTTCCCGCAAAAAGAAGATAAATTTTTCGTTGCGGCGGCGGAGCCGCCGCAACGAAAAATTATTCTTTAAGGGCTGTGTACGATGAGCAAAGGGCTATTTTCTTTTATGACTGTGTGAAAGTGTAACCCCTGTGCAAACTTCCCGATACCATTCCCAGGTTTCCCTCAGCCCTTCCTCCAGGGGGGTCGGTTGATACCCCAGTTCCCGCTGAGCCTTTTCCGAACTGACTCGCCAGTCGTAGAAAACGTAGGGGTACAGTCCGATAGGGTAGTAGGGCTCCCGGCCAGTCAGAGGGGAAAGGGCGGTCCAGAGCCATGCCAGTGCCACAACGCCCCAGGCCGGTACCGGGATCCAGCGAATCCGCCGTTCCACGACGCGCTCCAGAATCTCCCCGATTTCCCGATGGCTGGCGCAGGGACCGCAGATATTGTAGATTTCACCAACGCGCCCCCGCGTCAGCGCAGCCTCCGCCGCCCACGCGACGTCCCGAACAAAGACCGGGAAAGTAATGTGCCGCCCATTGTGGACCCGCAGCGCAAGCCCTCGGAGCGGGTCCGTGAGAAACAAGCGGTTGAAGGCGTAAGGAGGCAATTTCGGTGAACCCCATGGGCCGTAGATGGCGCCGGGCCGGAGGACGATGACCGGCAGACCGTGATCCCGTCCGAACTGAAGGGACAGTCGTTCTGCTTCCAGTTTGGATGCCTGATAGGCATCCTGAGGATAGCAGGGAGTTTCTTCCGTGATGAGTCCATCTCGGGGTGGCTTGCCGACTACAGCGATGGTGGAAATGTGGACAAAGCGCGCAACGCTCGCTTCCCGCGCAGCCTCCAGCAGGTTCCGGGTGCCTTCTACATTGACCTTCCAGAAATCCTCCCGCCGTCCCCAGAAGCGGAACAGGGCGGCCGTGTGGATAACGGAGCGGCATCCCTGAACGGCCTCCCGCAGTGCCTGAGGGTCACCCAGATCTCCCCAGACCTTCTCTACCCCCAGGGAGTCCAGATAGGTATGGCTGGAGGTTCGGCGGATCAGGGCCCGAACCCGGTAACCCCGGTCTGCCAGATAAGGGCAGAGCGTCCGGCCCAGAAAACCGGTGGCGCCCGTTACCAGAACGGGGTCAATGCTCATCGCAGTTTCCTTCCTGCGCTCGTTGTTCCAGCAATCCCCGGATGCGGGCGGCGACCATCTCTATTGCGACTTCGTTGTGGCCTCCTTCGGGGATAATGACATCGGCATACCGCTTGCTGGGCTCCACGAACTCCAGGTGCATCGGACGAACTGTTGTCAGATACTGCTGGATGACGGATTCCAGGCTTCGGCCCCGCTCCCGGACGTCCCGCTGGATGCGGCGGATGAGGCGAACGTCGGCATCGGTATCTACATAGAGTTTTACGTCAAAGAGTTCTCTCAGGGCGGGCTCCACAAAGACCAGAATGCCCTCTACCAGGATGACCGGCGCTGGTCCTACCCGCTGAGTCTGATTGGTGCGGGTGTGGGTGGTGAAGTCGTAGACGGGGATGTCCACTGGTTGGCCTGCCCTCAACTGCTTGAGGTGCTCAATCAGCAGTTCCGTCTCCAATGAGTCGGGATGGTCAAAGTTGACCTTCGTTCGCTCTTCGGGGGGGAGGTGGCTCAGGTCCCGGTAGTATGCATCGTGGGGAATATACGCAACGTGCTCAGCCCCCACTCGCTCCAGGATTTTCATTGCCACGGTTGTTTTACCGGATCCGGTGCCTCCGGCAACCCCGATGATAATTGGTCGTTGCTTCATTCTTCCTCCTGTGCGGAGAATTCCTCACGGCCCGGTGGGCGCAACATCCAGCCGGAGAGCCCAATTCCCCAGAGGGCGGCAAAACCTGTGTGCAAGGAAGAGCGGGCCAACAGGCCAGTGGTAACAAGGGTCAGAAGCGTTGCCACGGCCAATCCGAGCGTCCCAATAGCGAGAGCGACCCGGATTCCCCGCAGGCGAGCGCGCCATGGAGCGATCGCCCCAATGATCCCTGTTGCTCCCAGAAGAAGCCCCAGTACTTTCAGCCAGAAACCCGGGTCTCTTCCAACGGCGACCAGGGGACAGGTGCCAATGTTGATTTCCATCTGGACCTGGTCCACAGTCAGGGTGAAGGAACCAGGTCCTGCATTTGTCGCTGCGGCCAGTTCCCCCGACGGCGCTCGGAAGACAGTCACGTCTATTGCTGGATGGGAGGATGGGAATTCCCGCGCCTGGAACTGGACGATCAGGCCGGCTTCCAGAACCGCCAGAGACGCCTCTGGAACCTGGGGAGTCAGGCAGAGGGAAAAGGTGGGATAAGGAGACTCTCTGGGTGTCTGTTGGAGGGAGAGTTCCTTTCCCGTTGTTGAGTCCACGGCGCGGAGGGTCACCCGCGGCCCATATCCGACAATGTAGGCCTGCGCCCACGGAGGCCGTACCCGTGGGCCCGCCGCAGTCATCTCCAGCGTCAGGTTTCGCCCCGGCACCGAGATCCCGGTCTCCCCAATAAGCCCTTCCACTCGCCATCCTCCAATCCGGCCCAGTAACAGGCCACAGAGAAGGAAGAGGGTTCCCACCTCTGCCAGAGCGGGAGGGCCTTTTTGCAGGAGGGAGTCCCGGTCCCGAAAGGAGAGCGACAACGCCTCCAGATGCCCGATTGCCCGAAGGAGTGTTGAAAAGCCCAGGGCGGAAAGAAGCAGAGGGACAAAGGGGGAATCGCTGGCAGAGAACAGGCCCATCCGGTAGAGAAGCCTGGTTGCGCTGCCGAACCGCGTCTGCGCGGACCAGTAGGCCATCAGGCCCGATTCAGGGGAGAACTGGGGGACGAGGCTCAGGATGAGCAGATAGAGAGCAACTGCCAACAGGGAACCGGCCAGAAAGGTGTTCCCTGTTGCGATGCGCCAGATTTGGCGCCAGGGGTCTGGTCTGGACAGGGCTCGTGGGGACATCGCCACGTACAAAAGCAGCCCCGCTTATGCGGGGCTGCCGGTCTCAGGAAGAGAGCCACCCGTCGGAGTCGAACCGACAACCGGCCGCTTACGAAGCGGCTGCTCTGCCGATTGAGCTAGGGTGGCATGTCTCTCTTTGCCGCTAATTATACCACAAACGTGGAGTATCGCAAGGATGTGGCCTGGCCCGCAACAAGTTTCTGAAGTAAAGAAAGGTATTTTTCGCTGCGTCGGCTTCGCCGACGCAGCGAAAGACGCCTTCTTGACAAATTGGCATCACTTGGATATAATGTGTTAGAACATCTGTTCTAATCCCGTGCGTGGAACAGATGACGATGGAGCGAGATATGCGGGACGAACTCGTGCCCCGGACGATTCCGGGGACGGCTCAACCAGTTTCTTCATTTCTAACCTGATCAGCACGACCGGCAAGCGCGAAAATTCGGGGCGCGAGGCCGTCCGGCCTCGCGCCCTTTTTTAGGGAAGGAGTGAAATGGCAGAAGTGGCACGACAGATAAAGGGTTTGGGAATATCCCGGCTGACCTGGCGATGGCTTCTCATTGTCCTGGCGGCTGTGGCGTTCCTCGCTGTGCTGGGAATGGGGGCGTTCGCTCTGCTGGCGCGGCCTAATCCGCAGACCTTTGAGCAACTTACGGGTTTCTTCGGATTCCCTGAAGAGGCCATCACCCAGCGGCCCACCGTGATCCTGATCCAGCGGGTGAACTCCGACCGCATTGTTACCGTTTTGCCCGGCGGAGTGGCCACCAGGGTCCAGAGTTCCTTCTATTTCAGCAGCCGCGTGCGCCTTCCCACGCAGATAGAGGACGTGAACGGAGATAGGAATCCGGACCTGGTGGTGGACGGGGTCATCCTTTATAACCTTGGTGGCCGATTCTCTATAGAGCCTCCCACGCCCACGCCCGCTCCGGGAAAATGAACTTCGCCCCAGAATCGGCGGCTGTGAGGACTCTCTCACCTTTCTGGGGGGAGGCGATTCGCCGTTGGGAGCCCCTGATTCTGGAAAAAGCGAGCCATTATGGTATAGACCCTGATCTGGTGGCGGCGGTAATGATGGTGGAGAGTGGGGGAGACCCCAACGCAGTCAGCCGTTCTGGGGCGATCGGACTGATGCAGGTGATGCCCTACGACGCGGAGCGTTTCCCGAGCCGCCCTGCAGCGGAGGATCTATTTGACCCCGCCTTCAATATAGAGTGGGGAGTACGCATCCTGGCCGAGGAGATTGCCTGGGCCGGTGGAAACGTGTCCAAGGGCCTAATGGCCTACTACGGTGGGCGGGCCCAGGCGGAGGCGGGTCTGCCGCGGGTGCGGTTGTACGCGGCCCGGGTGATGGCCCTCTACGAGGCAGCGGTGGCGGCAAGGACGCAGGGGGAGCCCCGCGCTCCCTAAAACAGATGCATAGAAGCGCTTCTTGAAAAAAACCGCAAAGGTCGCAAAAGGCGCGAAGAGATCGCGAAAATCTTTGCGCCCTTCGCGCTCCTGGCGGTTCAAACTATCCAAATCGCGCAGGTAGAAAAAGTTCGCTGTGGCGCGATCAAAAAAACTATGACATACTTATGGGCAGAATTTCCGCTTCTGGAGGTCCTCCGATGCCTGTTCTGCAAGCCACCGTCAATGGGCGACCGATCGTTCTGGAAGTACCGGAGGGCCGAACCCTCGCCGAAGTCCTCCGCTACGACCTGGGGCTGACGGGCACCAAGATCGGCTGCGGCGAAGGCGTCTGCGGCGCCTGCACAGTTTTGGTGGATGGCGAGCCTGTCCGCTCCTGCCGTTTTCCTGCGCTTAAGGCCCAGGGCCGCCAGGTTCTGACAATTGAGGGGGTAGCGAAGGACGGCGTTCTTCACCCCCTGCAGGAAGCCTTCATCCGTTTCGGCGCCCTCCAGTGCGGCTTCTGCACGCCGGGGATGGTGATGACCGCGCTGGGGCTCCTCCTGCGCATTCCCAATCCCACCGAAGAGGAAATCCTTTCCGCACTGCGCCACAACCTCTGCCGCTGCACCGGCTACCGAAGCATCGTTGCGGCAGTGCGCGCCGCTGCGGGTCACGAGGTCGCGCCGTACGTCCCGCCGACCCGGCCGCCGGGGCGCGTCGTGGGAAGGCCCGTCCCCAGAACCGATGCGGTAGCGAAGGTGACGGGCGCCGCGATCTACGCCGACGACCTCTTCTTCCCTGGCATGCTCTACGGCGCTGTCCTTCGGGCAGGCGTCCCGCACGCCCGAATCCGAGGGATAGACGTCTCCGCGGCTCGCACGCTTCCCGGTGTCCACGCCGTCCTGACCGCGGCCGAGATTCCCGGCGAGAACCGCCACGGTCTGCTCCTCAAGGACTGGCCCGTCCTCTGCACGGAGAAGGTCCGCTACGTGGGAGACGCGGTGGCCCTGGTCGCAGCGGAGACGCCAGAGGTGGCCCGGCAGGCGCTGGACCTCATTCGGGTGGACTACGAGCCCCTGCCCGTGGTGGCGGACCCGCTCCGGGCCCTGGAGATGGACGCCCCGCGCGTCCACGAGGAATGGCCGACGGGGAACCTGCTGGAGGAACTGCATCTGGAGCGGGGAGATGTGGAACGGGGTTTCGCCGAGGCCGACGTGGTCATAGAGCGGACGTACCGGACGCCGATGGTGGACCACGCCTTTCTGGAGCCGGAGTGCGCGGTGGCTCGGCGGGGAGAGGACGGGCGGATAGAGGTGTACGTGGGGTCCCAGATTCCCCATGCAGACCGGGAGCAGGTCGCGGCGGCGCTGGGAGAGGATGTCCGGGTCCTTGCGACGATGATGGGCGGGGGCTTTGGCGGGAAGGAGGACATCGCCGCACAGATTCACGCCGCGCTCCTGGCGCAGGCAACGGGCCGACCGGTCAAGGTTCGCTTTACCCGCGCCGAGTCCCTGCTGGTCCATCCCAAGCGCCATGCGATGGTCCTGCGGGTCCGGCTGGGGGCTCGGCGGGACGGTCGCCTGGTTGCGTTGGAACACCATATTGTCGCCGACACGGGGGCCTACGCCAGCCTGGGACCGAAGGTGCTGGTGCGGGCCGTCAGCCACGCGGGCGGCCCTTATGAAATCCCCAACGTCCGCATTGACGGGTATCTGGTCTACACGAACAACCCGCCTGCGGGGGCCTTCCGGGGCTTCGGCGTCCCCCAGGTCGCCTTCGCACTGGAGAGCGCACTGGACGAACTGGCGGCCGAACTGGGGATGGACCCGATAGAAGTCCGGCGCCGGAATCTGCTGCGGGTCGGTTCCAGGACGTGCACGGGCCAGGTCCTACGGGAGAGCGTCGGGCTGGAGGAGTGCCTGGACCGGGTGGAAACGGCGCTTCGGGAGGCGGGGGGCGGGACGATCCGCTGGGGATGGCGGGAGAATGGGAGAGCCCTTGGCTGGGGGCTCGCGCTGGCCTACAAGAACACCGGGCTGGGCGGCGGCGCGCGGGACGCTGCGACCGCGGAGGTGGAACTCTTTCCCGACGGCCGGGCTGAAGTGCGGGTGGACTCCGCGGAAATGGGCCAGGGGCTCCCGACGGTGCTGGCGATGGTCGTCGCCGAGGAACTGGGGATACCGGTGGAACGGGTCGTGGTCGTCCCGCCCGATACAGACCATCGCCTGGACGGCGGCCCGACGACCGCGTCTCGCCAGACCTTCGTCTCCGGTAATGCGGTCCGGTTGGCCGCGGCGCGCCTGCGGGGGACACTGGCGAGAGTAGCGGGGGAACGGCTGGACGTCCCCCCGGACCTTCTGGAGTTCCGGGACGGGCGCGTTGTGGGACCTGGAGGGGTTGAGGTTGCGCTGGCGGAGGCGATCCGCTGGGCGCGGGAAGAAGGTCACCCGACGGTTGCCCGGCACCGCTACGAGATGCCGCCGACGCGGCCAGTGGGGGAGGGTGGGGATACCTACGTAGCCTACAGTTTCGCTGCGCTGGCCGCGCTGGTGGAGGTGGACGAGACGCGTCGGACAGTTCGGGTGCGGCGGATTATCGCTGCTCACGATGTGGGCCGGGCCATCAACCCCCTGGCGCTGGAGGGACAGATTGAGGGCGGTATCGTGATGGGGCTGGGGACGGCGCTGAAGGAGCAGTTCGTGGTGGAGGACGGTATCCCGAAGACGCGCCGGCTGGCCCAGTGCCGCCTGCCCACGCTGGCGGATGTGCCGGAAATCCTCTCATTTCTCGTGGAGCATCCCACCTCGGAGGGGCCCTACGGAGCGAAGGGCATTGGGGAGTTGCCAACGATCCCCGTGGCTCCGGCGATCGCCAACGGTATTTATCACGCTGTGGGGGTCCGCCTGCGGGAGTTGCCACTCCGGGTGTAGGGTTACCACAAAGGGTGCGAAAGACACAAAGTCCTCTGAGCCCGGACGTGCGGAAGGGGTTTTGAGGGCGGCGAAACCGCCCTCAAAACCCCTCCTCCCCCTCCGATGGGGAGGAGAGGGGGCCGGGGTAAGGAGGGGGAAAGCCCCTCCCTGGGGCGTCTACGGCCCATATGGGACGGATGAGCCGAAGCCTGTACTCACTCAGGGCCGGGTGACGACCACGTTATCAAAATGGACTTCAACCGGGGTATCCTCGTAGGAGGTGGCAGTAAGGGCGATGTCGCCGCTGGTGAACTCCGAATCTTCCACCTCGGTCAGGAAAACGCCGTTGACCGTCAGGCTGATTTTAGAGCCGTCGCAGACGGCGCGGATGCGATTGGTAGCGTTCCCCTGGCGGATAGCGTCGGATTCGGTGAAGTCTGCCAGCCACTCAAACGTTCCCTCTTCGGTCCCCTTCGCGATGGCGTAATACCCATCTCCGGTGATGAGCAGGTAGTAGCCGACGCCGCTTTCCGGGTCCGCTGTGCGACAGATGACGCCGTAGTCGGTGTTGTGGTTGGCAGGCCCGGAGACCTGGGTGGCGTCCACCTCTATGACCATGTCGGTGAAGGACCGGTTGGCGACGCCCCACATCGTGTCGCCGTTTCCGTAGGAGATGACGTAGTAGTAGCCATCGCCGTAGCCCACTTCGCCTGCGTCGTATTCCCCCACTTCCCAGCCGGACTTGGTGTCGCTGAAATCGTCCTGGAAGAGGATGTTTTGCTTCTTGCCTTCGCCGATGGGTGGGGGTGTGGTCAGGAAGGGCAACCGGCAGGCCAGCAGCATCAGCGCCAGGCCGCCGATGAGAAGAAGGATTCTGAGTTTCATCGGGCTCCTTTCTAATGGGGGTGATAAAACTTCGCTGCGGCGATTTAATCGCCGCAGCGAAGTTTTGGTGGTCAATCCTGCCCCGTCGGCCCGACGTCTTCCGGCAGCGCGAGTTTGGCGTAGAGGGGCTGGGGTGGGCGCAGGGGCTGGCCCGCAGGGAGTTCGCTGGGCTTCCAGCGCCCCGTGGCTCCGGAGGGGTCGTAGCAGAGGGCGTTGTGGGTCCGGCCATCCTCGCGGAACGTGGCAATATACTGCCGTCCGAAAATGTTCCCCTCGTAGCCCAGGTACTGGTGGAGTGCTTCCGAGGTGAAGGGCAGGAAGGGCGCAAGGAGAATTTTCAGGGAGTCTATCGCGCGCAGGGCGACGTAGATGGTCGTCCCGGCGGTCGTCCGGTCCTCTTTGATCTGAAACCACGGCCCCTTCTCGTCCAGGTACCGGTTCACTTCCCTCGCCAGGGCCATTGCCTCGGCCAGTGCGGCGCGGAAATGGCAGCCCGCCAGAAGCCGCCCAATGGGCCCGAAGGCGACGTCTATCTTTGCCAGAAGCCCCACGTCGGCCCGGTCCATCAGGCCGGGGACGGGCACGCGGCCCTCAAAGTTCCGATAGGCGAAAGTCAGCACCCGGTGGCAGAGGTTGCCCCAGGTCGCCAGGAGTTCATCGTTGTTCCGGCGGACGAACTCTGCCCAGGAGAAGTTGGTGTCTGCCGTCTCCGGCATAATCGCAGTGACGTAATAGCGGAGCGGGTCCGGGGCATACTGCTCCAGGTACTCCGGCAGCCAGATGGCCCGCCCGTGGCTCTTGGAGAATTTGGCCCCCTCCAGGTTGAGGAACTCGTTGGCCGGGACGTCGTAGGGGAGGTTGAGCCGCCGGGCCGGGTCATCCTCGTAGAGCCGCTCCACGCCGATGAGCATTGCGGGCCAGATGATGGTGTGAAAGGGAATGTTGTCTTTGCCGATGAAGTAGACCGTTCGGGCTTCGGGATTGTACCACCATTCCTTCCAGGCGTCGGGGCGGCCCACGTTTCGGGACCACTCTATGCTGGCGGAGAGGTAGCCGATGACCGCCTCAAACCAGACGTAGAGCCGCTTTTCCTCGTAGCCGGGGAGCGGGACAGGGATGCCCCACTCAATATCGCGGGTGATGGGGCGTCCCTGCAGCCCCGCAGCGACGTAGTTGCGGGAGAAGTTCAGAACGTTGGGCCGCCAGTGGTCTTTGCCCTCGGTCAGGAAGGCCGCGATGCGGTCCTGGAGCCGGGGGAGGTCCAGAAAGAAATGCTCGCTATCCCGGACGACCGGTGTGCTGCCGTCCAGTTTGCTCCGCGGGTTGATGAGTTCCAGCGCGTCCAGGAGCCGCCCGCAGTTGTCGCACTGGTCGCCCCGGGCTTCGGGGTAGCCGCAGTGGGGGCAGGTCCCTTCCACGTAGCGGTCGGGAAGGGCACGGCCGGTCGTGGCGGAGAAAAATTGCCGCTGGGTGGCCCGGTAGACGTAGCCCTTCTCCAGGAGTTTCAGGAAGATGTCCTGCGCAACCCGGTGGTGGTTCTCCGTATCGGTGTGGGTGAAGAGGTCGTAACTGATGCCGATGCGCTGCTGGGTCTCCAGGAAGCGCTGGTGGTAGTGCTCAAACAGTTCCCGCGGGGAAATCCCCTTCCGGTCTGCGGCGACGGTGATGGGCGTCCCGTGGGAATCGGACCCGGAGACCATCAGGACGTCGTTGCCCGCCAGCCGGTGGTAGCGGGCGAAAATGTCGGCGGGCAGATAGGCGCCCGCAAGGTGTCCCAGGTGGAGATCATTGTTTGCGTAGGGCCAGGCGACGCAGACCAGGACTTTTTCAGACATCCTCTCCTCCAGAGCGGTCACCCGAAGTTTGGTCTGATTATACCACAAGGGAGCAGATAAGGAAATAGCGGGGGATGTCGGTTCTTGACGTCCATTGCTTTTTCTGCTACAATCCTACTACTTAAAGTGTGCGAGGTGCTTTATGCCTTTTTTCACAGTCCAAGAACTTCCTGCGACCGAGATCATGCCAGGTGTTCAGCGCCGGGTTGTCTATCTGGATCAGGCGATGGTTACATTCTTTGATTTTGCCCCGAGGAGCGTGCTCCCCGAACATGCTCATCCCCACGAACAGATTACCTACGTCGTCCGGGGGGCTATGGAGTTCACCCTGGGCAACGAGACCCGTGTCCTCCGCGCCGGAGATGGCGTCTGTGTTCCCTCCGGTGTGCCCCACAAAGCGGTCGTCCTGGACGAGCCCACCTTTGTTCTGGATGCGTGGGCACCTCAACGGGAGGATTACAAGTAGCGATGGCAGGCAGGGGAAAATTCGTCTTTGCGGGATTACTGGTTCTGGTGGCCGTTGTCTACCTCATTGTTACTAACACCGGAAGCACGGCCCACTATTTCCTCACAGTTGAAGAACTGCGGGCGATGGGCGACCGGGCGGTCGGTCGCAAACTCACTGTCTCCGGGGCGGTGCTGGGGGATTCCATCGTTTATGACCCCACCATCCCCCGGTTAACTTTCACCATCGTCCAGGTCCCCGCCGACCCGAAGGAGGTGGAGCGCGCGGGCGGGCTGGCGGCCGTTCTCCGTGCAGCCGTCAATGATCCGAACGCTCCCCGTCTGGAGGTCGTCTACAACGGCGCGAAGCCGGACCTGTTGAAGCACGAAAGCCAGGCCATCATCCGGGGCTATCTGGGGGAGGATGGGCGCTTCTACGCCGACGAAGTGCTCCTGAAGTGCCCCTCCCGCTATCAGGAAGAGGTCCCCGACCAGGTGGAGGGACCCTGATGCTGGCCGAAGTCGGTATGCTGACCTTGGGGTTGGCGCTGGCGACGGCCCTTTATGCGGCCGTCGCTGCCTTTCTCTTTGCGCGTCGGAGCGACCTCCGCTGGGCCGAGAGTGCTCGTAACGGCGTCCTGGCGACAGCGGGCCTTCTGGGGCTATCCCTTCTTTTGCTCCTGGCGGCCTTCCTGACCGACCACTTTGAGATTCGCTACGTTGCCAACCATTCCAGCCGCGCTCTTCCTCCCTACCTGAAGGCTTCTGCTCTTTGGGCCGGACAGGAGGGCTCGCTGCTCCTCTGGTCATTCCTGCAGGCACTGTTTGCCGTGTTGGCCCTTATCTCCGCTCCTGGCCTGTCGGGCCACCCTCTTCCTCGTTCCCGCCCGACGGGGGCGGATGAGGGGAGTAGGGGAGTGGGGGTGAGACTCTCCATCCTCGCTCTCATCACTGCCTTCTTCACCGGCGTTACCCTCTTTTTGAGCAATCCCTTTATTCGGACGGCCATTGTCCCCGCCGATGGCCTGGGGCTGAACCCCCTCCTGCGCCATCCGGGGATGATTTTCCATCCCCCGGCCCTGCTCACGGGATACGTGGGTATGGCGGTTCCTTTCGCCTATGCGATGGCTGCGCTGATCACCGGCGAGGTGGATGGCTGGACCCGCGCTGCCCGCCGTTGGACGCTGGTGGCCTGGCTCTTCCTTGGGTTGGGGCTTCTTCTCGGCGCGCGCTGGGCCTACGACGTCCTGGGCTGGGGTGGCTACTGGGGCTGGGACCCTGTAGAGAACGCCGGACTGATGCCCTGGCTTACCGCCACCGCCCTCCTTCACGGCGCCGCTATGGAGGAGGAACGGCGGGGATTCCGGTTCTGGAACTTCCTGCTGGTCTCCCTGACCTATGCCCTGGTCCTCTTTGGCACCTTTGCTACCCGCAGCGGGATGATCCAATCGGTCCATGCCTTTGCTCGCTCCAACTTAGGTCCCTATTTCCTGGCCGCTATTGGCCTGACACTTTTGGGTTCCCTGAGCCTCATTTACTACCGGCGGCATTTGCTGATGGAAAAACGGCCTTCCGAGAGTTTGCTCTCTCGTGAGGGACTGTTCACTCTTACCCTGATGCTCTTCGTGGTCCTGACCGGGTCCATTCTGGTGGGGAGCCTCCTCCCTACCCTGACGGAGGCGCTGACGGGCCGTCGCTTTGAAGCGACGCCGGACTGGTTTGACCGGGTGACTGGACCCCAGTTTGCCGTTCTGACCCTCCTCCTGGCCCTTTGCCCCATTGCAGGTCGGCAACGGCTGGAGGCTCGCCGAGTCATTCCGGCGCTTGTGGGTGGCGTGGCCGTGGCCGGACTGGCGGCCCTTTCCGGTTTCACCCGCCCTCTCTCCCTTCTGGGTTTCGCTCTGACCGGTATGGCGGGGGGAACAGTCCTTACGGAAATCGTCCGGGACGTCCTGGCCCGCAGCCGGCGGGAGGGGGAAGGCTTCCTAATGGCTCTAACTGTTCTGGTGGACCGGAACCGGCGGAAATACGGTGGCTACGTCGTTCATCTGGGCATTGCCCTTCTCCTGATCGGTGTCATCGGCACCCGGATGTACCCCCTGGAACGGAACCTAAGCCTGGCTGCGGGCGAGTCCGCCCATGTGGGTCGCTATACCCTCGTCTTTGAGGAACTCCGACAGGATTTTCCTCTCAGTGACCGTCTTCCTACCTGGGCTGTTCTCTCCGTCTATCGGAACGGCGCATACTGGGTTACCCTCCAACCCCGTTTGGAGCAATACGCCAACTTTGACCAGACAGTGACCATTCCCGCCCTGCGGGCCGGGCTGCGGGAGGATCTCTACGTCGTCCTGACCGGCTGGTCCGCCGACGGTTCATTGGCGACGTTCAAAGTCTTTATTAATCCCCTGGCCTCCTTCCTCTGGCTGGGCGGGCTGGTCTTTCTGGCTGGAGGCGCAGTGGCCTTTTGGCCTTCTTCTGCTGGCCTCCGGCTGACAGTCCCTCAGGCCCGGCGACGGGCGCTCTGGAATACCATTGGCCTGCTGGCAGGCACGGCGGTCCTGCTTGCGGCGGGAGTGGCGATGTGGGGACCGGGACATGGTGCCACATCTCGGCCCTCAGGCCGCCCCCTTCCTGGCCAGGCTGCGCCCGATTTCACCCTGACCCTGCTGGATGGCTCCACGCTCTCCCTTTCCGGGAAGCGGGGGCAGGTTGTGGTGCTCAACTTCTGGGCCTCCTGGTGCCCGCCCTGTGAGGCGGAGACACCCGAACTCCAGGCCGTCTGGGAGGAGTACCAGGGAAAGGGCGTGGCGTTTATCGGCATCGCCTATAAAGACGAAGAGGCGGCGGTTCGGGACTTTCTATCCAAACACAGCATTACCTATCCCATCGGACTGGACCCCGCAGGTCAGATCGCTGACCTCTACGGTATCACCGGCGTCCCGGAGACCTTCGTCGTGGATGCTGAGGGGAAAGTTGTCCGCTTCTATATCGGTCCGGTGACGGCCGACCAGTTGCGGGCTGTGTTGGAAGGGCTGGTGAGGTAAGTTTCTCTGCCCTTTTCGGAAGCGCCGATGCTCGTGAGGTGACCGATGAGTTTGGGTTCTATCCTGATTGGACTGGCTATCGCTCTGATCGTCGGGGCCTGGCTGATCCGGCCCTTCCGCCACACCGCTCACCCTGATCGGGCAATAGAGTACTGGGTAACAAAGGCGCGTCTTTCTTATCGCGAACCTTCTGCCCCTGTGAGTGAAGGCTCCGAGGAGGAAATCCGGTTTTGCCCCCGTTGTGGTCGGCGCGTGGGCCCGGAGGACCGGTTCTGCGCTCGCTGCGGCACACCGCTTCGGGCAAACTTCGGAAACTAAACTTTTTCTGGCGTTTATGTTCCTTTCCGTCTGAAGGTTATGGACGATGCCCGCAGTGTTCCTCGCGTCCTGATCGCCGACGATGACCCCCAAATTGGGGAAATGATTCGGGAAATCCTCCAGATGGCCAACTGTGAGGTCCTGGAGGCCCGTTCTGGCGAGGAGACCCTGGAAGTCCTCTATCACGAAAGTCGTTCCGGGCGTCCGGTGGACGTTCTGCTTCTGGACATCCTGATGCCCGGAATGAGCGGGTATGAGGTCATCTCCCGGGTCAAATCTGATCCCGTCCTGAAGGGGACCTCCATTATTGTCACCACTGCGCTCTCTTCTATTGCGGACAAAACTCTGGGATTGGGGATGGGGGCAGACGATTATCTGACCAAGCCCTTTGATCCCCGCGAACTCGTGGCCCGGATCCAGGTCATTATGCGCATCCGCAGAACGGAGCAATCGCTCCGTCAGCGGAACCGGGAACTGGCCGTACTGAATGAGATCAGCCGTACCATCATTTCCAGCCTGGAGTTAGACGAGGTCCTCAACGCGATGATGGAGGGCGTTCAGCGGATGTTCCCCGTTGCTGCGGGCGCGCTGGTTCTGCTGGACGAAGACGTGGGGGGATTTGCTTTCCGCCGGACGATCGGGGAACATCCTCTGATGGGGCAACCCCTTCCTTCCGGGACCAGTATCCTCGGACATGTGGTGACCTCCGGGATGCCTTACCTGACGGGCGACGTGACCCAAGATCCGCTTTTCTCTCCCCTTGTGGACGGCGGCGGGCGTCCGGTTTCCTCTTATCTCTGTGTCCCCCTGATTGTGCGGGAACATGTCGTCGGGGCACTGGGACTGGCGGATAAGTCGGATGGGCCCTTTACGGAGACCGACCGGGACCTTCTCCAGACTCTGGCGGGTGCGGCCGCAGTAGCGATAGAGAATGCCCAACTGTATGCTGAAGTGGCGGATTATGCGCGAGCGCTGGAGCGCTCCCAAGCGCAGTTGATCCAGGCGGAAAAGATGGCTGCCATCGGTCGGCTGGCGGCCTCCATTGCGCACGAAATCAACAATCCCCTCCAGGCCATCCACAATACCATCCACCTGGCCTTAAATGAGCGCCTTCCCCGGGAGAAGCGCCAGGAATACCTGGGGATGGCTCAGAAAGAGGTGGAGCGGCTCATCGGGATTATCCAGCGGATGCTGGACTTTTACCGACCCTCCCAGGGTGCGGCAGTCCTTTCCGACGTTAACCGAATTCTGCTGAATGCTCTTGCAATCGTAGACAAGCGGCTCCAACACAGCCGGATTCAGGTCCATCTTCGTCTGGCGGAGAACCTTCCTCCGGTTTTGGCGGTTCCCGACCAGTTGACTCAGGTGTTTCTGAACATCCTGATCAACGCGGTGGAAGCGATGCCGGATGGGGGTGAACTCCGAGTAGGGTCCCTGTTAGCCGACGACGGTCATTGGATTCTGGTGGCGATCCGGGATTCTGGCCCCGGCCTGACCCCGGACCAGATGGCTCACATTTTTGAGCCCTTCTACACTACCAAACCAAGCGGCACTGGGCTGGGGTTAGCGATCAGTTACGGGATTGTGGAGCGGCACGGAGGGACTATAGAGGTCTCCAGTCAGCCCGGCCAGGGCGCGACCTTCGTGGTGCGCCTGCCCGTGGCCCGGACATAGGGCGAAGACGGAGGATTCCCGAATGCCTGGCAAACCGACTCCCCGGATTCTGGTGGTGGACGACGAGGCGACGACCCGCATCTCGCTGGCGGAACTCCTGCGTCTGGAGGGATACGAGGTACAGATTGCCGCCAGCGGAGAGGAGGCCCTGGCAATTATGGCCCAGGAGGCGCCCTTTGACCTGATGGTAGTAGACATCAAAATGCCGGGAATAGACGGCCTTCAGTTGACGGAGGCCGTTCAGCAGAGGTCTCCGAATACCGTGATTATCCTCCTGACCGCCTTCGGCAGTCTGGAGACGGCGATTCAGGCCCTGCGCCGGGGCGCCCACGACTATCTCCTGAAGCCCTGTCCGGTCTCCCAGATTCTGGAGAGCGTCCGCAAAGGATTAGCCAAATCGTACCAGGAGCGGCATCGGCGGGAACTTCTCTCCCGTCTGGAGCAGACCCTTTCGGAACTTCAGGCAATAGAGCACCCGACGATGGAGGTCATTCCCGCACCCCAGTCTTCCGACAGTCGGATTTTGGAGGTTCAGGACGTTCGGTTGGACTGGGAGCGCCATCAAGTCTGGGTGAGGGGCCGTTCTGTGGACTTGACCCCTACAGAGTTCAAAATCCTCGGCTATCTGATGGAGCACGTGGACCAGGTTTGCACACCGCAGCAACTTATCCGCGCTACGCAGGGGTACGAGGCCGACCCGTGGGGAACCCGGGCAATCATCCGGGTTCATGTTCGCCGCCTCCGGCGGAAACTGGAGCCCGACCCCTCCCGCCCGCGCTATCTGATCAACGTGCGCGGGGTGGGGTATATGTTCCCGTCCACTCCTCCGGAATCGCCCGAGCCTGCGGAGGAGGAATAGGGGGAGATAGGGGCTGGGGGCGGGCGGCCTACGCCGCCCGCCCCCAGCCCCTTTATCCCCCGCTATTTCTTCGGGGTGGCTACGGCGAACACCTCCCGCTCAAAAAACCATCGGAAGGGGGGCCAGTGGAACAGGATGTAGCGGGCAGCCCGCAGAAACCACGGCTCCCGGCGATTCTGGGGGGGAGTCGCCAGCCATACCCGGGCCCGGAAGCCGTGGCGCCGCAGCAGCCACCAGAGGCTCAGCGCGCTCTGTTCGTTTACATGTACGTCCAGATTGGCGGGAATCAGCGCACGGGGGTTCCGAGGATACCGTGCCCCCTGACCCATCAGAGTGCGTACCAGCCGGACCACAGGGTAAGCGTAGCGGTCATACCACACGTTCGGCGCGGTGTGAATGACCAGCCGCCCATCCGGTTTGAGGACTCTGCGGGCCTCGCGAAGAGCCTGGTCCAGTTCCCACGGATAAAGATGCTCCACGATGTCAAAAAGGAGTACCCGATCAAAGGTCGCATCAGGGAAGGGAAGTCGCCTGGCGTCTGCCTGGTAAACCCCCGCAGCCTCCCCCTCCGTAGCGACCTGCCGGGAGAGCAGGACGGCCGCCCGAGCGTAGTCAATCCCGTAGGCAGTCGCTCCAGCCCGAGTACAGTGGCGCAAAATTTCCCCGCGTCCACACCCTACATCCAGCACCCGCATCCCCGGCCCGATACCTGCCACTGCAAAGGCCTCCCGAAGCCGCCGGGAGAGTTCTTTCCCCTCCGAGGCCAGGAATTCCTCGTACCCTTCGCACACGGAGAGAAAATAGGCTGCGTCGTACCGGTCCGGCGGAACGGAAGGAGAAGGTTTATCCTTTTTGTCAGTCTTTCGTCGCATAAATCCCCACCGGTTCATCGTATCTGTCAGCGCGATCCGTATCAGTTGCAGTTCGGGAATCCGCATGCTCCATGCCAGGAGCCCGTAGGTAAGGGCCCCCAGTCCTCCAACGATACCCACAGTTGTCACCTCTCCCAGAAATCCCGGCGGAACGATGGCCTCCACGGGGCCAAGGGCTCCCCACAGGACGAGGGCCATCACCGCAGAGGCCGCCGTCACCTGGCCCAGGAGGTACCAGACCCCCTTCTCTCCCAGCCGTCCCAGGCGAAGCCGCGTGAGGGCCAGCATGGTCAGAGCGTGAGCGGCCCATTTGCAGGAGTTCACCAGTACCAGCAAAGGAAGGGTCAGGATGCCTCGCAGGGAAAGCGTGACGGCGGTCAGCGCATATAACACGGTCGTTCCTACCCCAACCAGCGCCGGGGTGAGGGTGTCCTTTCGGGCATAGAAGGCAAAGATCAACACTTGGTCTATCGCAGCGAAAAGGAGCCCTGGCAAATGGCACCGCAGCACCTGGGCAACCGCCGCGGTGTCCGCCGGGGTGAAGTCCCCGTGTTCAAAAATGAGTGTGACAACCGGACGGGAGAGGACGAAGAGAGCCATCGTTGCGGGGACGATTAGAAAGAGGACCAGCCGTAGGCCTTCTGCCAGGGTTCGGCGAAATGGTTCGGGGTTCCCTTCTCCAGCCTGTCGGGATAGGGTGGGGAGGATCGCCAGTGAGACCGCTGCGACGACCATTCCCAGGGGGAACTGGATGATCTGTGCGGCGTACTCCATCCAGGCGATGGCGGAACCGCCCAGACGGGAGGCCAGGTGGTAACTCAGCACGATGGAGAGGAAATTGTCCACAATCAGGCCCAGCAGGATGGGGAGGTAGAGGGAACCGATGCGGCGAAGGGCAGGATGATGCAGGGAGAATGTGAGACGCAAACGGGCGTCCTTCAGCCCAGGGAGTTGCAGAGCAACCTGACCGATCGCTCCCACAATCAGACCGAAGGCCATACTCTGAACGCCCCACCATCGGCCCAGTAGGAGCGTCGTTATGACCACAGCAGTATTGAAGACCGCTGCGGTGAAGGCTGGGTAGGCAAATCTTCTGAGGGCGTAGAGTGCGGCGGAGAGCAGGCCAGCGAGATTCAGAAAGAGGACGGCAGGAAGGACGATGCGGAGCAGGTGAACGGCGAGTGCCTGGTCCGGGGCGTCCAGCCCTCCTGCCATCAGCCAGATAAGTTGAGGAGCGAAGATCTCCCCCACCAGGAGAAGTGCCCCTACCAGCAAGAGCATTCCGCTGATCAGAACGCTCAGGAGGCGCCAAAGTTCGGGGGCCCGCTCTCTGGATGCGTAATCCGAGAAGACCGGGACCAGCGCCGAACTGATCATCCCTCCGACCAGGAGATCGTATAGGGTGATGGGTACCCGAATGGCGGCGTTCAGCGCGCTGACAGCGGGTCCGGCACCAAAAAGGCCGGACTTGACCATCTCCCGCACCAGGCCCAGGACCCGGCTGGCGATATTGCCCAGAGAGATAAGCCCCGCCGCCTGGGCGATTCGCACCTGTTCCACCGGTGCAGCGTCTTCCATAGACCGAAACGGTCAGCGCCTGCGCTCGTAACGCTCGTAGTATCCCAGCAGATGGCCCTCCGGGTCCCGAACTGCGCGCATATAGACCCGTCGCTGCTCGTTCTCCGAAATCAGGCGTTCCTCCACTCCAGCGCGCAGGTCTTCCAAGACTTTCAGGATGATTTCCTGGGAATGTGGATTATGACAATCCAGGAGGGAACGTCCCAGGAGGCTCTCGCCGCCCGGGTAGTGGGCCACCGCAGCCCGGTTCATATAGCGGATCATGTGCCCAGTATCGGCGACCAGGATCGGGGTATCCAGACTATCCAAGATGGCTCGCAGTAGAGTTAACTCGTCCATTATGGCTCCAGAGGTACAGCGGGGTAGAACAACAAACCGGCTGGAGTTCTCCAGCCGGTTTGTGGGCGGTACAGGACTTGAACCTGTGACCTCCACGATGTCAACGTGGCGCTCTGGCCATCTGAGCTAACCGCCCTGGCAAACGTGATTATACCACAAGCCTGTAGAAATGCAACATGCCAACTGGGGTTAATGGGTAAAGTCCGGAGCCGCAGCAATTTGACTTTCAGGCCAAGACGGTTATAATACACCAGATAATCCCTGCTTTCATGCTCTGAACAGGAGGTAGTTAATGAAGGATCGCCTGAAATTGATCGGTTTGCTGCTCCTTCAGATCATTGCTGTGATCCTGTATCCACCCTCGTTCTTTCAGGAAGCGCCCCAGGCGGCGGTCCTTCCCCCCTCTCTACTGCTGCTCTTTCTTCTGGCTCTGTTGGGAATGAACACTGGTGTTCTTACCCCCGTTGCCGGAAGGGTTTCGCTGGTCTTCGTTCAGGGGCTGAATGTGGTTATGCGGCTGCTCTCTATCCCCCCACACCTGAAAGCCTCTGAGGGATGGAACTGGCCCTTCTTTATCACTGCTATTGTTGGTATCGCTCTCTCCTGGCTAACCATCGTCTGGATGGAACGCCAGCATCCTCGTGCGTTGCTTCTGCGCCTTCAGAAAACAACGTAGCACGCAACGCGCCATACGCAACACGCCACACGTTACGGAGGTTGGTTCTATGACACGGTGGGTTTATCTTTCCAGCACAGCGAATCAGGAACTGGCCCAGGAGCAAGGTCGGCCTCTCTCTCTGGACGAGCGAAAAGCCATCCTGGGTGGTAAAGGGGCTGGCCTGGCGGATATGATGGAGGCCGGGCTTCCCGTTCCTCCTGGCTTCACCATCACCACGCAGGCCTGTGTTGCCTACATCAACTCAGGAAATAAATTCCCCGACGGGCTCTGGGAACAGGTGCTGGACGCCCTGCACCAGATTGAGCAGGAAACGGGCAAGAAATTCGGCGACCCCAACAACCCCCTTCTGGTCTCTGTTCGCTCCGGCGCCAAATTCTCCATGCCCGGTATGATGGACACCATCCTCAACGTCGGTCTCAACGACGAGACCGTCCAGGGGATGATCCGGCTGACAGGCAACGAGCGCTTTGGTTGGGACGCATACCGGCGGCTCCTGGATATGTTCGGTCGCATCGCGCTGGGCATCCCCGAGCATCGCTTCAGTGAGACGATGGAGGAGATGAAGGCGGAGCGGGGCGCCCAGGCCGATACCGACCTCACCGCCGAAGACCTGAAGGAACTGGTCCAGCGCTACAAGCAAATCTACCGCGAGGAACTGGGGCGGGATTTCCCCCAGGACCCGCTGGAACAGTTGCGCATCGCTATTGAGGCTGTCTTCCGCTCCTGGATGGGCAAGCGGGCCGTGGATTACCGCCGCGCCGAGGGCATCCCGGACGACCTGGGCACTGCCGTCAACGTGGTGACGATGGTTTTCGGCAACATGGGCTGGGATAGCGGCACGGGCGTGGCCTTCACCCGCGACCCCGCCACCGGCGAAAAGCGGTTCTTCGGCGAATACCTGCTCAATGCCCAGGGCGAGGACGTGGTGGCGGGCATCCGCACCCCGCGGCCTGTCGCGGAGATGCAGAAGGAACTCCCCGAAGTCTACGCCCAACTGGTGGAGATCGCCCAGAAACTGGAGCGGTACTACCGGGATATGCAGGATATTGAGTTCACCATTGAACGGGGCAAACTCTGGATGCTCCAGACCCGCTCCGGGAAACGGACGGCCCGCGCGGCGGTCAAAATTGCAGTGGATATGGCCAATGAGGGCCTGATCACGAAGGAAGAAGCCGTAATGCGGGTCCAGCCGCGGGATGTGGACACGCTCCTGCACCCCCAGTTTGACCCGGTGGAGGTGGAGAAGGCGCGGGCCGAGGGGCGGCTCCTGGCGACGGGCGTCAACGCGTCCCCTGGCGCGGCCGTTGGGATGTTGGCCTTTGACGCCGACACCGCGGAGGCCTGGGGTAAAGAGGGCAAGCCCGTGATTATGATCCGCCCGGAGACCAAGCCCGACGATGTCCACGGGATGATCGCCTCCAAGGGCATTCTGACCAGCCGAGGTGGTGCCACGGCCCATGCCGCCGTCGTCGCCCGACAGTTCGGCATTCCCGCCGTCGTCGGCGCGGGCGCGCTTCAGATAGACCTGGAGGCCCGCGAAGTGCGCGTGGGCAACAGAGTCCTGCGGGAGGGCGATTGGGCTTCCCTGGACGGGACCACCGGCGAGGTCTTTGAAGGGCAAATCCCCACCGTCTACCCGGACTTTGACCGGGAGGTGGAACTGCGGACCCTGTTGGAGTGGGCCGACGAGATTGCGGCCACGGAGGGCATCCGCCAGTGGCCCGAAGGGTACGAGGGCTTCCCCACCCGCGGCCTGCAGGTCTGGGCTAACGCCGACTACCCCAAGGACGCCCGCCGGGCCCGGGCCTACGGCGCCAGGGGCATCGGCCTCTGCCGGACCGAGCACATGTTCTTTGAGCCGGAGCGCCTCCCCTACGTCCAGGAGATGATCCTCAACGCCGAGGAGGCCCAGTTGCTCCTGGATCGCCGCAGCCGGCTGGAGGAGATGCTCCGAACGGGCCGGGAAGATGGCCGGGCCCTGACGCCGGATCGGCGGGCCGAACTGGAGGCCGAACTGAAGAAGGTGGAGGCGGAGATCGCCGCGTCGCCCGCCGTTCAGAAATATTTGGGCGCGCTGGAGAAACTTCTCCCCTATCAGCGCTCCGATTTCTACGGCCTCTTTGAGGCGATGGACGGCCTGCCGGTCATCATCCGGCTCATTGACCCGCCGCTCCACGAATTCCTGCCCTCCCTGGAGGAACTGCTGGTGAAGGTGACGGAAATGCGGATGAATAACCAGGAAGGGCCGGAGCGGGAGGAAGCGGAGCGGCTGCTGGCTGCTGTCCGGCGGATGCACGAGGCCAACCCGATGATGGGCCTGCGGGGCATCCGGCTGGGCATCACCTACCCGGATATCACCAAGATGCAGGTGCGGGCCATCTTTGAGGCAGCCTGTCAGGCGGCCAAGAACGGCATCGTCGCCAAGCCGGAGGTGATGATCCCGCTGACGGGCCACGTCAACGAATTGAAAGTCGTCCAGCGGGAACTGGAGGCCGTGGCGAAGCAGGTGATGGAGGAGCAGGGTGTCCAGGTGGAGTACAAGTTCGGGACGATGATAGAGGTCCCGCGCGCGGCCCTCACCGCCGACGAGATCGCCTCTATGGCCCAGTTCTTCTCCTTCGGCACCAACGACCTGACCCAGATGACCTTCGGCTACAGCCGGGACGACGCGGAGCGGAACTTCCTGGTGCGGTACGTGGAGCGGGGCATCCTACCGGATAACCCCTTCCAGGTGCTGGACCGGCGGGGTGTGGGCGAACTGCTGCGGCTGGGAGTCCGGCTGGGCCGCCAGACTCGTCCGGACCTGGAGGTGGGCATCTGTGGCGAACACGGCGGCGAGCCCTCGTCCATTGAGTTCTGCCACATTGTCGGGCTCAACTACGTCTCCTGCAGCCCATTCCGGGTGCCCATCGCTCGGCTGGCAGCCGCCCAGGCGGCCATCCGACATCGGGGTCGGGTTTTGGGCCATGCCGCCGACGTTGCCGGTGCCTATTACGTGGCGAAGGATTAATCTTGCAGAAGGGGGGTGTCGGAGATACACCGATACCCCCCTTCTTTTAACCGTTAGGCATCCGATGAGCAATCTGTGCTGGCCCCGCTTGAGGAAGCCATCCCTGAAGACACGGGCATAACCCCCGAATCATCAAGCGCATAAGGGCAAAGAGAAGAGGGGGGGGGGCGGGGTTGGGCCCGCCCCCCCCGATTTTACCACACCCATGATGAGCCCGCGGCGGGGGCACCACCTGTGGGGTAAAAAATGGGGGGGCGGGGGGGTTGCCCGCCGCCCCCCTCTTCTCTTTGCCCTTATGCGCTTGATGATTCGGGGGTTATGCCCGTGCCTTCAGGAATGGCTTCCTCAAGCGGGGCCAGCACAGATTGCTCATCGGATGCCTAACGGTTAAAAG
>JANXAH010000202.1 GCA_025062415.1 Anaerolineae bacterium | reverse complement strand
GCTATGGCCTGTTCCTGATAGAAGACTGCGCTCAGGCCCACGGGGCATACTATCGGGGCCGTCCGGTGGGCTCGTGGGGGGATATCGCCGCCTTCAGTTTTTATCCCACCAAGAACCTGGGCGCTTTCGGGGACGGCGGGGCCGTTGTCACGAACGATTCAACGCTGGCCCGGCGGGTCCAACTCCTGCGGGAGTACGGTTGGGCCCGGCGGTACGTCAGCCACATACGGGGCACAAACAGCCGTCTGGACGAAATCCAGGCCGCCGTTCTACGGGTCAAACTGCGACATCTGGAGGCCTGGAACGAACGACGCCGGCAGATTGCGGCCCTGTACAGCGAATATCTGGCGGAAGCGACCCGCTGGGGGCTGGTGCTCCCCGGCGAACCAGAGAATGCCCACCACGTTTACCACCTCTACGTCGTCCGCCACCCTCAGCGCGACGCCCTTCAGGCCTTCCTGCGTGAGCGGGGCATCGGCACCCTCGTCCACTACCCCGTCCCGGTCCACCTCCAGCCGGCCTACGCTGACCTGGGGTATCGGGAGGGTTCTTTGCCTGTATCTGAGGCGCTGGCCCGAGAAGTCCTCTCCCTGCCGATGTACCCTGAGTTGACCGACGAGGAAGTCCAGAGGGTGGCGGAAGCGGTGAGGGAGTTCTTCCAGGGGGTGGATCTGTGCCTGGAGAAGAGGGACCCTTCGCCTATGGCGGCCTGCAAGTGGGAATAAAGGACGGCCTCATCCTTCTGGGATTGGGTTTTCTCATTTTCGCCCTCTGCTGGCCATTGCTGTCGGTGGATTCAACCTCTCAGGCAGCCCTGGCTCCAGGAGACCTGACCCTCTATTATTATCCCCTCATCGCCTACACGGTGGAGAGACTTCAGGAGGGCCGTTTTCCCCTCTGGAATCCCTACGTCCTGGGTGGTTTTCCCCATCTGGCAGAACTTCAGACCCAGGCCCTCTACCCGTTGACCTGGCTGGCTGCGCTGATTTGCTGGGAAGAATCCCTTTCCTATCGCGCCTTTGCGGGCCTGGTGATAGCCCATCTGATCCTGGCCGCCTGGGGCGCCTATGGGTTCTTTCGCTGGCTGATGCGAGACCGTGCAGCGGGGGCCTTCGGCGCGGTGGCGTGGGGGGTAAGCGGGTATATCACCGGGTATCCGATTCAGGCCCCGCCCATCCTCGGTGCGGCGACGTGGCTTCCCTGGTTGCTGTGGACAGCTGGGCGTGCCCTGACCGGGCAACGCTTCTGGCGGCGGAACGGAGTGGCCGCGGCTTTCCTGTGGGCGATGGTCTTTCTGGCAGGGTTTCCTCAGAAGGCGCTGTACGTCTATGGGATCGCTCTGGCCTTTGGGGTTGCCTGTGTCCTCTCCCAGCCCGTTCAACAGCGCAGGCGTGCCTGGAAAACCGGTATCCTAATCGTGGGATGTGGAACCCTGATGGCTTCCGTTCAGTTGTTGCCCTCGGCAGAACTGGCGGCGTTTGCCGAGCGCCTGGAGTGGCCTTTCCATTACCAGGCGACGAGCTTTGAGGTCTGGGACCTTCTGGGAATTCTCTGGCCTCACCTGGCGAACTGGTCGCCTCTGTATGTGGGCGTCCCGGTACTGCTGGCCGGGCTTTTGCTGGAGAAGCAGGACCCCAGAGGGCCACGGAGCGCAGCGCTCTGGACAGGAATCGGATTCGCGGGTATACTCCTATCGCTGGGAAAAGAAAGCGGGTTTTTCCCCGCCCTGGTTCACCTGTTCCCGATTCTGGGGGTTTTCCGAAACCAGGAACGGGCTGCTCTGATTGTCGCGTGGGCTCTGGTCGTTCTGGGAACCCTGGGATGGAAGGGCGCGGTCTATCCCGCGCGCAGGCGGGGGGTCGGCATTGCCCTGGGGATCTTGGGGGCCATCCTGGCGGGCTTCTTCCTCTGGGTCCAGGCTCAACCTGTATCGGAGTGGCCCCGCCTGCACCGGTGGCTCTCGTATGCCCTTTGGCCCTGGGGTATCGGTGGCCTGGCGTGGCTGCTCCTGGGGCGATGGCCCCGCACCCGCTGGGCGTTGATCGGGCTGTTGGCTTTGGACCTGGGCTCCGTCGCCTGGCGGACGGCGATCCAGACCCACTGGGTCTGGGCACCGCCGGAATCGCTGGTACGGCCGCCGATTTCTCCGGAACAGATACCAGAACGGGCGAAGGGGCATCGGATAGACACGCGCGGGCATCTAACAGGCGGCTGGCCCGCTCTGGTCGGCCTGGAAGACCTCCACGGAGTGGTGGGCCTGGTGGGCCGCTTCCTTGTCCCCTTCCGCGAGCAGGTGCCCGGCGAACGAGTCTGGGCTCTGATGGGGGTGGGATGTTACGTGTGGCGGGAGGATGAACCGCCCATCCCGTTTCCTTCCGAACGGGTCGCCTCTCTCCCCGGTCATAACCATCCCCTGCACTTTGAATGTCTGCAGGAGCCCTTTCCCCGCTACCGGCTTGTCTACGAGTCTATCGCCTTTGACGACGAAACGGCGATCCGGGCCCTGCGGGATGGGCAATTTGACCCGCTGCGGGTGGTGATCCTGGACCGTCCCTGGTCGGTGGAGCCGTCGGTCTCCCTTCCCCTTTCGCCCACGATCCGGGTTCTCTTCTGGAGCCCAGAGGACGTCCAACTCCAGGTTCAGACGCCCCGGTCAGGCTTTCTGGTCGTCGGAGACCCGTGGTATCCGGGGTGGTACGCCCGAGTGGACGGGCAGCCCGCGCCCGTCCTCCGGGCCTATACGGCCCTGCGGGCAGTTCCGCTTTCGGCCGGGGAGCATGTGGTTTGGTTGTATTATCGGCCGCTTTCCTTTCGCCTGGGAGGAATCCTTTCTCTGCTCTCCCTGGGCGTGCTGTTTATCTGGGCATTCTGGCCTCGGCTGCGCTTTTGGTTTCTCAGGAGGTGTTAAATGAGCCCGTCTCAACCACCGAAGGTGCCAGAACGGTATCCCCTGGCTTCTCCGGAGGAGACCAATATGTTTGTGTCGTGGGTAAAAGAACTGGTCCGACAACTGCGTCTGGCTTGGCGTCTGTTCAGAGACCCTCGGGTGCCCTGGCTGCTGAAACTGATCCCCCCGGCCGCGCTGGTCTATATTCTCGCTCCCATAGACATCCTGCCCGACCCGGGCCTGGGCCTGGGGCAACTGGACGACGTGGCTATCATCCTGCTGGCCCTCAAACTGTTCATAGAACTGGCGCCCCCAGAGGTCGTTCGGGAGCATCTGCGGGCGCTGGGGGCCCGAATCCAGGAATGGGCATCGGGGGAGCAGGAGCCAGAGGTGATTGAGGGGGAGTTCCAGGCAAAGTAGGCTCTGAAAGAGCGAAGCGAGATAACTATGGAGGTGGAACTGATCGCCATCACGCGCTACCTGAGGGGCGATGGGAGCCCGGAGGCGCTCCTGGAATACGCCGGGCGGGTCTGCTACCGCAGCGAGAGCCGGGGAGACCCCGCTTCTTTTCTACGGGCACGGATTCGGGAGGGACACGAAAGCCTCATAGAACACGCCTCGGCGACCTTTGAGATTCGGGGCATTTCCCGGGCCTGCAGCCACCAACTGGTCCGCCACCGGCTGGCGTCCTACTCCCAGGAAAGCCAGCGGTACGTCTCTATGGATGACCCGGAATGGGTCCTGCCTCCCTCTATCCTCGCCGACGACGAGGCCCGGCGCATCTGGGACCGGTTTGCCGAAACGGTCCGGGAGACATACCGGGCCCTGCGGGCGCGGGGTATCAAGAAGGAGGACGCCCGCTTTGTCCTGCCCAACGCTACAGCGACCCGGATTGTGGTCACCATGAACTTCCGGGAACTTCGCCACGTTTTCCGCCTGCGCATTTCGCCGGAGGCCCAGTGGGAAATCCGGGAGGTCGCGGTCCGGATGCTGGAGGCTGTCTATCCCTATGCTCCGACTGTCTTCGGCGACCTGCGGGAGGAACTGCGGCAGAAATATCCGGAGTTTTTTGCCCATCTCTCAGAGAAGGAGTCCTGAATGGCCCAGGTCTTCGTTTCGGCTCACCCCCTTGTCCAACACAAACTGGCCCTTCTGCGGGACGAGCGAACGGACCCCAAGAAGTTCCGGGAACTGGTCCGGGAAATCTCCATTCTGCTCATCTACGAGGCGACGGCGGACCTGCTGACGGAGCCCGTCCTGATTCAGACGCCCCTGGGACGGGCGGAGGGGCGACGGCTGGCGGAGAAAGTGGGGCTGATCCCCATCCTGCGGGCCGGGTTGGGAATGGTGGAAGGGGCCTGGCAGATGCTCCCCGGGGCGGAGGTCTGGCATATCGGCCTTTCCCGCGATGAGCGGACGCTGGAGCCTGTGGAGTACTACTCCCGGCTTCCGGTCAGCCCGACGGTAGACGTCTGCCTGGTCCTGGACCCAATGTTGGCGACCGGCGGGTCCGCCATTGCGGCGGTGGATATCTTGAAGCGCTGGGGTGCCCGGCGGATTAAGTTCGTCGGGATTATCGCCGCATGGGCGGGTCTGGAACGTTTCACCCACGCTCATCCGGATGTTCCCGTTTATCTGGCTGCAGTGGACTCCCAGTTGAACGAGGCCGGTTTTATCGTCCCCGGTCTGGGAGACGCGGGGGACCGGATGTTTGGGACGGGGTGACCCTCCACCAGCAGGCCTATGTCCCCTGAACTGGCGTACGGGATTGTCTTTCTCACAGCGGCGGCCACAGCGTTGGTGGTGACCCCTCTGGCTGCCCGGTTGGGCCGTCGTCTGGGGATGGTGGACCGACCGGGAGGGCGCCGGACTCACCAGGGGGAGATCCCCCGTCTGGGGGGAATCGGCTTGTTTGTCCCCTTTCTCGTTGCGATTGGTGTGGGCCTGAGCCTGCGCATCCCCACCGCTGACCCCAAGGAGCCACTGCGGCTGCTGGGGCTGGTTCTGGGGAGCCTGTGGATGTTCCTGGTCGGTCTGGCCGACGATCGCTGGGACCTCTCGCCGGGCCTTCAACTCATCGCCCAGGCGATAGCGGGGGGGATCGCCATCGCAACGGTAATTTTCATTGAGCGGGTCAACAACCCCCTGACCGACCAGGTAATCGTCTTCCCGATGCCTGTTGTGGTCCTGTTGACGCTCTTCTGGATTATGGGGATGATCAACACGGTGAACTGGCTGGATGGACTGGATGGCCTGGCAGCGGGGGTAGGGGCCATCCTGTGTCTGGTTCTGGCGGTCCATATGCATCGGGTGGGACAGCCCAGCGTGGCGCTTTTACCGATGGCCCTTCTGGGGGCAGCGGTTGGGTTTCTCCCCTACAATTTCCATCCGGCGCGTGTCTTTATGGGGAGCAACGGGGCCTTTTTCCTGGGCTATGCGCTGGGATGTCTGGGAATCATAGCGGGTGCACGGGTCGCGACCGTTCTGCTGGTGATGGGGATCCCCATTGTGGATGTCGCCTGGCAGATTGTAGACCGGCTCCGCCGTCGGCAACCCCCTGTCCGGGGTGACCGGGGACATCTGCACTTCCGCCTGCTGGACTGGGGGCTCCCCCAGCGGGCCATCGTCCTGGCCTACTGGGCTTTCTGTGGGCTCTTCGGCCTGCTGGCGCTGACGCTCTCGTCTCGGCTCTATAAACTGGTGGCGCTGTTGGCTCTGGGGGGGCTGGTGGGGTTGGCCCTTACATTCCTCTCCCGCCGGGAGGCAAGACGAGGATAGGGCTTTTGGGAACAATCCGCCCAGTTGTCTTGCAACTTGACCAACTTTTTGGGGCTGCGGAAATGGCCAAAGGCCTATGTAAATATGTAGAAATGCTGCAGGCCGAAAGGCCAAAGAAGAAGTGGGGTTTGGCGGCGGCCAAAGGCCGCCGCCGCAAAACCCTCCTTCCCGTTTTGGGGAAGATGCGGCAACCCTGCCCCAACTGACTCTGAACCTCAGTGTCCCCACAGGTTGCAGAGGGTGGGGAGCGTGGTAGAATAGGTTTACCCTGACCTGGGAGGTGAAGGATGTTGAACGTGCGCGGGTGGGAGTGGATTATCATCTTGGTCATTGTCATCCTTCTCTTCGGCGTCGGCCGATTGGGAAAGATCGGAGCGGAACTGGGCAAGGGGATCCGGAATTTCCGGGAGGCTCTCTCCGGCAAGGATGTGGATGCGAGCGGCGAGGGGAAGGAGACAAAGGGATAGTCTCCCCTGGCCCTTTAGGGGCCAACGATGGACTTCCTGAATATTGGCTCTGGGGAATTCCTGTTCCTTCTCCTGCTGGCGATTCTCCTGATCGGCCCACGGCGGGCCGTGGAGTTGGTCCAGCAGGTCTCGCGGTTTGCGGCCCACCTCCAGCGGGAGTGGCGCACCGTTCAGCAGGAGATCGCGCAGGAATGGCGGACTCTTCAGGAAGAGACCGCCCGTGCGGTCCAGCCGGTCCTCCAGGAGAGCGCCCAGGTCCGTCGGGAGGCCCAGAACGTCCTTCGGGAGGTCGCCGCCGAGGCGCGAGGGGTACAGGAAAGGACGGCCGCGGCCTCCTCTCTGGAATCTCCGAGCGTTTCCCTTTCCCCGGAAATCCAACAGCCTGCAGATGATTTTGCTGGATGAAGCAGGAGACGGAAGCGAAACCCCTCCTGGAACACATTGAGGAACTCCGGCGCCGGCTCCTGCGTGCGCTCCTGGCCCTGGCCGCAGCGACGGTGGCCAGTTTCTTTCTCGCCAACTTCATTCTGGAGTGGCTGGCCCAGCCCATCGGCGGGCTGGAAAACCTGGAAGCGATAGAGGTCACGGAGAATCTGGGGGTTTTTATGCAGGCCTCCCTGCTGAGCGGGGTGGCGCTGGCGATGCCGGTGATCATTTATCAACTCTGGCGATTTGTTGCCCCTGGCCTGCTTCCCCACGAAAAGCGGTACGTTTACTGGCTGGCACCTTTTGCTACGCTGCTCTTTGTCTCCGGCGCAGCCTTCGCTTACTACGTGATGCTCCCCGCGGCCATTCCCGCACTCCTGGGATTTGCCCCCATCCCGACCCGTCCCCGCCCGGCCAATTATTTCTCCTTTGTGACCAGCCTGATGTTCTGGGTCGGCATCAGTTTTGAGATGCCGCTCCTCATTTTCTTTTTAGCGAAGGTCCGCCTGGTGAGTTCACGAACTCTGGTCCGGAACTGGCGGGTTGCGGTTTTCCTGATCGCACTGCTGGCTGCACTGGTCACCCCAACGGGCGACCCGGTCAATATGGCCCTGGTGATGGCCCCGCTTCTGGTCCTGTACCTGTTAAGCCTTTTCCTGGCCCGAATCGCATATCGGCGTGAGGGGTGAGAGGTCTTGCGGCGGGCGGCAAAGCCGCTCGCCGCAAGACCTCCCCCGTGATTCTGCAGTTTATCTCCGGGGGAGACTATGCCGAAGTTCCTCACTCAAGGGCGCGTGCTGGAGAGAACCGGCGTCGTCTTCGCTCTGTTCCTGGCCAATTTCCTCTTCAACGTTCTCGCTAATGCCAGTTTCAAAATTTCTGCCCACAGCCCCGACTGGCGTCGGTTCCTCTTCTGGCAGGTGATCGGGAACCTCTCTGGATTTATCACTGTGTTGACTCTCACGGGGCTGTTGCGATATATCCCCCTCTCGGTGGCTTTCCCGGTCACGACGGGTCTGGCCGTTGTTGGGGTTCAGGTTCTGGCCGCGGCCTGGGTTTTCCGGGAGCCGATCTCCCCGGCCCAGTGGCTGGGAACTGCGCTGATCGTCGTAGGCATCTTGCTCATCGGGGGACGGTGATGCGTCCCCTGGTGCGAGCCTTTGACCGCTTCCTCCGCCGGGCTACCGGCGTCTTTGAGTTCTGCGATCACCCCCAGTGTGTCCTTCGGCTCCAGTGGGCACGGGCGCCGCATGACCTGGTGCTCTCGGACGGTGCTTATGTCCGTAAGGGAGCAAGAGTCCTGATACTCCATCTCTGGAACGAGCATCTTCCCCAACCAGGCCCCGAGGGGCCCAACATGGTCTGGGCCATCCAGGTCCAGCGAATGCTGGTTTTCTCTCTGAAAGAAGCGGCCCGCTGGCTGGCAGCGCAGACAGATGGGGACCAGGTCAGGGCGGTCGGCGGCATCACAGTTCTGGCCTTCTCCGAGGATGGGCATGTATCTCCCCTGATCCGGCGGCTGGGGTTTGATGTTTTTCCCTACCGGCGCGCGCTGGGCCGGTTCGGGGAATTCTGGGAGAATTTCTACACGTGGGCCATTATGTGGGCGTTTGCTCCGTTTTCCCTGCGGAATCGTTCCCTGCTTCGGCTGCGGCGGGCGGAAATCTGGATGTCCCGGGAGGTGTTTCTCCGAAGGTATCTCGGATCTCTATCGGGGAACAACGGCTCCGCCGCGAGGGAAGTTTAACTGCAGAGGCCGCAGAGCGCGCGAAGGCTCCTTCTGAAATAAGGGCTATCAGTTGACTCTGGGGGAAACGGATGAGTGAGCGGGAGGAGACCGTCTACCGTCCAACGATCAAAGAACTCCCCACGTCGGAGCGGCCGCGGGAACGGTTAGCCCGATTGGGGCCCGGGGCGCTCTCCACCGCCGAACTGCTGGCCATTGTGATGCGGACCGGGGTGGGTGGGGAGAACGTCCTGAACGTAGCAGCACGGCTTCTGGCCCGCTACGGAGGATTGGCCGGCCTGGCGCGGGCCAGTTTCTCTCAACTGGTCGCGGAGCGGGGGGTCGGACCGGCGAAGGCCGCACAAATTCTGGCCGCGCTGGAACTGGGCCGGCGGCTGACGCTGGCCGCGCCCCAGGAGCGCCCCATCGTCTTCACCCCCGCCGACGCGGCTGCCCTTCTGATGGCCGAAATCGGCCATCTGGAGCAGGAACATCTCTGCGTGCTCTTTCTGGATTCCCGGAACCGGGTTCTGGGGACCGAGGTCGTCTACAAAGGCTCGCTGACGGCCGCCCAGTTCCGGGTCGGTGAACTCTTCAAAGAGGCCATCCGTCGCAACTGCGCGTACATTGTCGTAGGCCACAATCACCCCTCTGGAGACCCCACTCCCTCTCCCGAAGATATCGCGACCACACGCGCCATCGTCAGCGCAGGGCAACTGCTGGGAATTCCCGTGTTGGACCACCTCATCGTCTGTCAGGGCCGCTGGGTCAGTATGCGGGACAAGCGGCTGGGGTTTGACGAGTAGAGGTTCCCCAGGACGACGTCGGGCATTACGGAAGCAGGGGGATAAGAACTCTCCCTTCCGAGACCTGGCCCCCGGGCCCGGAGACGGGGAGACGTTCCATTGTCTCCGGTCGGTACATTCCTACGGCCAGGGAGAGGGGAGGCTTTGTCCCTTCGGGAACGACCAGGATGTGCTCGTCCGGAACGACGTCCCCCTTGCGCCAGGCCCGGGTCGGGTATCGCCCCCACCGGGGCGGCCCATCGTGCTGGGCCAGCAGGTTCCCCCCAGCGTCCAGCAGGTGGACGAAGACCCGGTAATCCTCCCCAACGTCCCTCTCCGCCCACCAATAGAGGACGAGGGCGATGGTTTCCCCGTCCTGTCTGCGCAAATCGTATCCCATCAGACGAATCGCGTCCCCCAGGCGGTAGTCCAGTGGGCGCGCTGGAGAGACGGTCGGTGGACGCGCAGGCACAATGCGCGCTTGCGCCACTACAGGGTATTTCACCTCCATCCCACCCAGGTCAGATACGGGGAGCCGAAGGTCGGGCTCCTCTTCGTAGAGGCCGACGAGGACGTCGTAGAGTTCGGGGACGGAGGCCCAGGGCTCCACCCGTATTCGGTAGATATCGCAGAAGGCCCGCCCGACGGGCCAGAGGGAGGTCGGGAAACGGCCCAGGCCCGGATAGGTGTGCCGTTCCCCGACGCGCACATTCTCCCGGCCCACCAGTTGGACGACGACAGTGTAGTCGGCCTCCACTGGGGCGGTCGCCATCCAGCAGAGGCGAACGGGGAGCCACTCACCAGGGAAGACCGAGTCCCGTTTCAGGGAGGCGGAGAGGAGGAGAATCTGACCACCGTACCGATAGAGGCCATCGCCCACCTGTGTCGGGTCTACCAGCCGCGGCGGAGCGAAAGCCGGGCGAATGACCAGCCAGGGGGTGAGGAGGGAGAGGGAGCAAAGGAGCAGGAGGAGCAGGGGAGCGCCGACTGAAGTCGGCCTCGGTTGGCCTTCGGCCGAAGGTCGGCCTTCGCCGACCACT
>JANXAH010000198.1 GCA_025062415.1 Anaerolineae bacterium | reverse complement strand
CAGGCTGTTAGCCCGTAACGCAGGCTGTCAGCCTGCACAGATGCAGGCCTGGCGGCCTGCGCTACCGCAGGCTCTTAGCCTGCAACACAGGCTGTTATATTCTTCTGTAGCCAACTAAGGCAGTTTTTGGATATTTTCCTGCTCATTCCCCGAAAAAGGCCAAACTTCAGGGGAAGGGTGAGGAATCCAGCACCTGGCGACTGCTGACCAACACCGACAAATTTGGGACACACCCTTGATATGCGGTCAAAGCCAAAAGGGCATACGAGTTGCCCTCTCCTGTTCCCTGGGGTATAATCCTTCTCTGTGCGGAAAGGTTTTCTGGAAATAGACGGTTCCATAGGAGAAGGCGGGGGTCAGGTCCTGCGGACCGCGCTGACCCTCTCTGTGCTCACCGGGCGGCCGGTGGAAATCCGTAATATTCGCGCAGGGCGGCCTAACCCCGGCCTGCAGCCCCAGCACCTGACAGCGGTCCACGCTGCTGCCGCCATCTGCCAGGCAGAACTGGAAGGCGCAGCGCTGGGCAGCCAGACCCTGCGGTTTATCCCCAGAAGCCAGCCCCGCTCCGGGGAGTACGTCTTTGACGTGACCGAGGTCGCCGGGCGCGGCAGCGCAGGCGCAGTGGGCCTCGTCTTTCAGACCCTTTTTCTCCCTCTGGCCCTCGTGCCCGGAGAGAGCCTGGTCGTCCTCCGGGGTGGCACCCACGTCCCCTGGGCACCATCCGTGGATTATCTGCAGGAGGTCTTTCTGCCCACCGTTGCCCGGATGGGCCTGGATGCGGAGATAGACCTGGTCGCCTGGGGGTTCTACCCCATTGGGGGCGGAGAGGCGCGGGTGCGCATCCGCGGCCGACCGGGGCCGTTAACCCCCCTGACGCTGACGGAGCGGGGGAGCGCCCGAAAGGTCCGGGGGCGAACGGTCGTCTCTAACCTTCCGGCCCACATCCCCCAGCGGATGGCCGACCGCGCGCGCAACCTGCTGGTGCGGGCAGGCCTGAAGGCCGACCTCCAGCCGCTGGTCACCCGCGGCGCCGGGCCCGGCGCGGGAATTTTCCTCGTTGTGGAGTACGAGCACATCCGGGCTGGTTTCTCCGCCTACGGCCGAAAGGGGGTTCCCGCCGAACAGGTCGCCGAGGAGGCCTGCCGGGAACTCCTGGCCCACCACGAGAGCGGAGCCCCGGTGGACCCCCATCTGGCGGACCAACTCCTGCTCCCGATGGCTCTGGCGGCAGGGACCTCCCGATTCGTCACGTCGGCCATCACGGGGCATCTGCTGACCAACCTGACCGTCATTCAGGCGTTCCTCCCGGTTCAGGTCCGGGTGGATGGCGAGGTCGGGCAACCCGGCGTTGTCGTCCTCACCGGGGGATGAAGTAGGGTCTGCCCCCTGCGGCGCGCCGTTGCGGCGAAACATCATCTTCTCTTTGGGGCGTACGGGATGATAGAACTGGTTTTCCTGGGCACATCCGCCTCCGCTCCCTCCATCCACCGCAATCTGCCAGCCCAGATGGTTCTCTATCAGGAACATCGGTTTCTGGTGGACTGCGGGGAAGGGACCCAGCGGCAGATTCTCCAGAGTGGGCTGGGATTTAAGCGACTCAACCGCGTCCTGCTCACCCACGGTCACCTGGACCACATCCTGGGGCTGGGCGGGCTGATCTCCACCTTCGCCCGGTGGGAGACGATAGAGCGGCTGGAGATTTACGGAGGACGGGCGGCCCTGGAGCGGGTCCGGGACCTCATCTACGGCGTTGTTCTACGGGGGGCGCCTCCGCCGATGGACCTGGCCCTTATAGAGATTGGCCCGGGGCCGGTCCTGGAGGTGGACGACCTGGAAATTATCGCCTTCCCGGTCCATCACCGGGGGCCCGATTGCTACGGCTACCTCTTCCGGGAGAAACCCCGGCGGCCCTTTCTGGTGGAGAAGGCGGAGGCACTGGGAGTGCCCGCGGGACCGGAGCGGCGGCGGCTGGTCGCAGGAGAGTCGGTCACCCTCCCCGACGGACGGGTGGTCCACCCCGACCAGGTTTTGGGCCCACCCCGACCGGGGGCCTGTCTGGCCCACGTGGGCGACGCGGCCCGGACCAACGGCCTGGCGGACTACGTCCGGGATGCCGACCTGCTGGTTATAGAGGCTACTTATCTGGAGCGGGAGGCGGAGATGGCCCGCCAGTTCGGCCATCTGACCGCGCGCCAAGCAGCAATGCTGGCGAAGGAGGCCAACGTCCGGCGGCTGGTGCTCACCCACATCTCCCGCCGGTACCATGACTGGGAGGTGCTGGAGGAGGCCCAGGCCGTCTTTCCCGAGACGGTTATCGCGCGCGACTTTGATCGCTTCCAGATCGTCCGACAGCGATAGCCCTTGACTTTACCCGTATCCCGGAATGTGTGCCAGATTTGTCGGATGTTGGCCAGTGGCCGCTGGGTGCCGGATTCCTTCGGCTTCGCCGACGCAGTGAGAAGCGAACTCTCTTTGGGCCTTGGGAACGGCCCCAGCCCATGCAGAGACGGTATGGGCAAAAAGGCCAAAGTTGAGGGAGGGGATGGCCCGTAGGGCTGGGGGTGGGGTGAGAAAGAGGACGGAGCGTAGCCGCCTGGGCAAACCCCAACACCTGTAGTAAAATTCCCACTGCTATGAAACACGTCGTCAGCATCAGTCTGGGAAGTTCCACTCGGGATAAGCGGGTCACCATCACCCTGGGGGGTGAGACCATCCTGGTAGAGCGCATTGGGACCGATGGGGATGCCCGTCGGGCCGCTCAACTCTATCGGGAACTGGATGGGAAGGTGGACGCCTTCGGCGTCGGAGGAACCGACCTGGGCTTCACCGTCGCTGGACGATTTTACCCCCTCCGTAGCGCGCGGGCCCTGGTCGCCGGGGTTTCCCGGACCCCCGTGGTGGACGGAGCGGGGATCCGGCAGATTATAGAGGGCCGCATCGCCCAGTTCGTGGAGCAAACCATCGGCCCGGAGATTCAACCAAAGCGGGTCCTGATCCCCTCCGCGGTGGACCGGTACGACCTGGCTCTCTCCTTTTCCGAGACCGGGTACGAGATGATCGTCGGAGACCTGGGGTTCGCGCTGGGAGTTCCGATACCGGTTCGCTCTATGCGAACCTTGCGGATTCTGGCGCGGCTTCTGCTCCCGGTGATGCTCCAGCTGCCCCTGGAATGGCTCTACCCGACAGGGAAAAAACAGGAAGAAGTCGTTCCCAGGTTCCCCCACTGGTATGCCTGGGCGACGGTCATTGCCGGGGATTGCCTCTTCATCCGGCGCCATATGCCGGAGCGGATGGACGGCAAGGTCATCGTGACCAATACGACAACTGAAACCGACGTCGCGGCCTTCCGCGAACGGGGGGTCCGGTACCTGGTCACCTCAACCCCCCGTGTAGAAGGCCGGTCCTTCGGGACCAACGTGCTGGAGGCCGTGCTGGTCGCTCTGGCGGGCAAGGGGCGGCCGCTGACCAGGCCCGAACTGGAGGCAATGCTGGCCGACCTCGGCCTGGGGCCGCAGGTCCAGCGACTGGAGTGAAAGAGGGCAAGAGCGCAGGTCGCACGTCGCAGGGGGCAGAGTATGAAGGGGATGCCCAAACTGGCAGGAGTCGTACTGGCGGGAAGTTCACCCCGGGAAACAGACCCACTGGCTCCCTACACCCAGGGGAAACCGAAAGGGCTTCTGCCCATCGCCGGACGGCCGATGCTGGCCTACGTCGTGGAGGCCCTGGCGGGCTCTCGCTATATCTGTTCGGTCATCGTGGTCGGGTTGCCGCCGGAGGCGCGTCCGGACCTCTCCGTTCCGGTGACGTATCTCCCGCCCCACGGCGACCTGATCCGAAACGCCGAGGCGGGCGTCTGCCACGCTTTTCAGACCATCCCCGACCTGACCGGCGTGGTGGTCAGCAGTTCCGACATCCCGCTGCTGACGCCCCGGATCGTGGACCTCTTTGTGGAAGAGTGTCTCCGGACCGACCACGACATTTACTACAGTATCGTGGAGCGTTCTGTGATGGAAGGCCGTTTCCCTACGTCCCGTCGCTCCTATGTCCGCCTCTCGGATGGGGAGTTCGCCGGGGGCGACATCTTCCTGGTCCGGGCGGGGGCCCGGATGGCCGACCCGGAACTCTGGCGACGGGTCACCAATGCCCGCAAGAGTGCGCTGGCCCAGGCCCAACTTATCGGTGGACTCTGGGCCGTCCTGAAACTGCTCCTGGGCCGCATGTCCCTGGCGGAGGCGGAGCGGCGGGCCAGCCGAGCGCTGGAGATTCGGGGACGGGCCGTTGTCTGCCCGCATCCCGAAGTGGGAATGGACGTGGACAAGCCCTTCCAACTGGAGATCGTTCGGAGCATTCTGGAGAGAGAGTGAGATGAGAAAGACAGGGGAACCCACGATCTGGGACCGGCTGTTCCACCTGGATGCGATGCTCTCCCGCCGGCTGGAGATTCGGGCCCGTTTTCTGCGGACGCTGGCGATCGTGCTGGCCCATACGGGGGACGCGGCGGTCTGGCTGGCTGGCGCGGGCGCGGCCTTCTTCTTCAGCGGGAGCGACTTCTGGCGGGAACTGGCGACCCGCATCATCGCCGCAATGACGGCGGGTGGTGTCGCTTCCACTGCGCTGAAATGGACCTTCCGCCGCACCCGTCCGCCGGGCCCCTCCGCTGGGCTCTACTTCTTCCTGGACCGACACGCGCTGCCCTCGGGGCACGCCACGCGCGTGGCCTGCATCACGATGGCGGTAAGCCCGCTGCTGCCCGGCTGGGGCGGAGTGGTGATGGGCCTCTGGGCAACGCTCGTTGCCCTCTCCCGCGTCGCTCTGCGGGTCCACTACCTGCTGGATATCCTGGTCGGTTTTGTCGTCGGCGGACTCGTCGGGGTGCTGGTCAGGGGGGTTCTGTAGCCCGTCGGGATGTTGGAGTAAACTGACGGGTTGAAAAGAACAAAAAGAAAGTGTTTTTCATAGTAGGACTTTGCCGCTACTACGAAAAGCCATCCTCTTTAGGCAAAGGCTAAAGGCGAGGTGCTGAAATGGACCAACTGGAATACCTGCGGGAATTAGTGGTGGAAAACAAAACCAAGATCCTGCTTCTGGTGATGGACGGCCTGGGAGGGCTCCCGATAACTCCCGGTGGGCCAACGGAACTGGAAGCCGCCCACACGCCCAACATGGACGCGCTGGCAGCCCGCTCCATCTGCGGGCTGAGCACGCCCATTGCCCCAGGCATCGCTCCGGGCAGCGGCCCGGCGCACCTGGCCCTCTTCGGCTACGACCCCTTCCGCTACGAGATCGGCCGGGGCGTCCTGGAGGCGCTGGGCATCGGCTTTGACCTTCAGCCCCAGGACATCGCCGCGCGGGGCAACTTCTGCACGCTGGACCCGGAGACGGGCGTCATCACCGACCGGCGCGCGGGGCGCATCCCCACCGAGGTGGGCGCGCGCCTCTGTGCCAAACTCCGCTCCATCCAACTCCCCGGCGTCCAGGTCTTCGTGGAGCCCGTCAAAGAGTACCGCTTCGTCCTCGTCCTGCGGGGCGAAGGGCTGGAGGACGGCCTCACCGAGACCGACCCGCAGCAGGTGGGGAAACCGCCGCTGCCGGTGTATCCCACTCGCCCGGAGGCAGCCCGGACCGCGGAACTCCTCAACCAGTGGATGGCCGAGGCCCGCAAACTCCTGGCCGACGAATACCCGGCCAACGGTTGCAACCTGCGCGGGATGGCGAAAGACCCCGGCCTCCCCAAGATGCCCGAGATCTACCGCATGCGCTGCGCGGCCATCGCCACCTACCCAATGTACCGGGGCGTGGCGAAACTGGCCGGGATGGACGTCCTCCCCACCGGCGAGACGCTGGAGGACCAGGTGGAGACCCTCAAGGCCCACTGGGCCGAGTACGACTTCTTCTTCTTCCACGTGAAGAAGACCGACAGCGCCGGAGAGGACGGCGACTTCCAGCGAAAGGTGGAGGTCATTGAACACGTGGACCGGGTCCTTCCGGACATCCTGGCGCTGGAGCCGGACGTTATCATCATCACCGGTGACCACTCCACGCCGGCCCTCTGGAAGGCCCACTCCTGGCACGAACTCCCCGTCCTCCTCTGGTCCCGCTACGTCTGCCCGGACGACGTCACCCAGTTCGGCGAGCGGGCCTGCATGCGGGGAGGGCTCGGCCACATCCGCCACGTGGACCTGATGCCCCTGGCGCTGGCCTACGCCGGCCGCCTGACCAAATTCGGCGCATAACCGCTAACCGCAGAGAACGCAGAGGGCGCCGAGACCCAAATTTTTCGCGTTCTCCGCGTTCTCTGCGGTAAAACTCCCTTCTGCGAGGACAAGGGATGACGAACCCGACTCCGCCCCGTGTTTCCGAAGACGATTATCTCCGCTGTATCCGCTGCGGTCAGTGCCTGGCCGTCTGCCCCACCTATCGGCTGACGCTGAACGAGACCGATTCCCCCCGCGCCCGCGTCGCACTGCTACGGGCGGTCCGGGAGGGGCTGCTGGAACGGCCCACGGATCGGACGGCGGCCCAGTTCTTCCGCTGCCTCCTCTGTGGCGCCTGCGCCTTCACCTGCCCCAGCGGCGTGACGGTGGACCGGGTCCTGGAATTGACCCGGGGGGAGATGGCCGACCTGGGCCTTCTTCCCCAGCCGCTGGCCGCGCTGAACGCGCGCATCCGGGAAAGCCACAACATCTCCGCCGAACCGCCCGAAAGCCGCCTCCTCTGGGCCCAGAACCTCCCCGCCCCTCCCACCGGCGTTGGCAAGGCGCAGGCCGAGGTGGTCTACTTCGTCGGCTGCGTCGGCGCCCTCTTCCCCCGCAGTTACGGTATCCCCCAGTCCTTCGTCCAGATTCTGGAGAGGGCCGGGGTGGACTACGCCCTGCTGGGGGCCGAGGAGTGGTGCTGCGGCTACCCCCTGGCCATCAACGGCGACCTGGAGGGGGCCCGGGAGATGATGCGCCACAACCTGGAGGCAGTCCGCTCCCTCGGCGCGCGGACCCTGGTCACTACTTGCCCCTCCTGCTTCCACTTCTGGAAGCACGCCTATCCGGCCGCGCTGGAGGAGGACCTGGGCCTGGAGGTGCGCCACGCCGTGGAGTTTCTGGCGGACCTGCTGGAGAGCGGGCAGATTCCCCTGCGGGATGACCTTCCGGAGCAGACCGTCACCTACCATGACCCCTGCGACCTGGGCCGCAAGAGCGGCGTCTTTGACGCCCCCCGCCGGATTCTCCGGGCCATCCCGGGGGTGACCCTGGTGGAGATGGCGGAGAACCAGGGCGGCTCCCACTGCTGCGGCGGCGGCGGCAACCTGGAGAGTATGGACCCCGCGCTCAGCCAGGCCGTGGCCGCCCGTCGCATCCGCCAGGCCGCAGAGACCGGTGCCCAGGTCGTCGTCTCCGCCTGCCAGCAGTGCGAACGCACCCTCTTCAACGCCGCCCGCGCCGAACGCCTCCGCCTCCGGGTCAAAGACATCGCCGAAATCCTCCTGGAGGCGATGAGAAGATAAAACCAAGACACGAAGTATTGTTAATTGTTTAATTGTTAATTTGTTAATTTTTAACTTCGTGTCTTTGCGTCTTCGTGGTAAAAAAACCTCTCAGGAGTTCCGATGAGCGAGCGAGCCTGGATTGACCGTCTGCAGGAAGTTTTGGGCCCTTCTAAAGTCCTGACCAGCGTAGAGGACCGGATCGCCTACTCCTACGACGGGACCTTCGCTCAGCAGTTGCCCGACGTCGCTGTCCTGCCGGAATCCACGGAGGAGGTGGCGGCGGTGGTGCGGATCGCCGCCGAGTACCGGGTGCCCGTCGTTCCCCGGGGGATGGCCTCCGGCCTGGCAGCGGCCTCCGTCCCCTTCTCCGGCGGCATCGCCCTTTCTCTCACCCGGATGAACCGCATCCTGGAACTGGACGAGGTGAACCGGACAGTGCGGGTGGAGGCCGGGGTCATCACCGCCGACCTTCAGGCCTACGTGGAGGCTCGGGGCCTCTTCTACCCGCCCGACCCCTCCAGCAACAAACACTCCACCATCGGCGGGAACATCGCCTGCAACGCCGGGGGCCCCCGCTGCCTCAAGTACGGCGTCACCGGCGACTACGTGATGGGCCTCACCGTCGTCCTCCCCGATGGCCGCGTCCTCCAGACCGGCGGCAAAGCCATCAAGAACGTCGTCGGCTACGACCTGACCTCCCTGTTTGTCGGTTCGGAGGGGACGCTGGGGGTCATCACCGAGGCGCTGTTGAAACTGATCGCCAAACCCGGGTACGTCCGCACCGCGCTGGCGGAGTTCCCCTCCCTGGACGACGCGTCCCGCACCGTCAACGCCATCCTGGCGGCGGGCGTGGTTCCGGCGACGCTGGAACTGATGGACGAGACGGCCATCGCCTGCATTGAGGAGGCCATGCGCCTGGGGCTGCCCCTGGACGTGGAGGCCATGCTCATCATAGAGACCGACGGCTCCGACGAGGAGGCGGTCCGGCGGGAGATGGAGGTGGTGGAGCGGGTCTGCCGGGAGAACGGCGCCCGAAAGGTAACGGTGGCGCGGGACGAGAAGGAACGGGCCCAGTTGTGGCGGGCCCGTCGGTCCGTATCTCCCTCCCTGGCCCGCAAGGCCCCCAACAAACTGGGGGAAGACATCACCGTCCCCCGCTCCGCGATTCCGGAGGCCATCCGCCGCATCAAGGAGATCAGCGCCCGGCACGGCCTGCCCATCGTCGTCTTCGGCCACGCTGGAGACGGCAACCTCCACCCCAACATCCTCTTTGACAAACGGGACCCGGCCCAGTGGGAGAAGGTGGAAGTGATGGCGGGGGAGATTTTCGGGGTGGCACTGGACCTGGGCGGCACCCTCTCCGGCGAGCACGGCGTGGGCGTCCTCAAGCGCCCGTATGTGGAGCGGGCCCTGGGGCCGGTCTCCATAGACGTCCAGCGCCGCATCAAGGAGGCCTTGGACCCGCTGAATATCATGAATCCGGGGAAGGTATTACCGTAGCCCGCAGCGCAAGATAAATCTTGCGCCCCTTTGGAGGGCGGATGGACGGGTGGGAGAACCTCCTGCGCTGGATCGCCGACCACAAAGATGCCCTGGGCTGGCTGTTCGGGGGCGGCGTCGTCACCGCGCTGCTGACCGGGCTCTACAGACTGGTCCGTGGGTTCGTCCAGGCCCGGCGCCAGCGCCGCCTGCGCCCCCGCGAGGGCCCCTTCGTTGTCCTTCCGCCCGGCAGCGACCTGCTCCCCGTCCTCCTGCCCGATCCCACCGACTCCCCCCTCAACGACCACCGCATCCCCTACGTGGAGCGCCAGCCCGGCGGCAGCGTCCGCCGGGAGATGGAGGACCTCCTGCGGGAGCGGCGGGCCCTCCTGGTCGTGGGCAAAAGCGGCATCGGCAAGACGCGCGAGGCCGCCCACCTGGCCCAGATGCTCAACCGCGAGGGCTGGACTGTCCTCTACCTCCCGCCCGACGCCTATCTGGAGCCGCCCGCCTCCCTGCCGTCCGGCTGCCCTGCCCGCAAACTCCTGCTCTTCATAGACGACCTGAACCGCCGCTGCTACGCCGCCCGTCGGGAGGTGAGCCCCCGCGCCGGGGAATCGCTGGCGCTGCCCCTCACTGAGCCCTTCCAGCGCCGCCTCCAGAGGACGCTGGAGGTCCTGGAGGCCCTCTGCGGCGGCCGGGGCGAACTTCTGGTCCTGGCGACGGCCCGCAGCGAGCGGACGCCGGAATATGAGGGCGAACCGGCGGAGTGGGACAAACTGGAATGGGATCGCTACCCCGACCTCTGGGGGCGCTTCGCCCTCTACGAAGTGCCCGAACCTGACTCCGAGGTGGCGGCCCGGTTCCTGGCTGAACTGGGCGGAGCCGCCGGAGTGCGGGTGAAGGAGCCGGAAACGCTGGCCCGCCGCAACGACGGCACGCTGCGCAACCTGGTGGAGAACCTGCGCATGGCCGCCAACCCCGAGCGGGGCCTCCCCGCGCTGACCCCGGAGACCTTCCGGGACACCCTGCGCGGCACCTGGGAGGAGCGCTACCAGCGGGCGGTGGCGCGGTATCCCGAGGCCCGCTACCTCTACTGGGCAGCGGCCCTCCTGCGCCGCTACGGGTTCCCTCTGGTGGCCTGGACCCTCCTCTCTCTGGCCCGTGCCCTGCTGAAAGCCCCCCTGGAAAGGATTCGCGGGCAGCCACAGACCGCCCCGAGGGGCCGTTTTCGCTCCGTGTTGGATTCTGCGCGGGCTCTCGGCTGGAGATGGAGGAGTTCCCTGCGCCTCCTGCCTGCCCTGTACTACCTGGAACGGTACGAGGCCATCTACGCTCCCCGCGACGGCCAATTGGAAGCGGCGGGCTCCCCGGAGGCGGAAGAGGAGAGAGTCGTGCAGGTTCTCATCCGCCTGGGCTTCCGCCACCGCATGGCCGGTCCGCTGTATAACCTGGCCGGCGTGCTGATGTGGCCCGACCCGACCCGTTCTTCAGTCTACCACCCCGACGCTGTGCGGGTGATGGAAAGAGTCGCCACCTGGCTGCCGCAGGAGCCCGCCGTATGGTATCAGTTGGGCGTGGCACTGGCGGAGGCCGGGCAGAAGGACGAAGCAATGGCGGCCTACCGGCGGGCGGTGGAACTGGACCCGAAATACGCCGCTCCCTGGAACGGCCTGGGCAACGTATACTCCGACCTGGGCCGGTACGAGGAGGCGATGGCAGCCTTCCGGCGGGCCATAGAACTGGATCCGAAACTCGCTCCTCCCTGGAACGGCCTGGGCAACGTATACTCCGACCTGGGCCAGTACGAGGAGGCAATGGCGGCCTACCAGCGGGCCATAGAACTGAACCCGAACGCGGCCGTCCTCTGGTACAACCTGGGCGGTGCCTGTTTCAGCCTGGGCCGGTATGAGGAGGCGGCGGAGGCCTACCGGCGGGCGGTAGAACTGGACCCGAAAGACGCTCGTCTCTGGCACAACCTGGGCTACGTCTACTCCTACCTGGACCGGCACGAGGAGGCAATGGCGGCCTACCGGCGGGCGGTGGAACTGGACCCGAAAGGCGCTCCTCCCTGGAACGGCCTGGGCAACGTCTACTCCCGCCTGGGCCAGTACGAGGAGGCGATGGCTGCCTACCAGCGGGCCATAGAACTAGACCCGAACGCGGCCGTCCTCTGGAACAACCTGGGCTATGCCTGCTACATCCTCGGCCGGTATGAGGAGGCAGCAGAGGCCTACCGGCGGGCCATAGAACTGGACCCGAAAGACGCCGCCCCCTGGCACGGCCTGGGCAACGTCTACGCCCTGCGCGGGGAGTGGGAGCGCGCGCTGGACGCCCACCGCCGCGCCGTGGAACTGGAGCCGGAGGATGGCGCGTACCGCGTTTCCCTTGCGAGCGCGCTGCGAGCCCTCGGTCAAGAAGAGGAGGCACAGGCGGAACTGGAGCGAGCCCGCTTGCGGATAGAGAGGGAGGACGAATACAGCCGCGCCTGCTTCGCCGCCCT
>JANXAH010000058.1 GCA_025062415.1 Anaerolineae bacterium | reverse complement strand
GCCGACAATAGCCGTGATACCGGTGGGGAAAACGAACTCTGTCCGCTCGGCGAAGGACTTGAAACCCTGAACTTCCAGCCGTTTCAGTCGCATCGGCGGTAATTATACACGAGAATCCGAAAGCCAAAAGGCCGGGCACCCCGTGGGACAACTGCTTGCAGTTGTCCCACAAGCCCTTTGCCGGGCACCCAAAGGGCTCATCTATCGTGATCCCGGTTGCCGAAGACCGGACAGAGAAGGGCGCCCGGATGTTTGACAAACCTGCTATTTTCGTCTATCATGCTCCCTTCGGAGGAGAGGAAGATGCCGCGGATACTGGCCCCCGGCACGGTCTTGCACGGGCGGTATCGGATTCTATCCTGCATCGGTCAGGGCGGGATGGGGGCCGTTTATCGCGCCGAGGACCTGCGGCTGGAGGGGCGCATCTGTGCGGTTAAGGAGGTTCGCCCGGACCCCGACCTCTCTCCCGAAGCGCTGGCCCAGACCCAGCAGCAGTTCTACCGCGAGGCCAGCATTTTGGCCCGGCTGGACCATCCCAACCTGCCCAAGGTCTCCGACTACTTCACCGAGGAGGGGCGGGAATACCTGGTGATGGATTTCGTCGCCGGGCCGGACCTGCGGCAGATTTTAGACGAGGCCCAGCGGGCCGGACGGTTCCTGGAAGAGGAGCGGGTCCTGGGCTGGGCGATGCAGTTGTGCGATGCCCTTTCCTACCTCCACAGCCAGAATCCTCCCATCCTCCACCGGGACATCAAGCCCTCCAACATCAAAGAAACCCCGGGCGGGCTGATCAAACTGGTGGACTTCGGGCTGGTCAAACTCCTGACTACGGACGATGCCCGGACGATTACTGTGTTGCAGGGCAGGGGGACGGCGGCCTACACGCCCCTGGAGCAGTACGGTGGCGACGCAGGCCACACCGATGCCCGCTCCGACATCTATGCGCTGGGCGCAACGCTGTACCATCTACTGACGGGCCGACCACCGGCGGACGCGCGGGAGCGCTTCCTGCGCCCGGAGAGTTTGATCCCGCCCAGGGTGCTGAACCCACACATTTCCCCTACCACCGAGCGGGCCATCCTGGCCGCGATGGCGATGCACCCCGACGATCGGCCCCGGAGCGTGGAAGAGTTCCGCCGGATGCTCCTGGAGACCTCTTTTTCCGACGCACTGGCGGTCCTGGTCCCTCCTGGGCCGCGGTGGCGGGAGGCCCTGATGGAGAACCGTTGGTTGCTGGCAATAGCCGGCGGGCTTCTCCTGGTTGGGCTGATTTTGACCTTCCTGCCGGGAGGATAAGCCCACGGCACAGGCGCTCTGCGGGACCAGTCCTGGACTCCCTATGGATCAATGGCTGAAAGTCCGCAACGAGACCCGGAACATCGTTCTCCCGGTGCGAGCGCGCCGGTGTGTTTCTTTTTTCTGCCAACTGCGCGGTCTAATGTTTCGCCGACGGCTATCATCAGATGAGGCTCTCCTATTAGTGGGCCAGAGGGAGAGTCGGCTGGAGACGGCGATCCATATGTTTTTCGTCTTTTTCCCGATTTCGGTCTTCTGGTTGGATCGGGAAGGGCGCGTTGTGGATCGGACGCTGGCTCGTCCCTTTCACCCGCTCTATGTTTCCCGGTTGCCGGCGCGGGATGTGCTGGAGGGCCCTCTGGAACTTCTGGAAATGGTCGCCGTGGGGGATTGGCTGACCTTTGAGCCGTGAGGTTGGGTATTTCCTTTGGAGGTAAAGGGAAGGGATGGTTTGTGGCGGGCAGCAAACCTGCCCGCTGCTTTGGATGACCCTGCCTCCGTCGCCTCCGGCGGCTTCGCTCCTGCCCGAAGAAAACACGTTACAACGTGCAACTTGATTTCTGAACCCGGAAGAGCCTGCCTGCGACCGCCATTACCCCACCCTATCCTCCTCTCCCCCTCGCCTTCGGTAGCGGCCCCCTCACCCCTTCCCCGACCCTTTCCTCAACTTTGGCCTTTTTGCCCGTAGCATTTCTGTATGGGGCCTCTGGCCATTTCCGCAGCCTAAAAACCTAAAAAAGTTTGTTTTCGCTGCGTCGGCCAAGCCGACCCAGTGAAAGGCATTTTTCTTTGTAGTTGTCTCTCCCGGCGCTTCTGATATAATGAAAGCGGAGTGGGGGGGTGGGGCAGGCAGCGAAGCCGCCTGCCCCAAACCCCGATTCTTCCCAAAGAGGATTGCTATGCGAGGAGTTCGCTGTCAGCGCTGTGGGCACATGTTTTCCCTCTCCAGAGCCCAACTGGAGATAGCCTTGGAGGAACTGGCGAATGGAGAGAAGTCCCACTACACTTTGGAGTGCCCGCGCTGTCGTCACATCGTGAAGGTCGCGCGCCACTCCCTGGAACGGATGCGGCCGCGCGGCGAAGAGCGAGGGTAGCGTTTTCCCCGATGGCGATGGGACCTCTGTCCCCCAGAATCGGAGAAGGACTTCAGCCCTTCCATCCCCTCTGGCACCTGGGCGGCGTGGCGGACCTGCTGATGGAGACATTTGCCGATGAGGTGGGTCCGTGGGGGCGGTACGTCCTGCGCCGGATGCGCCGCATTGCCCGCTGGGGGGCCCTGGGGCTCTGGCTCTGGGGGACAGACTTGGGGCTGGAGGAGGCTCTGGGGTTTGTCTGGGTGGAGGACGGAAAGGTTGTGGGGAACGTCTCCCTGAGACGGGCCGCCTTTGCCGGAGGTTGGATGCTGGGCAACGTCGCCGTCCATCCCCAATGGCAAAGGCGCTCCATCGGGCGAACCCTGGTGGAGGCCGCGCTGGAGGAGGTCGTCCGCCGCGGGGGGACATGGGTCGGGCTGGAGGTGCGGGAGGATAACCTTCCGGCCCGCCGCCTCTACGAACGGCTGGGGTTTGAGCCTGTGGGGTCGTCGCTGGAACTCCTCCGGCCGGCGGAGGCCCCGTGGCCCGTTCCTGATTCTCTCCCAATTCGCATCCGCCGGGCCCGCGCGGGGGAAAGCCGAAGCCTCTACGAACTGGCGCGAGAAGGAGTCCCCCGCCCCCATCAGGAAGTGCTGGAAATCCGTCCTTCGGCCTACCGGGCCGGATGGGAAGCAGAACTGACGTCCTGGCTGGAGGGCCGCCGGGAGACGTGGTGGGTGGTGGCCGATGGGCCGCTGAACGGGGCCTTTCGGGTGACGTCCCACCGGCCCGCCCGATGGCACGACATAGAGATTCTGGTCCGCCCCCAGGAAATAGAGACGTTGGGAAAATTGCTGGTGTGGGGAGCGCTGGCCCAACTGGCCCATCGTCCCCTCTGGGATGTCACGACGGTGCTTCCGGGATACCGGCAGGACCTGGCCGCTGTGTTTCAGGAGGCAGGTTTTCAGCCTTCGCGCCGCTTGCTCCAGATGCGCCGCTTGATGGGAAAGACCGTCCCGGTGCGGTCGGCGGTCCCCGGCGCGCTGCAGGCGACCTTGTAACGCAGGCCGCCAGGCCTGCATCTGCACAGGCTGACAGTCTGCGTTGCAGGCTGACAGCCTGCGTTACGGGCTGACAGCCCGCGTTGCAGGTAATGCAGGCCGCCAGGCCTGTACGAATCCCCTTTTGTAAGATAAATCATAAAATCCGTTCCAATCTGCGTTTATCTGCGTCCGATGGAATCAGTTCTTACTCCAGAAGAACGGGAACGGTTCGCTCGGCACCTGGTGCTGGAAGGCGTGGGTGAGGTAGGGCAGGCCCGTCTGAAAACTGCGCGCGTTCTGGTCGTTGGCGCAGGTGGGCTGGGCTCCGCCGCCTGCTTCTACCTGGCCGCGGCCGGCGTGGGCCACCTGACCGTGGTGGATTACGACCGGGTCTCCCTCTCCAACCTGAACCGCCAAATTCTCCACACGACCGCCGACCTGGGGCGGCTCAAGACCGACTCGGCCCGCGAGCGCCTGACGGCCCTGAACCCAGGCGTGGAGGTCCGGGGCATCCCGGAGGCGCTAACGCTGGAGCGCCTGGCGGAACTGGCCGCAGCCCACGACGTCGTCGTGGAGTGTTCGGACAATTTTGAGACCAAGTTCCGGGTCAATGCCGCCTGTGTCCGGGCAGGCACGCCCCTCGTTTGGGCCTCGGTCCTGGCCTGGGAAGGGCAGATGTCCGTTGTGATTCCCGGTCGGGGGCCCTGCTATCAGTGCCTCTTCCCCCCGACGTTCCGCCCGGACCGGGTCCCCACGGCGAAGGAGGTGGGTATCCTGGGAGGAGTCGCCGGGACCTTCGGCGCGCTGGAGGCGGTGGAGGCGGTGAAGGTTATCCTGGGGGTCGGGGAGCCGCTGGTCGGGCGGCTCCTGGTCTGGGACGGGCTGCGGGGAACTTTTGAGACAGTCGCTTTCTCCCCCAACCCCCAGTGCCCGGTGTGCAGGTAGGTTTCACCGCAGGGAACGCGGAGGGCGCGGAGATTTTGGATTCTATCTTTGCGCTCTCTGGGCCCTCGGCGGGTGAAACGAAGGACGGTCGGGAATGTTGTGAACGCGCTACATTTCCACGGGCGAGTTTTCACCACGGGGGCCGGACGTGTCGTCCAGGATGGCCCCCGTATCCGGTTTTCCCTCATCGGCGCCACATCCCGCGGCTACTCGGATGCCCAGATAGACGACGGCCCGGCCCGCTCCCGCCGGGCTTATCCGTGGCGTCCACCCCTGACCCTCACCGTTCGTGCTCGCTTTTCTCACCCGGCATCGGCGCTGCGGGGAACGGCGGGCTTCGGTTTCTGGAACGACCCCTTCCGGATGGCGGGTGCCCGTGTCCCCACGCTCCCCCGCGCCGTCTGGTTCTTCTACGCCTCGCCCCCCGCGGAGATGCGCCTCTCGGTGGACGTCCCCGGCTGGGGCTGGAAGGCTATGGTCTTGGACGCGCTGCGGCCGGTCGCCTTGCCCCTTGCCCTCACCGCCCCGGTGCTGGTTTTGCTCTTTCAGGTTCGTGCCCTCTACCGGGCCCTGTGGCCCCCCATCGGGCGGGCGCTGGGGGTGCGGGAGGCGCTTCTACCGGTGGAGATGGCCCGTTGGCACACCTACCGGCTGGAGTGGGGCCTTCGGGAGACCCGGTTCTGGGTGGACGATGAGCCTGTGCTGACGGGTGCGCTCTCTCCCCGCGGCCCGTTGAGTTTCGTGATGTGGATGGACAATCAGTACCTGATCGCCACGCCGCAGGGACGATTTCGCTGGGGGTTGCTGGATGTGCCGGAGGAACAGTGGATGGAGGTAGAGGGATGGGAGATCGTCCAATGACGCTGTTTGAGCACTTCGGGGAGGAGCGAGCCCGGCGGGAGGCACCGCTGGCGGCCCGGATGCGCCCCCGGACCCTGCAGGAATTTGTGGGACAGGAGCACATCGTGGGAGAGGGGCGTCTGCTCCGGCGAGCGATAGAGTCGGACCGGCTTTTTTCGTCCCTTATCTTCTGGGGACCGCCTGGGACGGGGAAGACTTCGCTGGCGATGATTATCGCCAATACGACCCGCTCCCACTTTGAGACGTTGAGCGCGGTGATGGCGGGCGTCGCCGACATCCGGCGCGTTGTCCAGGAGGCGAAGGAGCGGCGCGGGATGTACGGCCAGCGGACGATCCTGCTGATAGACGAGATTCACCGGTTCAATCGGGCTCAGCAGGACGCGCTGCTTCCCCACGTGGAGGACGGGACCATCATCCTCATTGGCTCCACAACGGAGAACCCGTACTTTGAGGTGGTGGGGCCGTTGCTTTCCCGGTCCCGCGTCTTCCGTTTCTACCCGCTGACGGAGGACGAAGTGCGGCGGCTTCTGGAGCGGGCGCTGACGGACCCGGAGCGGGGGTACGGGAAGCGGAGGGTGAAGGTGGACCCGGAGGCGATGGACCATCTGGTCCACATCGCCGGAGGCGACGCTCGCGCGGCGCTGAACGCGCTGGAATTGGCTGTAGAGAGCACGCCGCCGGACGAAGAAGGGGTGATTCACATCACTCTGCAGGTGGCGGAGGAGTCTATCCAGCAGCGAGCGCTCCTCTACGACCGGGCGGGAGACGAGCACTACGACACGATTTCCGCCTTCATCAAGTCAGTTCGGGGCTCCGATCCGGACGCAGCGCTCTACTGGCTGGCGAAGATGGTGGCAGCAGGGGAGGACCCGCGCTTCATCTTCCGACGGCTCTACATCCTGGCGGCGGAGGACATCGGGCTGGCGGACCCGCAGGCGGTGGTGGTCGTCCATTCCTGTGCGGAGGCCTTTGAGTGGGTGGGGATGCCGGAGGGGCAGTACCATCTGGCGATGGCGACGCTCTATCTGGCAACGGCCCCCAAGTCCAACTCTGTGGGAGCCTACTGGGAGGCGTTGGAGCATATCCAGCAGCACGGTGCAGGCCCGGTCCCCCTGCATCTGCGGGATAAGTCGGACCTCTTTCAAGGCCCCCTACGGGATCACTACCGCCGGACGATGGGGCCGCACCCTGGCTACAAGTACCCCCACGACTATCCCGGCGGATGGGTCCCGCAGCAGTATCTGCCCGATGGGGTGGAAGGGGGATGGTTCCGACCCAAAGGACACGGCTACGAGCGGGTCATCCTGCGCCGGATGCGGCAGTTGCGGAAGAGCGAGCCGGACACAGAGGAACACAGTTGAACGCAGATTTTGGGCGACATTGCGTTTTTGCCAAGCCGGATGTTTTCCAAATTTGCCGGGCGTTGGTCATCCGCCGCTGGATACCCCCAAGCCCCTTCCCCGGCCCTGAAGTTTGGCCTTTTTCGGGAAGGGGCAGGAAAATATCTACTCCCTTCTCCCCCGCTTCTGGGGGAGAAGGGGGCCAGGGGGATGAGGGGCCAAATCCGCCTCGCCAGCAACCTATCTGCACCTTTGGCCGGGGCGATCCCGACGGAAAGGGGACACACCCCAATGCCCAACGGATTTTGACGGAAACTTCCCCATCGGTTATAATTCAGGGGGTAAACGACAGGGTATGGAAAGGCGGGGCTTTGTCTAATCGGCTGTCGTCCTGGTGGAAATGGTTGCGTCCGGGCATCGGGGTCAAGCGGTGGGCGCTGGTCCTGCTATTCGGCATGGTTCTTCTGGGGATGGGGCTGGACCTGTTGCTTCACCGGGTGGCCCTGTACCCTCGCGTGCTTTTCGGGCTTCCAACGAGAGCCCTTCCGGGCTGGGTATGGAGCCTTCTTCTCATCGGAGCAGGCATCGGGATGGGGGCACTGGGGCTGGTCCGGATGAACCGGGCCCTTCTCTCCCCTTTCCTTCGGGATTCTGAGTGCCTTCCGGAGGCCCTGTACCGTCACCGGAAGAGTTCGCAGGGGCCGAAAGTCGTCGCCATCGGTGGGGGGCACGGGCTGGCGACGCTCCTGCGGGGGCTCAAGGCCTACACATCTAACATCACTGCGATCGTGACAGTCGCGGACGACGGAGGGAGTTCCGGACGCCTAAGACGGGCCCTGGGGGTCCTTCCCCCCGGCGATTTTCGCAACTGCATCGCCGCACTGGCCGACGATGAGGCCCTGATGGTCCAACTTTTCCAGTACCGTTTTCCCACCACGGGGAAGGACGCCGGGCTGGACGGCCATAGTTTCGGGAACCTCTTCATCACCGCGATGGCAGAGGTAACTGGGTCTTTTGAGCGGGCGCTGCTGGAATCCAGCCGCGTCCTGGCGATTCGGGGGGAAGTTCTTCCCAGCACACTCCACAACGTGACGCTGATGGGCGACTTGCGGGAGGAGGCTTCCGCGGAGAGCGTGCGGCGGGTGGCGGGGGAATCCACCCTTACTCAGACGCAGGGTGTCATAGAGCGGGTCTACCTGGAGCCGGACGACGTTCCAGCCTACCCACCTGCCGTGCGCGCCATCCTGGAGGCCGACCTGGTGGTGGCGGGACCGGGCTCTCTTTACACCAGTGTCCTGCCCAACCTGCTGGTACGGGAGATCGCCCAGGCCGTCGCGGCCACGCGCGCTGTTCGGGTCTACGTCTGCAACGTGGCGACCCAGCGGGGCGAGACCGATGGCTACAGCGTGGGCGACCATGTCGCTGCGCTGGAGCGGCACGTGGGGCGGGGGCTCTTCCCCATCGTCTTGGCGAACGACAACTTCGCCTACGCGGACCGGCTCCCCGAGGGGGTGGAGCCGCCCCGGCTGGAGGTCCCGCCCGACGCTACCTGGACCCTGGTCACAGCGGACCTGGTGGACCCCCAGCGTCCGTGGCGGCACGACAGCGAGAAACTGGCCCGCGCGCTGATACGGCTGCTGGAGAAGCGGCGATAAAGGGAGCGTTTATTGGGGAAAATCCGTATCCTCAGAAGGAGGAGAGAGCGATGGGGGGGTGGTCTCCTGAGGAGATCGCGCTGGCGCGGGAAAACCTGCAACGTCGGCGGGAGGCCGAGTATCGGGCCCGGGAGGAACGGCGTCAGCGGGCTCTGCAGGCCCTTCGGGAGGCTGCGTCCCGGGTCTTCCCGCGCTTTGCCACCGTCCAGCGGGCCTATCTCTTTGGCTCGGTCATCTACCCCGGACAGATGGGGCTGGCTTCGGACGTGGACGTCGCTGTGGAGGGGAACCTGAGTCCGGAGGACTACTTTGCCCTCTGGCGCGCGCTGGAGGAGGCCAGCGGGGAGACCATAGACCTGGTGGAACTGAACGAGGATGTCCCTTTTGCCCGCCGGGTGCGGGAATCCGGTGAGGTCATTTATGAACGCCGAAATCCGGGTTCTGAAAGCGGAGATTGAGGCAGACCTGGAAGCGATTGGGGAAATCTACGCCGCGCTGGACCGGTACAGCAGTCAACTGGATACCGAAGCCGGGCGTATCGCCGTTGCGTATTATTTGCACAACCTCTACAATGCCTTTGAGAACATCTTCCGGCGAGTGGCGCGGGCCTTTGGAAACACCTTGTCCGATGAACCCGGGTGGCATATTGGCCTGCTGCAGCGGATGCGTCTGGACATTCCCGGTGTGCGCCCTCGCCTGATTAGCCCTGCGACCTACGATTGCCTGGATGAACTCCGGCGCTTCCGACACATCTTCCGCAGTGCCTACCGGCTGGAACTGGACGCAGACCGATTGGCGCTGGTTCTGCGAAAGGCCCAGGCGCTGCGGGAGATTTACCGCGCCGAACTGGGAGACTTTCTGGCCTTTCTGGATGGCCTGATTGCGGAGAGGTCCCTTTGAGGGGATTTGCGGCAAACAGTTCCGCTGTTCGCCGCAAATTCCCCTCTCCACCACCCCTGGGTGGTGGGGAGGGCTCCAACTGTAACTGTCATCCCACGTCTGTCCAAGGAGGTCACCATGGTGAAAGTCGGTATCAATGGATTCGGCCGTGTTGGACGGCAGGTCTTTAAGGCGATGCGGGATCTGTACGGAGACCTGCTGGAAGTTGTGGCCGTCAACGACATCACGTCCCCCGATGTCCTGGCCCACCTGCTGAAGTACGATTCCAACTACGGCCACTTCAACGGCACCGTGGAGGTGCAGGGCAGCAGCCTCTTTGTAGACGGGAAGGAGGTCAAGGTCTTTGCGGAGAAGGATCCGGCCAACCTCCCCTGGAAGGACCTGGGCGTTCAGATTGTAGTGGAGTCCACCGGTGTTTTCACCGACGCCCAGAAGGCGGCGGCCCACCTCCAGGCTGGCGCGAAGAAGGTCATCATCACTGCGCCGGCGAAGAACGAAGATATCACCATCGTCCTCGGCGTCAACGAGGATAAGTACGACCCCGAAAAGCACCACATCGTCTCCAACGCGTCCTGCACGACCAACTCGGTGGCGCCGGTGGCGAAGGTCCTGCACGAGAACTTCGGTGTGGAGTACGGCTTCCTGACCACCGTCCACGCCTACACCAACGACCAGCGGATTCTGGACCTGCCGCACAAGGACCTGCGGCGGGCCCGTGCGGCGGCCCTCTCCATTATCCCCACGACCACCGGGGCCGCCAAGGCGGTCGCGCTGGTCATCCCCGAACTGAAGGGGAAGTTTGACGGTATCGCGCTGCGGGTGCCCACCCCCACCGTCTCCATCTCCGACTTCGTCGTCACCCTGCAGCGGCCGGTGACCCGGGATGAGGTCAACGCGGCCTTCAAGGCCGCCGCAGAGGGCCCGATGAAGGGTATCCTGGGCTACACCGAGGAGCCGCTGGTCTCCGTGGACTTCAAGGGCGACTCCCGCTCCGCCATCGTGGACGGCTCCCTGACGATGGTCATCGGCGACCGGACCGTCAAAGTCCTGGTCTGGTACGACAACGAATGGGGCTACTCCGTCCGCGTGGCGGACCTGGCCGCGCTGATGGCGCGGAAGATGCTGGCATAAGGTTGTTCACGGCGGCGGCTCTGCCGCCGCCGTGAACAAAAACATTTTTATGGGTACTTCCTGGCTCTCCCTTGTGTGCGCGTGAACGGCACCGAACTGCAGGCCACGGGCGAGGCCCACTATCGCAAACTCCTGGCCCGCAGCGCTTCGTGGACCAGTTGCTCTCCAGCCCGGTCCGACCGTACATCGCGAAAATTTTCCTCTTCGGGGGTGCTGCGGCGGGTGGTCCCCATCCCGAGAGCGATGTGGACATCCGGCTGGTTGGGACAGACCATCTTCGGGAGATAGAGGCCCGGAGCAGCGAGGTGGCCTACCGTGTCTTGCTGGAGACTGGGGAGGGTCTGTCAGCCTCTTGTCTGCAGCCTGGGCTGATGGCAGGCCGGTGATTCCGATTTTCTGGCCGAGGTGTGCCGGAACGGAGTGGAACGGATGCCTGCCCGCCACGGAAGCATTGTGCAGAAATTCCGCGAAGTCTGCATCCTGCGGGAGGGGTGCTTCTCTCCCAGTCTGGGATACCGGCTTTATCGGGCTGAACTACCGGCACGATGCTCCCTGCGTCTACGAGGCCGTTCTCACCGAGGAGATGGCCCAGGAAGTGCTTGCCCTGGCCCACGAACTGCATGCACATTTGTGACAGTACCTTCTGGAGGTTGCCGATGAACAAGAAGACCGTCCGTGACGTGGATGTTTCCGGCAAGAAAGTCCTGATGCGGGTGGATTTCAATGTCCCGGTCAAGGAGGGTCGGGTGACCGACGACACCCGCATCCGTGCGTCGCTCCCGACAATCCAGTACCTGCTGGAGAACGGCGCCGCCGTTATCCTGATGTCCCACCTGGGACGCCCGAAGGGGAAGCCAACGCCGGAGTACTCCCTGGCTCCGGTGGCGGCGCGGTTGGCGGAACTTCTGGGACGCCCGGTCCGCCAGTTGAACGACTGTGTGGGGCCGGAGGTGGAGGCGGCCTGCGCGGCGCTTCAGCCCGGAGAGGTTGTCCTGCTGGAGAACCTTCGCTTCCATCCGGAGGAGGAGGCCAACGATCTGGAGTTCTCCCGGAAACTGGCTGCGCTGGGCGACCTCTACGTCAACGACGCCTTCGGGACGGCCCACCGGGCCCACGCGTCCACCGAGGGGGTAGCGCGCGTGGTCCGGGAGCGGGGCGGCGAGGCCGTCGCCGGTTTCCTGATGGAGAAGGAACTGGAGTTCCTGGGGCGCGCCGTGGAGAACCCCGAGCGGCCCTTCGTCGCCATCCTGGGCGGCGCTAAAATCTCCGACAAAATTGGCGTGATAGAGCGGCTGCTGGAGAAGTGCGACCGTCTGCTCATCGGCGGCGGGATGGCCAACACCTTCTTTGCGGCAATGGGCTTTGAGACAGGGGACTCGCTGGTGGAGAAGGAGGCCATTGAGACAGCCCGGTCGCTCCTGGAGCGGGGCAAGAGCCGCCTGGTGCTCCCGGTGGACGTGGTCATCGCCGATGCCTTTGACAACAACGCGCAGACCCGTGTCGTGGCCCCCAACGAGGTCCCGCCGGGCTGGCGGGTGCTGGACGTGGGCCCCAAGACCATTTCCACCTTTGAGTCCGCCCTGGCGGGCGCGCGCACGGTCCTCTGGAATGGCCCGCTGGGCGTCTTTGAGATGCCCCGCTTTGCCGAGGGGACCTTCGCGCTGGCCCGGATTCTGGCGGGCCTGGACGCGATCAAGGTGGTCGGCGGCGGCGATTCGGCCGCAGCGGTCCAGCAGAGCGGCTTCGCCGATCGCTTCACCCACATCTCCACCGGCGGCGGGGCCAGCCTGGAGTTCCTGGAAGGTCGGGTGCTCCCCGGCGTGGCGGTGCTGAGCGATCGGTAGTTTGCTGAAACCGACGTGCCAGGCGCTTTCAAAGCGCCTGGCACGTTCCTCTCGGAGCGCACAGTGCCTCAGTATATCCTCGCCCACGACGTTGGAACCAGCGGCAGCAAGGCCGTCCTGGTGGATACAAACGGCCAGGTCTGCGCCACGGCCTTTATGGCCTACCCCACCCACTATCCCCGCCCCGACTGGGCCGAGCAGGACCCGGAAGACTGGTGGAAGGCTGTCGTCACCACGACCCGGCAGGTGCTGGAGCGGGCCGGAGTCTCCCCAAAGGACGTGCTGGCCGTCGTCCACGCCACCCAGATGCTGGGCATTGTCCCGATGGGGCGGGATGGACAGGTCCTGCGGCGGGCTATCATCTGGCTGGATGGCCGCGCGCCCCAGCAGGCGGAGCGCATCATGCGCCGCTTCCTGGGCCGCCGCGTCTTCGCGCTCATCGCCGGCGCGGAGATCTCCGGGAAGGACGGATTGCCCAAGTTGCTCTGGCTCAAGGAGAACGAGCCGCACATCTACCACGGCATGTCCTGCTTCCTGGACGTGAACGGCTACCTGACCTACCGGGCCACTGGGCAGATGGTCTTTGAGTGGTCGTGTGCCTCGGCCTTCGCGCTGAACCTGAAGAAGAAAGATTGGATGCGGACGCTGATTCGCTACATCGGCGTGGACCTGGCGAAGTTCCCACCACTGGTCCGGTCCACGGACCAGGTCGGCGGACTGACGGCGGAGGCGGCACGGGCCTGTGGCCTGTTGGAAGGTACGCCGGTCTTTGGCGGGGGTGGCGACGCGCCGGGGGCGGCCGTCGGTGCGGGCGCTGTCCGCGAGGGCGATGGTCACATCTGCCTGGGCACCTCCGGTTGGGTGGGGGTCGTCACCCGCCGGACCCCCACGGGCCGCCATGGCGTCGCCTGTATCCAATCTGCCGACCCGCAGAAGGTGATGCTCTTTGCCGAGATGGAGACGGCGGGCGCGTGCCTGAAGTGGATCGCCGACGAGTTCTATCGCCACGAGCAGGCCGACCCCAATATTCCCAACGTCTACGCGCTGATGGACGAGGATGTGGAGCGCATCCCGCCGGGATCGGACTATCTGGTCTGCACGCCGTGGATTTACGGAGAGCGGGCGCCCATCTCCGACACCTGGGTCCGGGGAACCTTCTTCAACATCAGCGCCGACCACACCCGGGAGCATCTGCTGCGGGCCGTCTACGAGGGAGTGGCCTATAACCTGCGCTGGATCATAGAGATTGTGGAGCGAACTTTCGGGTTTCCCTTGCCAGTCCTGCGGGTGATTGGGGGTGGCGCGCGGGGCGCCCCTTGGATGCAGATTATCGCCGATGTGACGGGGCGGCGGGTGGAGACCGTTGCCAACTCCCGGGAGACAGGCGCAGTGGGCATGGCGCTCACGGCGGCCGTCGGCTTGGGGCTCTATCCCGACTTTGAGTCGCTGCGGAAGGTCGTCCGTGTGGAGCGGGAGTTTGAACCCCGTCCTGAAAACAAGGAGACCTACGATCTTCTCTATCAGACCTATCGCCGTCTGTATTTCTCTCTGCGGAACCTCTACCGGGAGGTGAACCGGGTGCGGTTTCATCGGGGATAAGGGGGGCGAAAAATATCCCTGATCTTGGACGTGTTGCAGTTTAACAAACAAATGTTAGACGATGGCGCGTGAGGCGGATTTAACTTCCCTCGTCCCTGAGCCCTTTTTCCTCCAGCGGGTTTGAGGGCGGCGGCTTCAGTGTTGCTCTCAAATCCCTTTCGCTCTCCCTGCCCTGAAGTTTGGCCTTTTTCAGGGCGGTGGCTGGGAAATATCCAAAAACTGTCCCTGGTGGACAGAACAGCGGCGGCGACGAAGCCGCGCTGTGGAAAAATCGTCTTCTTTTAGTTGCGAAACGTCCCAACGCTGATTAGGGCCAAGGAAGGAGGAGCCGCGATGGAACCCATCACGCTCAGCGTCATAAAGGCGGATATTGGAGGTTTCGTCGGCCACTCCAGTGTCCATGATGAGTTGATAGAGGAAGCGGAGGACCGGCTGGAGGCAGCGGTGAAGCAGGATCTCCTGGTGGACTTTCATGTCACCGCCTGCGGCGATGATCTCCAGTTGATTATGACCCATCGTAAGGGGGTGGATAACCCGGAGATTCACCGCTTGGCCTGGGAGACCTTTGCGGCCTGCACGGAGGTCGCCAAGCGGTTAAAACTCTACGGCGCTGGGCAGGACCTGCTTTCAGACGCCTTCGCTGGCAACGTCAAGGGTATGGGCCCCGGCGTGGCGGAGATGGAGTTCACCGAACGTCCCTCTGAGCCGGTGCTCATCTTTATGGCCGACAAGACCTCCGCCGGGGCCTGGAACCTCCCCCTCTACCGGATGTTCGCCGATCCCTTCAACACCGCTGGCCTGGTCATCTCCCCGGCGATGCACGACGGCTTTCGCTTTGAAGTCCACGACGTGAAAGAGAGCAGGCGGGTTTTCTTTGACACACCCGAAGAACTCTACGACCTGCTGGTCTTCATCGGTGCGCCGGGCCGCTACGCGGTCAAGGCTGTTTATAATAAAAAGGGGGTGATCGCTGCCGTCTCCTCCACTCAGCGTTTGTCCCTCATCGCCGGGCGGTACGTGGGCAAAGACGACCCGGTCTGCATTGTCCGCTGTCAGGGGGAGTTCCCCGCTGTCGGTGAGGCGCTGGAGCCCTTCACAATGCCGCACATTGTAGAGGGGTGGATGCGAGGCTCTCACTATGGCCCGCTGATGCCTGTTCCCATCTACCACGCCACACCCACCCGCTTTGATGGCCCCCCGCGCGTGATTTGTCTGGGCTTCCAGATCGCCGGAGGGCGGTTGGTGGGGCCGCGGGATATGTTTGACGACCCTGGCTTTGACGAGGCGCGCCGGCTGTGCAACGTCATCGCCGACCACTTTCGCCGCCACGGCCCCTTTGAGCCCCACCGGCTGCCGATGGAGGAGATGGAATACACCACACTCCCCCAGGTGATGGAGAAACTGGCTGGCCGCTGGGAGGCGATCCCATAGCGGAAGGTTCGCTGAAGCCCGAACGTGAACGTCCGGGCTCAAATGCGAAACCCTTCGGGCTTTTTGGCCCCCGGAGGGAGAGGAAGGCCGTCGGGCGATGGTTTTTAGCCCCCCGAAGGGGGCTTTGCCATGGAGCCCGACGGTTTACCATTGGCTTATGACACCAAAAGACAGGTAGTCGTATTCGTATGCACCACGCATCGTGTCTGCAGGGCAAAGGCCTCTGGCTCTCCTTCTCCGGAGACCTGGACGGGGCACTGGAGATGGCCGCGGCCATTGGCGCAACCCATCTCATCTACCGGGTGGGAATGCGAGGGATGTTCTTTGTGGAGGCTGCCCGGTGGGTGGAAGGCCGCGCCCGTCAGGCCGGGCTGGTGCCCCTGGCCTGGGTCCCTCTGGCGCTGAATGATCCCTTTGCAGAGGCCTCCCTTGTCCTTAAGGCTCTGCAGGTAGGATACAATGGGGCTGTGCTGGAGGTCCGGAAGGATGCGGCGGGCAAAACCGTCGCTGCGGCGACGCTGGCGCGGCAACTCTTGGAATCCGGTGCAGAGAAAGGGAGGCTCTACTGCGCCTCAGACCCCGATGTCTGGCGGCGGCCAGAGATTCCCTGCCGGGAACTGAGCCAGGCGTGCCAGGGCGGTCTGATGCCCTTCTGCTTTCCTTCTCTTCGGCGGACGCCGCACACAGTCGTGGAAAAATGGGCCTATGGGGAGTGTGTCCGCTGCTCCCAGGAATGGGGCGGCCCTCTCCCCATTTACCCGGTGCTTTCCCCCCTGCGAGACGAGGGAACCGGTGAGACTGTGGGCGTGGAGGAATTCCTCCAGTGGGCCCAGGCTGTGGCGGGGCAGCAACCGGAGTTTTTCAGCGTCTATCGGGTCGGCGCCGTGGGGCGGGAACTCTGGCCCATCCTGGCCGCGATGGGCCCTACACCAGCCCCGTTTCCGGAGCGGAAACCCGCGGAAACTCCCCCAGCGGAGGAGCCCTCGCCTCTACCGTCTATCGCTCGCTACCACGTCGTGACGGTCAATGACACCCTCTGGGGCATTTGCCAGCGCTACGGGATCACCCGTGCCCAGTTCTGGGAATGGAACGGCCATCTCTGGGATGAACGAGGACTGCCGCGGGACGAACTGTATATGGAAGCGGGCTGGCGCGTTCGCGTGGGATAGTCAGGGAGGAATGAGATGCAGGAAGACCGGCTGACACGCAGAGAGTGGTTGCCGGATTTTGAAGAACTTTCGGAAAAGCCAGGAGGACAGGAGACCTTTCCGAAGCGGCAGGTCTTATCCTCGGGACTGGCTGGTCTGATCGGGGCCCTGGCTCCCTGGCAACGTTTCGTCCTGGCGCTGTTGTTGTTCCTGGATGTCGCCCTTCTGGGGTGCATGTGCCTGGTGATGACCGGGCGCGTTGTTCCCTTCTTTCCCTGAGAGGGGGCCTGAAAATTCAGGTTCTCCGGCCTGAGGCGCTGTAGCGCAGTGGTAACGCAGACCACCAGGCCTGCATCCGTACAGGCTAACAGCCTGCGCTACAGGCTAACAGCCTGCGTTACAGGCTAAAAGCCTGCGTTACAGGCGAACAGCCTGCGCAGGTAACGCAGGCCGCCAGGCCTGCATCCGTACAGGCTAAGAGCCTGCGTTACAGGCTAAGAGCCTGCGTTACAGGCGAACAGCCTGCGCAGGTAACGCAGGCCACCAGGCCTGCATCCGTACAGGCTAACAGCCTGCGTTACACTGCAGGCTAAAAGCCTGCGCTACAGGCTAACAGCCTGCGCTACATTGCAGGCTAACAGCCTGCGATACGTAACGTTCAGCGTTTTTCAGACATGCTCTGAGGGGTGCGCTAAAAGTTTGCACTGGACAATTTCACAAAAATCGTGTATGATTTTTATGTATCGTAACTAACCCAGGGAGCACTCCTATGGACGACCCGACACTGACCCTCCTGAAGGAACTCACCGAGGCTCACGGAGTCCCCGGATACGAGGCCGAGGTACGCGCACTGGTCCGACGGTATCTGGAACCTCTGGGCGCGATAGAGCACGACCGTATCGGAAGCCTGATTTGCCGTCAGGGAGACGCTGGCCCCCGGGTAATGCTGGCTGGTCATATGGACGAAATCGGCTTTATGGTCCACCATATCACCAAAGAGGGCTTTCTGCGATTTGTTCCTCTGGGCGGCTGGTGGGACCAGGTCCTGCTGGGCCAGCGGGTCATCGTCAAAACCCATAAAGGGGATATCCCCGGCGTCATCGGGGCCAAACCTCCCCACCTTCTGCCCCAGGAGGAGCGCAACAAGGTGGTGGAGAAGAAGGATATGTACATTGACATTGGCGCAACCTCCCAGGAGGAGGTGGAGGCGGCGGGAGTTCGGCTGGGCGACCCAGTGGTCCCCGATGCGCCCTTCCGGGTGATGGCCAATGGAAAGGTCTATCTGGGAAAGGCTTTTGATGACCGGGTGGGCGTGGCCCTGATGATAGAGGCCCTGCGTCATTTCTCCCGGAACCCCCATCCGAATACCCTTTACGGGGTCGCCACGGTGATGGAGGAGGTGGGGACGCGCGGAGCCAAGACCAGTGCAGAGGTCGTCAACCCCGATGTCGCCATCATTCTGGAGTCGGATATCTGTGGGGATGTCCCTGGCATCAAGCCGGAAGAGTCCTCGGTCAAACTGGGAGGCGGTCCGACTCTGGTGCTTGTGGATGCACGGATGATTCCTAACCTTCGCCTACGGGACCTGGTGATAGAGACGGCGAAGGAGTTGGGGATTCCCCTCCAGTTCTCGGCCCTCACCGGAGGCGCCACCGACGGAGCAATGATTCACCTGCACGGCACAGGGGTTCCGACCGTCGTCCTGGGCGTTCCGGCCCGGCATATCCACAGCCACTCCGCGATGATCCACCGGGACGATTATGACCGGGCGCTACGGCTTCTGATCGCCGTCGTGGAGCGCTTGGACGAGGCGACTGTGCGCAGCCTGACTCCATAAAACACCTGACAAAGATGGTCCAGGATCAGCGGATCGGCCCGATTCTGGCAATAGATTGCGGCACCGCACTCACCAAGGCTATCCTGTTGGATCAGGTGGATGGCTCCTATCACTTCGTGGCCCGCGGGGTCGCAATGACGACCGCCTCGCCCCCCTGGAACGATGTCACTCTGGGGATTCAGCACGCTATCCACCAGCTGGAGGACATCACCGGGCGACTCCTACTGGATGAGGCTGGCTACCTGATCCTCCCTCAGCAGGGGGCCATCCAGGGGGTGGATGCCTGTGTTATGGTGAGCAGCGCCTCGCCCCCGCTGCGGGCCATCCTGGCCGGATTGGTGCCGGAACTGAGCCTTGCCAGTGCTCAGCGCGCGATCGCAGGGACGTACACAGTGGTGGAGGACGTGCTGGTCCAAGCCCCTCACCGGAGACTTTCGGAGGAGGAGCAGGTCCGCCGGTTGCTCCGGTATCGTCCCGATGTTGTCTGCATCACCGGCGGGGCCGATGGCGGTGCTACCATACCGGTCTTGGAACTGGTGGAGACCGTTGCGCTGGCCTGTTCTATGCTTCCGGAGGAAGAGCGCCCCCGGGTTTTCTTCGCTGGGAACGCCGCCCTCCGGCAGAGGGTCGTGGACATTATCGGCGGTCAGGCTGTGGTTCATTCGGTGGACAATGTCCGTCCGTCCCTGGAGGTGGAGAATACCGTTGGACTCCGGCAGGAACTGGATAACTTGTACCGGGAGCGGCGCTTGGCGAACTTGCCGGGGGGAGAGATGCTCCAACGGTGGCTCAGTGTCCCTCTGATGTCCACGGCGGAGTCCTTCGCCCGCCAGATTCAGTACCTGTGGTACCTGGATGAATCTCCTAAAGGGACACTGGGTATAGATGTGGGGGCGGCCCATACGGTGGTAGCGGCGGTCTTCGGAGGCCAGGTCCATCTCACCGTTGGGACTGGCAATGGGATCATCCAAGGGGCTGAGCGAATCCTGGAACGCAACGGAGCGGACGCCCTGATCCGGTGGGTGCCTGTTCCCCTCAAGCCGGAACAGGTGCGGGGAATTCTGGTCAACCGGAAACTCTGGCCTACCAGTGTCCCTCAGGAAACGGAGGAACTCTGGCTGGAGCAGGCAGTGGTTCGGGAGGTCATTCGGGGGGTGCTGGGAACGGCATCCCAGGTCTGGAAGGTCGGAAGGGTCCGTCCTTATCCTCATCTCTCGCCGCTTTTTGATCCGATTCTAATCAGCGGGAGTGCGCTGGCGGGGGCTCCCCGACCGGGACAGATTGCGTTGATGGTTCTGGACGCGGTGGAGCCCATCGGAGTCACGACGTTGCTCCTGGACCTCCATGGTCTGGCACCGGTTCTGGGAGCCGTGGGACTTCTGAAGCCGCTGGCCGCGGTAGAGACGGTGGACAACGGCGGGTTCGTGAACCTGGCGACGGTGATCGCGCCTGTAGGGACTGCCCGGAAAGGGGAGATCGTCCTGCGAATCCGCATCCACTATGAGAAGGGTGGACATCTGGAGGTGGAGGTTCCCTACGGTTCCCTGGAGGTCCTGCCCCTTCCGCCAGGCGAGGAGGCGGTCCTGGAAATCCGGCCGCGCGGCCGCTTTGACGTGGGGCTGGGAGGCCCCGGACGGGGCGGAAAACGGCGCGTTCGGGGTGGACTGGTCGGAATCATCGTGGATGCTCGCGGCCGTCCCCTTCAGCTTCCCTCCGATACCTGGGTCCGAATGGCCCAGGTTCAGCAGTGGCTGTGGGATGTGGGAGGATAACCGATGCGCGTGTATACGCCTTCGGTCGTGGTCTCTCCTCTGGTGCTTATCCGGCGAGAACGGCGCCTTCCAGCTCCGGGGGATATTCTGGTTCGGGAAGGAGACCGGGTGGAGGCGGTCCAGATTATCGGGCAGGCCTTTGTACCTGGTGAGTTTCGCATTCTGAACCTTGCGGAGGCCCTGGGGGTCTCCCGTCGCGCTGTCCAGCGCTACCTGAAGGTCAAGCCCGGGCAGGAAGTCCGGCGGGGCGATGTTCTGGCCGCGCGGGGTGGGTTGAGCCCTCGGGTCTGCCGGGCGCCGATGGAGGGCACTGTGACCGGGATCGGAGGGGGCCGGCTCATCCTGGAGGCCCCGGCCCAGGTCGTGGAAGTCCGGGCAGGGTGTCCTGGCCTTGTCCGTCGGGTCATCCCCCGGGAAGGGGTCATCCTGCAGGTCTCCGGGGCCCTTATTCAGGGTGCCTGGGGCAACGGGCAGGAGGAATTCGGTGTCCTTCGTCTCCTGACAGATTCCAGGGATAAACCTCTCCGGGCGCGCCACGTGGATGCTTCATGCCGGGGGGCTATCCTGGTCGCGGGCCTTCTGAACGATGAAGAGGCCCTTCAGCAGGCTGTAGAGATACAGGTGCGGGGCATCATTGTGGGAGGATTGGCACCGGAACTCCTGGATAGGGCTCTCGCGGTTCCCTTCCCCGTAGTGACCACCGAGGGAATCGGACCCATCCCGATGTCTGAGCCCGCCTTTCGGTTGCTCTCCACATACAACGGACGAGAGGCGGCCCTGGACGGCCGGATCCATCAGGGTCGGGATAGGCGCCGTCCGGAGATTATCATTCCCCTGCCTGCAGAACCGAAGATGGACGCCCTGCAATTCCAGCCCGTTCCCCTTCGGGTCGGGGACACGGTTCGGATCATCCGGGCCCCCCACCGGGGGAGGACCGGAATCGTAAAGGAAATCCTGCCTACCGCTGCGCGGGGCGCAACGGGGAGCCATCTGCCAGCGGCGAAGGTTCAGGTTTTGGGAGAGGAGGAACCGCTGGTTGTGCCGATTTTCAACCTGGAAGTCCTGCGCTCATAAGGGCCGTTTCACTTCCACACAAGGAGTTTGCGCATGCTGGAAGATATGGACCTGGAACTGGAGGAGCCTCGGGAGCCGGAGGCCGAGGAGACGGCGGAACGACAGAACCGCACTTTCCTGATTCTGGTTGGCGTTCTGGGCGGTCTGCTCCTGATCGGCATCATCGCGTTCTGTGTGTGGGCCCTCACGATTGGTCGCGGGATTTTGAGCGGACAGGTAGCAGCGCCACCCCCACCGACTCCGACAGAAGCCCCGCTGCCGGAGACAGACCTAACTGCGACGGCGGAGGCCTTCGCACTGGCGCAGGTTTCTCCGGAGCCGACGTCAACCCCGACGCCGACGCCTGTCCCTCCGACGCCCACTCCGTCTCCTCAGCCGACCATCGCGGCCCCCCAGGTGACGCCGACGCCGCGCGCGACGACCCCGGCGGCAGGGGGAGGCGGTGCTGTCGCGACGCCTCCGCCGACGCCGACCCCCACGCGGCCTGCGCCCGGCTCTACTCCTCAGACGGGCATCGGGGCCTACACGGCGGTTTTTCTGGCCCTGGGGCTCCTGGCCCTGCTGATCGCCTCGCGCCGCCTGCGGGTTGCCCGCTGAGGCGAGAATCCACCGCAGGGCGGCGGGGGGGGCCGCCCCCCCCCCCCCACCAGTAACCCACGCGCCCCCCCCCGCAACACGGGGTTAGGTGGGTTTTCCCAAAACGAGTGTTATAAAAAAACACCCACATAACCACAAGGACGCAACCCCTGGGGTGCCAAAACCCCCCCCCCCCGGGTGCTGGGGGGGGGCGGGGTGGGTCGGGGGGGGGGGGGGGGGGGGCGCCCCCCCCCCCCCCCGCACGCCCCGCCCCCCCCCCCCCCCCCCCGGGGGGGGGGTGTGTGGGGAGCCGCAGCGGTGTGTAGAACAACAACAACACCAC
>JANXAH010000195.1 GCA_025062415.1 Anaerolineae bacterium | reverse complement strand
GGTGCCTCCACCCCCCCCCCCCCCCCCCCCCCCACACCCGCCGTTTGTTTGTGTCCCTCCATTACCCCCCGCGGCTGTGTGGTTGGGGCTGGGGGGTGGGGGGGGGGCCGCGCGCCCCCCCCCCCCCCCCCCCCCCCAAACCCCTCCTTTGGTCTATCCTACCCGGATGACCAGAGCGGCGCCGGAATCGCCCGCGGCGCAGCCGGTTACCAGGCCGTAGCCGCCGCCCTTTAGGACCAGTTCCTCTATCAGTTCAATGGCCAGGCGCATTGTGGTGGGGCCCTGCGGGTGCCCCCAGATCAGGGAACACCCATAGTTGTTGAAGATTTTATCATCAATCCCCAACTCCCGCATCAGGATAATGTCGTTGACGGAGAAGGGATTGTGGGCCTTCACCGCCGCCAGGTCCGAGACGCGGATACCGGCCCGCTCCAGGGCCCGCCGGGCTGCAGGAACGGGCGCTTCGGGCATATACGCCTTCTCGGCACGGGCAAACCCGTAGGAGAGGATACGGATGGTCACGGAGGGGTCGGCGGAGAGTTCGGCTGCCCGTTCCTTCGTGGTGACAATCATCCCGGCATTCCCGTCGGCGGGGTGGGTCTGAGCCGCGTAGGTCAGGATGGAATCTGGAGCGACAGGCTTCAGCGCCGCCAGACCCTCCGGGGTGCAGGGGATAATCCCCTCGTCCTGCTCCACAACAATGGTCTCTTTCCTGGAAACCCGGACTTCCAGGGGGATCATATAGCCCTTCTGGAACTTGCGGTCCTCCGCCAGCGCGTCCAGGTACTTGTGGTACCGGTTCAGGACCAGGGCGTCCGACTCCTCCCGCGTGATGCCGTATTTTCGGGCAACATTGTTGGCAGTGCCCAGGGGGCTGGTCTCGGCGACGGGGTCCAGGTTGAACCCATCCACCATCCAACTCTCGTAGTGGGGCTTGCCGCCGAGGCCCTGGGGGTTGGGCCAGAGAAGGTTGGGGCCATTGGAAGTCCGGTCGGCGGTGACGACCAGCAGGTTAGTGTTGCTGCCCGATTCAATGGCCGATGCAGCGAAGTTGAGGGCGACCGTGGAGGTCGCGCACGCCTGGGAGATGCGGGGGCCGCTGATACGGGGGTTGCCCATCAGCGTGGCCAGATAGGGGACGTCAAAAAACCACTGGGGCTGGGGGATGGTTGCGCCGTAGATAATACCGTCAAAGATGTCTGGCGTGATCCCGCGCAACTCAAAAAACCGTCGCGCCGCGGCCGCGGCCAGCTCTGTGGCGTTCTGGTTCTGGAACGACCCCTGCCAGCGACAGAACGGGGAACACCAGTACCCTTTGTAGGGGATGTAGACGTTCTGGTACATTTTTGGCCTCCTGTGCAATCGGATCAAAAGGGTTTTACAGGCAAGGTCTTGCGGACACAGGCTGAAGCCCACGCGCAAAAACGACACCCTCTTCCTCAAATTACGCCCGCTTCCTTCAGTCGCTTCAGTCTCCGGGGTCCAAGGCCCAGGTACTTGAGGTAAATGTACTCGTTATCGTATCCCACAGGGCGGCAGACCCACTTGATCCGGATAGGCGTCTCCGAGAGTTTGTACTGGGACTGGGCAACGATGACCTCTCCGTACACCGGGTCCTGGACCGGAGTGAAGATACCGCGGTCCAGCCAGTTGGGATCGCGCATCGCTTCCTGTGGGGAACAGACAGGCGCCACAACGGGGGTGATCGGGGCCAGACGGCCCTTCTGACCGTACTCCACGGCCATTCGGACCAGTTCTTCGGTAGTGTACTTGCGCGTCTCTGCGAACACCAATTCCGCCCACTTCAACTGTTCTTCTCGGGTGGAGAAGTCCGCCAGGTCTTTCCACTCAGCCGCGCCCCACTCGTCCCATTTTCCCAGCATGTCGGCGAAGGCCTGCCACATCTCCAGCCGGAGGCCACCCAGGAACACAGCGCCATCCTGGGTGGGCGCGAAGCAGTAGAGCCAGCCGCCGATGTTCAGGTTGCCAAAGCGCTCGCTCACCACGCCGGCCCCCTGATACCAGATCGCTGCCCAGTCCTCCAGGGAGGTATAGGCCTCGTAGGTTGCCACATCCAGTGCCTGTCCCTCTCCGGTCTGTTCCCTCCAGTGAAGGGCAGCCAGGATACCAACGGCCATATACGTTCCCGCTACGACCCAGCCGATCCAGGGGCCGGCCTTGGTGGGAACAGCCCAGGGGCAATCGTCGTAGGTCTTGCCCTCCGGCAGCATCTCGCCGTTGTCGTACTGATTTCCCGACCGGGCCTGGATGACGTTGTCGTAGTCGGGCATCCGACTGTGGCTTTTCGGACCGAACTGGCCAAAGGGAGTAATGGAAGCGTAAATGAGCCGGGGGTTGATTTCCCGCAGCGTCTCATAACCGATGCCCCATTCATCCATCTGGCCGGGCCGGAAGGTCTCTATGAGGACATCGGCCTGAGCCGCAAGGCCCTTGAGGAGTTCCCTGCCCTCCGGTTTCTCCAGGTTCAGGGTGATGTGAAACTTGTTCCGACCTTCGGAGAGATAATTGAGCCCCTCGCCCTTGTAGAGGATCCCATAGGGAGTGCATTTCCGAATGAAGTCGCCTCCCGGCGGTTCTATTCGCAGCACTTCGGCGCCGAATTCGGCCAGGAGCGAGGAGCAGTAGCAGCCCGCAAAGGACTTATAACTCAAGTCCAGGACGACCAGGTCGTCCAGGGCCTCCGGCTTAGTGGACGCGATACGGGGGTCATCCCGCTCCCGGATCCAATCCTGCCACCTTTGTTGTTCCCCCATTGAACCTCCTCCGACTTTCCGAAAAAAACCGGTTTCTTTGGGAACCTGCCCAGTAGGGCTTTTATTCGTGGGATAGAATAAGGCCGGCCCTGCCGTCCCAGTCTGGGGGCGGTCGGCGGCCGCGTACCTGGGCCCACTTGCCCAGCGCGCCACATTCGTACAACTGGCGGATCTCCTCGTCGCTTTTGCCCAGGATGTACTTCATCACAAACTCGTTATCAAAGCCTACCGGCCGGACGGACCACCGGACCCTTGGCGAGGTTTTAGACATCATCACGGGGAACTCGTAGTCCAGGAACTCGCCCAAGAGAGGGTCGTCCACCTCTGTCAGAAAGCCGCGCGCCCGGGAATGTTCATTTTCCACCACGTCCTTGATGGAGCAGACACGGGAGGCCGCGAAGCCGTATTCCTCGGCCAGGCGCTCAATCTCCTCCGGGGTTTTTGTCCTGGCCCACTCGGCGATAATGCGGAGAATCTCAACTGCGTTCTCCTCCTGAAGCCGCGTCAGATGGTCCTTGAACCGGGGATCATCCGCCAGTTCTGGCCGGCCCATCGCGCGACAGAGGCCCCGGAACTCCTCGTCGTCCGGCGCGGCGATCGCCACGAAGGAGTCGTCCGCACAACGAAACGTGTCGGCCGGACAGATGGAGACGTCCCGGTTCCCCGCCGGCTCAGCACATTTGCCCGTAATCTGCTGGTAGGGCCAGACCCAAGACATTGTCCGCATAATGGCCTCGGATTGGGAGAGTTCAATGTACTGGCCCTTTCCCGTCCTGTCCCGATAGTGAAGGGCTGCCAGAACAGCTACCTCGCCCAGCAGCGCACCGTAACTGTCACAAATATACAGGCGGTTTTTCAGGGGGGGACGTCCCGGGAACCGGGAAATCCAGGCGTAGCCAGACATCCCCTGGGCCGCGCCGTCGTTGCTGGGTCGGTTCTCCTCCGCATACTGGCCCCACTGCCCAAAACCGGTTTTGGCGATATAGATAATGCGTGGGTTGACCTCCAGGATCTGCCGATAACCGACGTTCCACCGCTCCATTACCCCTGGCCGTAGGTTTTCCTCAATGATGTCCGCCTTGGCGGCCAGTTCCAGGAAGACCTTCTGAGCCTCGGGCTTGTGGAGATCCAGACCGATCCAGTACTTGTTGGGATTGGGGCGAATCAGGGAGGTGCTCTGGTCTTTGAAGAAGTAACTGAAAGGGGCCATACTGCGGAGGGTGTCTCCCATTGGGGGGACTTCGCATTTGATGACCTCAGCGCCGAGCCTCGCCAGAAAGCCTGGTCCGGAGGGTCCCAACAGAAGCGTACAGACTTCCAGTACTCTAATACCTTTCAGGGGCAGGGGCTTGTGAAACTTGGTCTCCTTGTAGTCCCTCCACGTGCTTTCTGCCACAACGACCTCCTGTCGTATCAGCATCAAGGGGCAAGCGTTGGAGAAGGAGCCGGGAGGCCCTGTATAGTTCACTATATCATTATACCACTTTGTGGAGAGAAGGGCAAATCGGGTACCTCAGATGGGGCCTGTTTCGTCGGGGACCTGGTTCTGACGTTACCGTCGGGGCTCAATAGTTGACACCGAAGCGTCCCTGCTTGCCAAACGCTTCTTGCAGTTTAGCAGATTGTTTGGGCAATCGTCCACAAGGCAGGTTTGATCTCCCCCATCCTTCTGCTCCCTCTCCCCAAAAAAGCGGGGGAGAGGTAAGGTTTTGCGGCGGCGGCCGAAGGCCGCCGCCGCAACATTTCTGCCAGCCCTTTATGCTGCTGGCAAATCCACTGGAACTCCGAGTTCGGCGGCCAGCGCCCGCAATTCCTCCAGCACCTTGACCGCCACAGGAACACCAGACCGCTCCGCTTCCTGCCGCTTCAGCCCCTCTATCTCTCCGGGCAGGTAGATTCGGTCCACCCCCGGCGCGCGCGGGGAGTTGCGAATGACATCCACAAGGGACCGCATTCTCTCCACATATGTCTCCCATTCGCTGAAGGCCGCGACGTCCACCGCCTGCATCACGAAACCGACGGAAGCACGACGGCTCAGATCGTGGAGAGAGGCCAGATAGATGCTGTAGTCCGACCCGGTCAGGACCCCGGCCAGGGCATCCACCACCAGAGCCAGACCGTAGCCCTTAGGCCCGCCGATAGGGGCCAGAGTCCCCTTCAGCGCGGCCTGGGGATCCTCAGTGGGGCGGCCCTCCGCGTCCAGGGCCCAGCCCAGGGGGATGCGTTCCCCTTTAGCGGCCGCAGCCCGAATTTTCCCCCGCGCTACCACCGATGAGGCCATATCCAGGACGATATCTACATCCTGTCCTGTGGGAATGGCGACGCTGACCGGGTTTGTGCCCAATACAGCGGTCGTGCCGCCCCAAGCGGCCATGCTGGGCGCGGCATTGGAGGCTGCGATCCCGACCATCCGGTGGGGCAAGGCCATCATAGTGTAGTAGGCGGCGATCCCGAAGTGGTTGGCGTTCCGTACGGCAACAAGCCCTACGCCGTGCTGGCGCGCTCGCTCTATCGCCAGGTTCATCGCGTGTACGCCGGCCACCTGCCCAAAACCGCCCTGCGCGTCCAGGAGCACAGTGGCCCCCCGCTCCCGAACGACCCGGAGTTGGGTATTGGCAGCCATCAGGCCAGCCTGCACCCGGTGGACGTAGGCGGAAAGCCGCAGCACCCCATGCGACCCCACGCCACGCATATCAGCTTCTACCGTAACGTCGGCGATAATGTGGGCCTGGTCTGGGGGTACACCAACCTTCTCCAGGATCCGCCGACAAGCTTCCCGAAGGACCTCTGCAGGGATCAGAACCGTGTTTTCCGCCATGGTCTCCTCGTAAAAGAAAAGCGTTTTTCGCGGCGGCGCAGCCGCCACGAAACCCTATCTTTTGTCTGGCCGCGAGAGCCACTACAGGCCAAAGTTGAAAAGGAGGCCAGAAATGGGCTGAGAGGAGTCTTCTTTTTTAGAGATTTGCGAAAATAGTATCCAGTTCCGAGTCCGGCACGTCAAAGACGGTGTTGTGCGGTGGGAGCGGCTCCCGCCTCATGTATTCCGGAATCCGGTCGTCGGCCGAGGTCAGACCGGCCCGTCGGTTGAACTCCAGTTCCGTCCTTATTACTGTCTTTTTGAACTCTTCCAGGTCGGCCACCGACCAACCCCAGCCAAAGCGGCCGTTGATAAGGTCCACCATCAACTGGGGATCCGCATAAACGGGCGGCCGGGCAAACAGGCATAGCCCGGTGCTATCCAGCATTGTGACGTCCAGTTGGAGCTTGAGAGAGGCTTCCCGCTGTCCGGCAACAGCCAGAGGGTTCACCTTATCCCGGACGCCGAAGGCATTCCCCGCAGTATGGTCGGCCCCCATAGGCGAGGTGGCATAGGTCACCCCGTTGCCCTTCAGGGCGCGCGGGTCGTAGGCCGGCATCGCCTGCCCCTTCGCTGCGGGGACCCTGGAGACACCCAGGACGCGGCCGGCGACGACGGCGCCTTGCCCCAGCACCCGTCCCAGAACGGTGCCTCGGGCGATTTCGTCTAAAAGCGCGGCGAAACTCTCCACATCCCCAAAGCGAGCCAACCCGGCCTCCGCCGCAACCCCCAGGGCGGCCCCGGTCTCAATGGAATCCAGGCCCAGATCGTTGCAGATACGATTCAGCCGGGCCACCTCGTCCAGGCTTCCGATGCCCAGGTTAGAGCCCAGCATCCCGATGGTCTCGTACTGGAGCGTTGCTACGATGGGGTTGCCCTGCGGGTCCACGAAGACGTTGCAGCAGGCGATGACGCAGTTGGCCATACACCGGGTGCCGACCTTGCCGCCCCGCGCCAGAGTGATTTCCCGCAGGTGCGGCCCACGCAGGTTTTCCACCCCCTCAAAGCGACCCTCACGGAAATTGCGCGTGGGGAAGGCCCCCATCTCGTTGACCGCTTCAACGATGGCCGATGTCCCATACAGGTGCATCGCGCCCTGACGGCCCGTCCGGGGATTCTCGGCCAGTTCCGTGGCAAAGCGGCGGGCTGCCGCACGGAATAACTCGGGGTCCGCCAGAGGGGGCGCTTCTCCCCCTGCAGGGTCCACGACGACGGCCTTCAGCCCCTTGCTGCCCATTACGGCGCCCAGCCCACCGCGCGCGGCCATCCGACAGGTCTGGTCCTCATACCCGGTGCAGGCAACACCTGCTGCGGCCAATCGCATCTCGCCTGCCGGTCCGATGGAGAGGACAATACAATCTTCTCCCCATTTCTCCCGTGCCTTTGCGACAGTGGCGTATGTGCCCAGCCCGCGCCAGTCGTCGGCCGGGAATAGTTCGGCTCCCCGGCGGGAGATATGGAGGACATACAACTTCCCCTCTGCAGGCTGGCCCTCCACAACGACGGCCTTGATGCCGAGGCGGGCCAGGTGGAAACTGGCGTCTCCGCCGCAGTTCGCCTCCTTGACGCCGCCCGTCAGCGGGCTCTTGCCGCCAACGGAGAGCCTGGCCGAACTGGAGAGGTTCGTGCCTCCCAGGAGCCCAGGAGCCAGGATGAGTTTATTGTATGGCCCGAGGGGCTCACACTCCGGCGGCACTTCCGCCAGAAGGATCTTCGCGATCAGAGCCCGCCCGCCGAAACGTTCGTATTCCAAAGGGACGGGCTCCCAAGTTGTCTCTACTCGGTCCATATTGACGCGCAGAAGTTTCATTCCGTGCCTCCACAAAAACAAAATAATGCAGAAAAGGAGCGCTGTAGAACAGACTGAGCGGCCTGTGCTGCGTAGCGCAGACCGTTAGCCTGTACTTGCACGTAGCGCAGGCTATTAGCCTTTCCGCTGCAGGCCTGGCGGCTTGTGCTCGTAACGCAGACCGTTAGCCTGTACTGCACGTAGCGCAGGCGATTAGCCTTTCCGCTGCAGGCCTGGCGGCTTGTGCACGTAGCACAGACCGTTAGCCTGTACTGCACGTAGCGCAGGCGATTAGCCTGTACGTTGCAAGCCTGGCGGCCCACACTGCTCCCCTCCCCCTTTCCCCTCCGTGGGAGAGGAGGATGGCCGGGGAGGAGGTGAGGGCCCTCTACCCTCCGTGGGAGAGGGGAAGGGCCAGGGAGAGGGGACAAAAGGACCGGGAAGATGTAAGGATTCTGCCACCGAATGCCGGCGGTCAATGTCCGGATTCAATGTTCAAAGTTCATCACGCCCGGGCTCCAAGTTCTGGGCCTTCGGCCAGCGGTCCGCCCTCGCCCACCCTCCATAAGGGCATCAGCGAAGGCTGACGCCAGGCACGGAGTGCCCAGAGAAGGCTGATTTCCAATCAGCGCCGACTGAAGTCGTCCGTCCTGGGCCTTCGGCTTCCCGATCGGCCTTCACCGACCCTCTATTGGGCGTCAGCGAAGGCTAACGCCAGGCACAGAGTGCCCAGAGAAGGCTGATTTCCAATCAGCGCCGACTGGAAGTCGGCCTGCTTTGGCCCTCGGCCGATGGTCGGCCTGCGCCGACCGGAAGGGAGCGTCGGCGGAGGCCGACATTCGGCGCGAAGCGCCCGAATAGGCTGATTTCCAATCAGCGCCGACTGATGAGTTTTAACAAATTCATCCGGACGTGATATTGCGGTTTAACAAATTCCAACAGTAGCCTTTTGTGGGTGGGACACCCCTCATCCCCCTCCCCCCTTCTCCCCCGAAGCGGGGGGAACCCCCTCCGGCTCCCCCGAAACGGGGGAGAGGGGGAGAAGGGGTTTGCGGCGGGCGGCTTTGCCGCCCG
>JANXAH010000109.1 GCA_025062415.1 Anaerolineae bacterium | reverse complement strand
CTCTGAGGTTCGGACATAAGTTGGGATAAGGTACTTATCAGAGTGTGTCTGAAAAATGCTGAGGGCTGCGTAGCGCAGGCTCTTAGCCTGCAGCGCAGGCTGTTAGCCTGCACGGATGCAGGCCTGGCGGCCTGCGTTACCTGCGCAGGCTGTTAGCCTGCAGCGCAGGCTGTTCGCCTGTAACGCAGGCTGTTAGCCTGTAACGCAGGCTCTTAGCCTGCAGCGCAGGCTGTTAGCCTGCACGGATGTAGGCCTGGCGGCCTGCGTTACCTGCGCAGGCTGTTAGCCTGCAGCACAGGCTGTCAGCCTGTAACGCAGGCTCTTAGCCTGCAGCGCAGGAGAACGAGCGAGGAGAGAGTATGCAGAAACTGGAGCAATTGAGAGATGCCTGGGTTGCCGCCTGTCTGGCCTTTGATGAACCAGCCGCCGAAAGCGTCTTTCAACAGGCGCTGACGGCCTTCCCGCCGGAAGCCGTGTGCCTGGAGGTCCTCCGGGCAGGGCTGGCCTGGATTGGCGAGGCGTGGTATCGGGGCGATGCCACCGTCCATCAGGAGCACTTTGCGTCCCACCTGGCTGCGCGCCAGGTCCAGGCGCTTCTGGCAGAGACTCCATTCCCCGCTCATTCCGACTTTATCCTGATTGTCTGTCCATCGGGGGAATATCACGCCTTCGGCCCCCTCCTGTTGGCCTATTTGCTGCGGCGAAACGGCTGGAGGGTTGTCTACCTGGGGGCTGATCTTCCGGTGGAGGAAACCAAAGCTGCGGTGCACCGAGCCAATCCCCGCTGGGTCGTTGTCAGCGCACATCATCTGCCCCCAGTGGTCGGCATCCAGGCACTGGGCCGCCTCCTGCGTGATATGAAGGTTCCGCTGGCCTACGGGGGACGTGTCTTTAACCAGGTGCCTGCACTCCGTTCCCGTGTCCTGGGCTATTTCCTGGGTCAGCGGATGGAGGAGACCCCTGTCCGCCTGGCCGAGTGGGCGACCTGCCCACCGCCCCTCCCGGACACGCCCCTGGAAGATGAGGCAATCCGTCGCGCCCGGAACGCGTTTCTGGGGCAGGAGTGGGATATCCGAGCCCGCGTTCTTCCCTTGCTCTCCCTTCATCCCCTCCCCCTGGGCCTGCCCGAGTGGCTGGTAGACTACACGTTCTCTCATATCCGGGCCGCGCTGATCCTGGGAGATATAACTCTTGCGGATGCTTACATAGACTGGCTGAGAGGGCTGCGGGACGGTCTCTCTCTGCCCGCAGAGTGGGTGGACCCTTTCCTGGAGGCGCTCCGGAGGGGGGTCAGGCAATGCCTGGGCGAAGAGGGCGCGCCGATTCTGGAGTGGCTGGAGCGGCAATTATCTAACTCCTGAGAGCGTGCTGGGGGCTCTGCGGCGGCCAGAAGGCCGCCGCAGAGCCCCCAATTTCCCACGCCAAACTTACACAAAAGATGAACAAATACTTGACAAAAACGACGCCATCGGGTATAATCAGAGCAGTGAGGCAGATATGGCCCATTCAAACGGACCATCCGAGGAGACGCTTCCTTTGTTTAACCTGAAGGCCGTCGTTCGGGAAACGGGAGTCTCCGCCCCGACACTGCGGATGTGGGAGCGGCGCTATGGGCTCCCACGCCCCCAGCGCACGCCCTCTGGTCGTCGCCTCTACTCCCGGCGGGATATAGAGACGGTCCGGTGGCTGACTCAGCGTCTTTCCGAAGGAATGACCATCGGGCAGGCTGTCGCGCTCTGGCAGGAACTGGAGGCGAGGGGGCAGGACCCCTTGCGGGTTCCCGCTCCCTCCCGGCCCGCACCCTCCCCGACGGGGGCAAACCTCGCCGGGCTTCGCCAGGCCTGGCTGGCAGCCGTCCTGGCCTTTGACGAACTGACGGCGGACTCCGTGGTGAACCAGGCCTTCGCCCTCTATCCGCCGGAGACGGTCTGCCTGGAAGTTCTCCTGCAGGGGCTGCAGGAGATCGGGGACCTCTGGTACACGGGGAAGGCGACGGTCTCCCAGGAGCATTTCGCCTCCAATGTGGCCGTGCGCCGGCTGGAGGCCCTGATCCAGGCCGCTCCGCCGCCGTCCCGTCCCGGCCGTTTTCTGGTCCTTGCGCCTCCGCTGGAACGCCACTCCTTCAACCTGCGGCTCCTGACCTTCTTCCTTCGCCGCCGGGGATGGGATGTGGTCTACCTGGGGGCCAACGTCCCACTGGAGCGGCTGGCGGAGACTCTGCAGGCCCTGCGGCCCCACTGGGTCATCACGGCGGCTCAGTATCTGGCGACGGTCGCCGGGCTGATGGACCTGGCGGAGTTGGCAAGGGCGGAGGGCATTCCCCTCGGCTACGGGGGACGGGCCTTCAACCAGGTGCCCGCCCTCCGTCATCATATTCCCGGCTATTTCCTGGGGGAACACCTGGACGAAGTTCCTCAGAGGTTGGAGCAGTGGACCGCGGAGGGGCCTCCACTCCTTCGGGTAGAACCTGTTCCAGGACTCTATCGGGAAGCGCTGGGGATATTCCGGCTGCGGGAGATAGCAATCTGGGGGACGGTCTGGCTGCGGCTGATGGAAGAGGGCACTGCGCCCGACTGGTTCTTGGAATTCGGACAGGAGTTCGGCCTCCACATCCAGGCCACCCTCGCCACCGGGGAGATGGCAGTGATGGACACCTACCTTTCCTGGCTGAGAGGACTGCGAGGGGAGCGGGCTGTGCCAAAGGGGTGGCTGCCTCACTTTCTTTCCGCCTACGCCGATGCCCTTGACCGATGGATGGGGTCCTCTGCGGCCTTTCTTGCCGAATACTTGAGAAACCGGGCACAGGAGCAGATGGAATGAGAGTCATTCTGACCGGGGGAACTGGACTTATCGGCCGGGCACTGGCGGCGGAACTGGTCGCCGCCGGATACGAAGTCATTGTCCTCAGCCGCACTCCCCATCGGGCGCGCGGCCTGCCATCGGGGATCCGGATAGAAGCCTGGGATGGACGGACCACGCAGGGCTGGGGCGGCCTGGCCGACGGTGCTTACGGCATCGTCAATCTGGCTGGAGAGAACATCGCTGGAGGACGGTGGACAGAGGAGTACAAGCGCCGCATCCGCCAGAGCCGCCTGGACGCCGGGCGAGCAGTGGTGGAGGCCGTGCGCGCGGCGAAATGCAAGCCCGCCGTCGTTGTCCAGGCTTCCGGCGTCGGCTACTACGGCCCGCGCGGGGACGAAGAGGTGACGGAGGAGTTCCTGCCCGGCTCCGATTTTCTGGGCCGGCTGGCGGTGGAGTGGGAGGCCTCCACGGCACCAGTGGAGGAAATGGGCGTGCGGCAGGTGGTGATTCGGACCGGGGTGGTGCTGAGCCAGGAGGGCGGCGCGCTCCCCCGGCTGGTCCTCCCCTTCCGGTTCTTCCTGGGCGGGCCGCTGGGAAGGGGCCGCCAGTGGGTTCCCTGGATCCACATCACCGATGAAGTCCGGGCGATCCGGTTCCTGCTGGAGAAGGAGGACGCCCAGGGCCCCTACAACCTGGTAGCCCCCCATCCGGTCACCAACCGGGAGTTAGCCCGTGGGCTGGGGCAGGTTCTGCGTCGTCCGGCCTGGATTCCCGTTCCCGCTCCGGCCCTACGGCTGGCCCTGGGGGAGATGTCCGCTGTCCTGTTGACCGGTCAGCGAGCGATCCCGAAGCGACTTCTGGAGGCCGGTTTCCAGTTCCGCTTTCCCAACCTGGGATCAGCACTGCGAAATCTCTTTCCGGAGGTGGCGTGATGCCCGGTGCGACCATGGCGGATCTCTTTGACCTGCTGATCCAATCGGAGCGGGCTACAGAGCGGTTCTATATGGGCCTGGTGGAGTTATTCCTCCACGAACCGACAGCAGCGGAGGTCTGGTGGGAGATGGCCGCCGAAGAAGCGATGCACGTCTGGCTTCTGGAGAAGGCGCGGGAGGCCGTGGCGGCCGCAGGCCGCCTGGAGGATCCGGTGGAACCCGCAGTCTTGGAGGAGAGCCGACGTCTGTCATCCTTCAATCCGGAGCGGCTGTGGGCCCGAATCCGGAATCTGGAAGACGCCTACGAGGCGGCCCACGAGGTGGAGGGGCTGGAGTTTGACGCCCTCCTGGAGCCCCTTCTGCTGGATATGTTTCCGGGGGACATTCGCAACCGCATTGCCCGTTCCCAGTTTGACCGTCATCAGACTCCGCTGAAGCGGTTGCGGACGAGGGAATGGCGGCTGAGTGTGGAGGCCCGTCGGCCCAAAGAGGTGACCATTGCGCTGAAATAAACCCCAGAAGATGCCTGCCCCGTGCGTCTGTGGGACAACTGCAAGCAGTTGTCCCACAAGTTGCCGGTGGCTTGCGCTGCAGGGTGTAGCGCAGGCTGTTGGCCTGTGCATCTGTGGACAACTGCAAACAGTTGTCCCACAAGTTGCTGGCGGACTGTGCCACAGGGGTGCTCATCCCCAAAAGGCCGGCCTGAAAATGATCTGCCAGGAGGACAGAATGTGGATAGACGTTCTGGATGAAGGCCGCCTGCCCGAAGGGGGTCGGGAGGTCGTGGAGGTAAAAGGTGTCCCCGTGCTGCTGATCCGGCACGGTGGAGAAATTTTCGCCGTCGGGGCCCGCTGCCCCCATATGGGTGCGCCGCTGAAGCGCGGCCAGGTCACCGAAGAGGGATACCTGGTCTGCCCTCTGCACCGGAGCGCCTTCTCTCTCCGAACGGGCGACGTGGCTCAGTGGGTGCCGTGGCCGCCAGGCGTGGGGAAAGTCCTGGGCGCACTGCGCCGGGAGCGCGCGCTGCCCGTCTACCCTGTCCGGGTGGAGAACGGACGCATCCTGATCCAGATGGACGCGGACTGACGCGGATTCCCAATGTCCGCCCAGCGAAGGGAGACTCCGATGCCCCGACCTCGCCTGGTCGTCAGCCGATGCTTGGGGTTTGAGGCCTGCCGCTACGACGGCAGCGTCATCCCCGACCCGGTGGTGGATTCGCTCAGGCCATGGGTGGACTTCATCCCCATTTGTCCGGAAGTGGAGATCGGCCTGGGAGCCCCCCGTCCGCCGGTGCGGCTGGTACGCGTTGGTGGGGAGGTCCGGCTCCTGCAGCCCGCCACGGGCCGGGACGTGACGGAAGAGATGCGGGCCTTCGCTGCGTCGTTCCTGGATTCTCTCCCGCCGGTGGACGGATTCATCCTCAAGAACCGCTCTCCGTCCTGCGGCATCAAGGACGCCAAAGTCTACGCTGCACCAGAAAAAGCCCCAGCCATCGGAGCTGGGCCGGGGATGTTCGGGGAAGCCGTCCTTTCCCGGTTCTCCGACCTCCCCATAGAGGACGAGGGGCGGCTGACCAACCGGGCTATCCGGGAGCACTTCTTCACCGCCATCTTTGCGCTGGCCCGGTTGCGGGAGGTGGTGGACTCGGGCCAGATGGGCGCGCTGGTGGATTTCCATACCCGGAACAAGTTCCTTCTCCTGGCCTACAATCAGGCCCGGATGCGGGAACTGGGTCGGATTGTGGCTAACCTGCAGCGGAGACCCGTCGGAGAGGTGATGGCGGCCTATGTTGTCGGATTCCGAGCCGCCCTGGCCCGTCCGCCTCGCCGCCCCGCTGTCGTCAACGTCCTGATGCACGCGCTGGGCTTCCTCTCCGATGGCCTCAACCCGGCGGAGAAGGGGTACTTCCTGGACCTGCTGGCCGCGTACCGGGAGGGGCGGCAGCCGTTGAGCACCCCGGTGGGGGTTCTCCGGGCCTGGATCTTTCGTTTTCAGGAACCGTACCTCTCCGCCCAGACCTTTTTCTCCCCCTTCCCAGAGGCCCTGGTCTCCCTGCGGGATTCTGGCCGGGAAGAGCGATGAACCGTGTGAGAGAAAAAATTAACAATTCACATTGGGGTTCTACAGCGGGATCCGACTGGAGGCAGTTATGGCGAATGTGCTCATCTGGGGCGCATCCGGTGGCATCGGCCGGGCGTTGACGGAGACCTTTCTGACAAAGGGCCATACTGTTGGAGCCGTGGCCCGTCGTCCGGAGGGGCTGGAGGCGTTGACCCCCTTCGTTTTCCCCTGCGACGTGACGGACCCAGAGGGAGTGAGCACCGTCGCTGTGCGGGCTGCGGAGGCCATCGGCCCCCTGGACGTTTTCATCTACGCTGTTGGCGACATCCTCTCGGCGAAAGTAGCCGAGATGACGCCGGAGGACTGGCGGCGAATTCTGGACGCCAACCTGACCGGGGTCTACCTGACTGTGCGGGCGACCCTGCCACACCTGGCCCCGAAGGCCCATCTGTTCTTCCTGGGCGCACAGCACGAGCGGCTGCGTTTGCCCGGTCTGGGGGCGTACGCCGCGGCCAAGGCTGGCCTGGAGGCCCTGGCTGAGGTCGTCCGAAAGGAGAGCCGCCGAAAGGTGACCGTCGTCCGGCCCGGAGCGGTGACGACTCCCCTCTGGGAGAAAGTTCCCTTCCGGATACCGGCCCACGCGCTCTCTCCCCAGCAGGTGGCCGAGGCCATTTTCCAGGCCTGGGAGGAGGGCCGGGAGGGAGTTCTGGACCTCTGAACGACAGGAGAGGCCCAGCGTCAACGCTGGGGCCCAAAGATGGGGAGGGACGCTGCAGCGTCCCTGCTTGCGGGTGCTTTTAGCGTCCGCCCCTTCGGCGAGCCCGGCCGTTATGAGTTTTAGCAAGTTCATCCGGACGTGATATTGTGGTTTAACAAATTCCAACAGTAGCCTTTTGTGGGTGGGACACCCCCTCATCCCCCTACCCCTTTCTTCCCCGAAGCGGGGGGAACCCCCTCCGGCTCCCCCCAAACCGGGGAGAGGGGGAGGAGGGGTTTTGGGGGGGGGGGGAAAACCCCCCCCCCCCACAACAACCAAAAAAAAAAAAACCCCCCCCCCCGGGGGGGGGGGGGGGGGGGGGGGGGGGGGGGGGGCCCCCACCCCCCCCCCCCCCCAAACCCCCACCCATTTCCCTTCCCCTCGCCTGCTTGCGGGAGAGGGGAGGAGCCGGGGGAGGGGTGAGGTTTCCGCCCGCCGCCGCTGGCGCGCGGGGGAGGGAGGGGGCAGGGGGTGGGGTGAGGGCGAAGAACGGCGGATTGCCGGGCAATTTTTTAAGTTGCCATATCGGCCTATGTCCGGGTTAAATTTTTAAAGTTCATGACGGCCGGGCTTCCTTGGTTCCCGATAACCTTGCGCATCGGCTATCCCTGTATCAACCTTTCTCTGGACTGTCGCCCCAGTCGGACTCTGCGGCTGGCGAACCTCACCTGGGAGCGCCTCCGGGAGACAGTGGCCGGGAACCTGGCCTGCCTGGAACGCATCCTGCGCTGGAACGTCCAGCAGGGTTTCCTTTTCTTTCGCATCACATCCGACCTGGTCCCGCTGGCTTCCCATCCGGCTAACCGGTTCCCCTGGGAGGAAGAGTTCGCCCCCTACCTGGCCCGCATTGGGGCATTCATCCGCGCTGCCGAGATGCGCGTCAGTATGCATCCGGGTCAGTACACCCTCCTCAACTCTCCTCGGCCGGAAGTGGTGGCGGCGGCCCGGCGGGACCTGGTCTACCACACCCGTGTTTTAGACCTTCTGGGCCTGGACCGGACGGCGAAAATCCAGATTCATATTGGAGGCGCGTACGGCGATAAGTTGGCGGCGCGGGCCCGCTTCATCCGGGAGGTGGAGAACCTGGACCCGGCCATCCGGGCGCGGCTTGTGATAGAGAACGACGAGCATCTCTTCAACCTGGACGACTGCCTGGCGGTAAGCCAGGAGACGGGACTACCTGTCGTCCTGGACGTCTTTCACCACGAGGTCTATCCCGACGGGCGGACGCTTCCGGAGGCGCTGGCGGCGGCCGCAGCGACATGGAAGCCCGAAGACGGCCCGCCGATGGTGGACTACTCTTCTCCCCTCCCCGGCGGTCGTCCGGGAAGTCACGCCCGCACGCTGGACGAGGCCCACTTCCGCCGTTTCCTGGCGGAGAGTCGCCCTCACGACTTTGACCTGATGCTGGAGGTCAAGGATAAAGAGCGGAGCGCGTTGCGGGCCTTGGAGATACTGACAGAAATCGCTATGGAGAAAGTGCCGTGAAACGACCTATCCTGCTGCGGGTTTTGATTGCGCTGTTCCTGACGGGGGCCCTTCTGACCGCTGCCCCGGTCTGGGCCCACCAGCCCTTCTTTGAGGAGATGGACATCCCGCCAGACCAGCCCTGGCGGATAGCGGACCCTTCCATTTCCACTGCCATCTATGCCACCCTGGAGTCGCCCCAGGATGTAGACGTTTTCGCCTTTGATGGACGGGCCGGGCAGGAGGTCTACGTCTTCATCGTCATCCCCCAGATTCCCGGTCAGGAGGACTTCGCCCCGACAATGGCCCTGATCGGCCCGGGGCTTCCGAAGGGAGGAGAGGCTCTGCCGTCGGCCGTGCCCATCGCCGGGGAAGAGGGGACGGAAGTGATCCCACCCCCGGCAGGGGTGCCTTCTACCTTCTTTGAGCCCTTCACCCGCACCTCGTATTGGGAGCGACAGGAGCGGACGTTCACGCTGCCCGCCGACGGCCTGTACCGGGCCGTCGTCTGGCACCCGGAAGGAAGGGTGGGACGATACGTCTTCACCGTTGGGCGGGCGGAGCGGCTGGGGGGCGACCCGGCCTTTGTGGCGAAGTTGCGACGGTACTGGACGCCAGTGGGAACCCCGCCGCCGGAGCCACCTATCGGGATGGTGCTCCTCTGGACGGTGCTGGGGTTCTTTTCCGGCTCCCTACCCTTCTCGGTCTGGGTCGGACGGCTGGTGGCCCGAGCCGACGTCCGCCGCTACGGCGATGGGAACCCCGGCGCGGCCAACGCCTGGCGGGCCGGAGGCTGGAAAGCGGGCGTCCCGGCGTTGCTGCTGGATTACCTGAAGGGTTCCGTGCCCGTGGCGCTGGCCCGCTTCGGGGCCGGAATAGACGGCTGGGGGCTGGTTCCCGTCGCGCTGGCTCCGGTCCTGGGTCACGCCTTCTCACCCTTCCTGCGCTTCCGGGGCGGCAAGGCTATCGCCACGACCTTCGGCGTCTGGAGCGGACTGACGCTGTGGGTCGGGCCCACGGTGATGGGGCTGGCGCTGACGCTGGCTATCGCCCTCAACCGAACCGACGCCTGGTCGGCCGTTTTCGGGGTCTTCGTCCTGGGAGTCTACCTGCTGCTGGCGGGTGCATTGGGGCCCCTGCTGGCGATCTGGGCGGCAAACCTGGCTCTGGTCCTCTGGAAACACCGGCGCGACCTGCGGACGCCGCCCCGGCTCCGGTTCCTGTAACCGCAGAGACCGCGGAGAGCGCAGAGAAACTGCTGAAAATCCCTGCATCTCTGCGCTCTCTGCGGTGAGAGAAGGAGAGGTTCCCTTGACTCCCTTCTGGTTTCGTCATCAACTGGGCATTGTCGTCTTTCTGGGCATCCTGCTGGCCATCGCGCTCAGCAACCTGCGGACGCTGCGGCGGCTGGGAACGTATTCCCTTTCCGTGCGGTTCCCGCGCGTCTCCGTGCTGGTCCCTGCGCGCAACGAGGAGGCAGTTATCGGCGACTGTGTCCGCTCTCTCCTGGCCCAGGACTACCCGGACTTTGAGGTGCTGGTGCTGGACGACGGTTCTACGGATGGGACGGGAGAAGTCCTGGCGGCTCTGGCCCGGGAGGACACCCGGCTTCGGGTGCTTTCGGGCCGACCGCTGCCGGAGGGGTGGCTGGGCAAACACTGGGCCTGCCAGCAACTGGCGGAAGCGGCTGGAGGGGAACTGCTCCTCTTCACCGATGCGGACACCGTCCATCATCCCCAGGCGCTACGGTTGGGGGTCACTGCGTTCCAGGCCGAACGGGCCGACCTGATGAGCGGCTTCCTGCGCCAGCGGCTGGTCACCTGGGGCGAGCGGCTCACGGTCCCGACAATTTTCTGGTGCTTTTTCTCCTTTCTTCCTCTGGCGCTGGCCTATCGGGTGCGGGCTCCGGCGCTCTCGCTGACCAACGGGCAATGGATGCTCTTTCGGCGGTCGGCCTATGAGGCTGTCGGCGGACATGCGGCGGTACGGACGAACCCCGTGGACGACATCGCGCTGGGCCAGCGGGTGAAGGCAAAAGGGCTCCGCTGGCGGATCGTGGACGTGGGGGACTTTGTCTCCTGCCGGATGTATCCCGGTTTCCGAGCGGCGGTGGAGGGGTTCACCAAGAACCTCTTCGCCGTCTTTGACTTTCGCCTGGCAGAGTACCTTTTCGTCTGGGCCTGGATGACAATGGTCACGGTGGAACCGCTGGCTGTCTCCGCCCTCTGGCCGCTGGGGGTGGGACGGGACGTCTTTGCCCTCTGGCCGGCGCTGCTGGCGGTAGGGGAGATGCTGGCGCTCTGGGGGATCGCGATGGCCCGGCTGCGCTTTCCCCTCTATCTGGTGCCCCTGTATCCTGTTCTCATTCTGCTGCTGGTCTTCATCGCTTTTCGCTCCCTGCTCTGGACGGTGACGGGCCGGGCCACCTGGAAGGGCCGCGCCCTGCCCCGGCAGCGGATGCGGCTGATGTAGGAGAAGGGATTTGCGGCGGACAACTTCGTTGCCCGCCGCAAACCTTTTTCGTTAACAAACCCATAACGGGTCTTTAACGGAACGCTTAAAATACCCTGGCATAATGCCGAAGCGGGATTTCCTCGCGGAGAAGGGCATTATGCGGATCGCGCTCTTTACTGAGGTGTTCCTGCCTAAAACCGACGGCGTGGTGAACACCCTCTGTCGTCTTCTGGAGCATCTGGCGCGGCGCGGACACCGGGCTATTCTGTTCGCACCTGCCGGAGGGCCGACAGAATACGCGGGGACGCCCGTCATTGGCCTTCCAGCGCTGCCTCTTCCCTTTTATCCGGAAGTCCGATTGGTGCCGCCCCTTGTGGATGTCCGTGAGACGCTGGTGGCCTTCCGCCCGGACCTGGTTCACGTCTTCAACCCGGTATCTCTGGGGCTGGTGGGGCTGTACCTGGCGCGGGAAATGGGAATTCCGGTGGCGGCCTCGTACCAGACAGACCTGCCCGGCTTTGTCCAGCGCTGGGGGATGGGCTTTTTCAGCGAGCCGCTCTGGAACTTTCTCCGCTGGGTCCACGAGCAGGCGGACCTCAACTTCTGTCCTTCACAGTTCACGCTGCGACAACTGGAACGGAGGGGCTTCCGCAACCTGCGCGTCTGGGGGCGAGGTGTGGATACGGGTCAGTTTCACCCTCTCCGTGCCAGCCCGGAATGGCGGGAACGCCTGAGCGGCGGCCATCCGGAGGCACCGCTGATTCTCACTGTGGGACGGCTCTCCCCAGAAAAGCGGGTGGCGATGCTGAGGCCGATGCTGGATGCCCTTCCCGGCGTTCGTCTGGCGATCGTCGGTGACGGGCCGGAGCGATGGGCTTTAGAGCGGCTCTTCGCCGGAACTCCGACTGTCTTCACTGGCTATCTGCGCGGCGCAGACCTGGCCGCGGCCTATGCGTCCGCCGACATATTTGTCCTGACGGGCGCCAACGAGACCTTCGGCAACGTGGTGCTGGAGGCGATGGCCTCGGGCCTGCCCGTGGTGGTGCCCCATACGGGCGGCCAGATAGACTACGTGCGTGATGGAGTCAACGGATTGGTCTACGAGGCGGAGGAGGAAGCATCGCTGATCTCGCAGGTAGGCCGTCTGGTGGAGCATCCAGGGCTGGCCCGGCAGTTGGGCACCGCTGGCCGGGCCTACGCCGAGACCCAGACGTGGGAACGGGTGCTGGACCGTCTGATTGCCGATTGGGCTGCGCTTCTCCTTCCCGCCCGACCGGCAGAACCGATCTGCCCGGGCCTCCCGAACGCTCGGGAGATGGCCTGCTCCTCCTCTCCCGTCGCCCGGAGATCATGAAGCCAGGGCCTGGGTGGCCTCACAGAGTAGCGTGGCCTGCGCTCCCCGTAGCGCCATCTGTTCGTCTGCCTTTGCAGGCCAATGGCACGCGTTACGGGCACTGCGGACTCAGATGTAACCTTCTGGGGGCTAACATTTGGGCTCGCAATTCTTGCGCCGCTTCTTCCCACTGAATCCGATCCGACCGGAGAGGGCCCGTCTGGGTGATGGAGTTAAAGAAGCGTCTGGTTGCTCTTGTGGGTTCCTTCTGGCCTCTGCAGGGACTGCAGGCCAAAATCCTCTGGCCCATTCTGGGGCTGATGGCCGTTTCCCTTCTGGTCAGCATAGGCGCCTTCGTCGGCGGCACGGTGCTGACCCGCAACCAGATTCTGGAGCAGCGCCTGGAGCAGGATGCAGGTCGGGTGGTCCAGGTCCTGACCAGTCGCGCCGGGATGGTGCAGGCGTCGGCAAAGATGATGGCCGCCCACGGGGAGGTTCGGTGGGCCCTTCAGCAGAAAACGGAGGCCAATCTGGCCCAGGTGGATAGCCAGGCGGTTATTCTGCGCAACCGCTTTGATCTGGACCTGATTCAGATTTACGACGCGCAGGGCAACGCCTGGGTCAACCTGGTGACCGCTGAACTTTTCCAGATTTCCTCCCTTCTGCCGGAGGCGCGCGAGGACTCGGTGCGTCTGATGGTGGCGAACGACCGGCTGCTGCTCATCGGCTCGGCCAGAACGGCCGAGGGAGGAACCATCATCACCGGCATAGACCTGGGGTCGGAACTGAAACGGATTGCCCGAAGAGAGGCGCTGAGCGCCGTGATCGCCCTCCGGTGGAGGGGAACAGACATTTCTACGGAGCCGAGCCTCTCCTTTGCCGCGCTGGAACATTCGTCCGACCACTATACCCGCCGCCTTTCCCTTTCTTTAGCGGGCGAGGAAGTCGTCCTGCTGCTGGGCCACTCTACCGCGGCGATCAACCGGGTGATGCAGACCGGCCTGGGAATGGTCGTCCTGGCCTCCGTGCTCACCACGGGCCTCCTGGTGTTTCTGGCGGGTCGTCTGGTTCAGTCGCTGCTGCGTCCTCTGGGAGACCTGGCCCGGGCTTCTCAGCGGGTGGCGATAGAACACGACTTCACTGCGCTGGATGCCTATGTCCCCTGTGGCGGGTTCCTCTGCATCGGTCAGAACGACGAGATCGGCCAACTGGAGGCCTCCTTCCGGCAGATGCTGGCGGAACTGGAGTCCCTCTACCGCGACTTGGAGGGAAAAGTCCGGGAGCGGACCCAGCAGATCGTCATCGCTGCCGAAATCGCCCGGGCCACGATGTCCACGCTGGAGTTGGACCAGGTTCTGCAGACAGCCGTGGAACAGATTCGCCGCCAGTTCGGGTACTATTTTGTGGGGGTCTTTATCCTGGATATGGAGCGGGAGGAAGTGGTGCTGCGTCAGGCCAGCGGCGCTATGGCAGAAATTCCGTCTATCGCTATCCCCCTGAACCAGAAATCGCTGATCACCACCGCCGTCCGACTGCGGGAGCCTGTGGTGGTTCAGGACGTGCGGGAGTCCTCACTGTATCTCTTTCTCCCCGAGTTGCCCGACACCCTTTCGGAGGCCGTCTTCCCGCTGATGTACGCAGGGACGGTCATCGGTGCGCTGGATATTCAGAGCGCTGAGCGGAACGCCTTCTCGCCGGAAATGGTGGAAACGCTCACCACGCTGGCATCTCAGGTCGCCATCGCCGTCCAGAACGCGCTGGTCTACCGTCGTCAGCAGGAACTGACCAACCGGCTGGCGGAACTGGACCACCTGAAGATGCAGTTGCTTAATACCATTAACCACGAGTTGCGCACGCCCCTGAATACCATCATCGGTTTTTCCCAGTTGCTGCTGAAAGGGGTGGACGGGGAACTCAACGAAGCCCAGCGGGCTTCCTTGAATGCCATCAACCGGCAGGGCCGGCACCTGCTGGAGATGGTGGAGCGCATTATGGAGATCAGCCAGTTGGAAGCAGGCCGGGTGATGCTGGACCTGCAGCCAACGGACCTGTACCAGGAGATTCAGAGAGCCGCTGACGAAGTTCAAAAGGAACTACTGGAGAAAAAGAGCGTCCGGTTAGAGATAGACCTTCCGCCGGATTTGCCTCCCGTGATGGCAGATGCCCGCCGTATCCGACAGGCCCTCTATCAGTTGCTCTCCAACGCGGTGAAGTTCACGCCCCAGGGTCGGATCGCCATCCGGGCAGCCCACAGTTCCCAATGGGTGGTGATTTCGGTGGAGGATACGGGCATCGGCATTTCGCCGGAGGATATGGAGAAACTCTTCCAGCCCTTCTCCCAGGCCGATCTCTCCTCTGCCCGCAAGTTTGGCGGGCTGGGCCTGGGCCTCAGCCTCGCCCGATACATCATAGAATTGCACGGAGGCCAAATCTGGGCAGAGAGTCAGCCGGGCAGCGGCTCCACGTTCTCCTTCACTCTCCCGCTCAACCCCTCCATCCCGCGCGTTACCCCCCAGATGATGGAGGTCTCCCGGTTTCTGCAGCGAAATAAGGAGGTACGATGAAAAAGGTATGGGCTCTGATCGGGTTGATGCTTCTTCTCTCCAGTTGCCGTTCCGTCCCCTCAACTCCCGTCAGCCCTCCTGTGGCAGGCAAACTGGTCTTTGCCGGAAGCACTACTATGCAGCCCCTTGTGGGAGCGCTGGGAGAGGCCTTCCAGAAGCGGTATCCGGGGGTTCAACTGGAGATCGCTGCGGGAGGAAGCAAGGTCGGCATCCAGGCCGTCCACGAAGGGACGGTGGATATCGGGATGGCGTCCCGAAACCTCACCCCTCAGGAAGCAGAGGGGATTTCGGTTCACACCATCGCGCTGGACGTTATTGCGGTCGTGGTCCATCCGTCCAACCCTGTGGAGAACCTCTCCCTGAACGATCTGGCGGCAATTTACTGGGGCGAGATTGTCAACTGGCGTCAGGTAGGCGGCCCGGACCTGGCGGTGGTTCCCGTAGTGCGGGAGATCAGTTCGGGCACGCGCGGCGCCTTTGACGAACTGGTCCTGGGAGGTCGGGAGCCCACTGCTCCCAACCTGCAGACGGGGGTGACCGCGGGAGACGTGGCTGCGATGGTGGCCGAGCGGCCAGGCGCCATCGGCTACGTGGGCTTTGGGAACCTCACTGACCAACTGCGAGTGGTGAAAATCAACGGCGTTGCCCCCACCCCCGCCACTGCCCGTAGCGGCGAATATCCCCTGGTGCGTCCCCTGAACCTGTTGACCGGACCCCTCTCCCAACCCCTGGCCGAGGAGTTCATCCGCTTCGCGCTGAGCCCGGATGGTCAGCGGATCGTGGAACAGGCAGGATGGGTGCCGGTCCGATAGTTTAATTGACAGCACCCGTTGCGCGCAGAGCTATCTCAAAACTGCAAGGAAGGGAAAACCTTGGACCCTGTCTACGGGGATGACCTCCGGGACAGTAGCCTTTTATTTTATGAGTGGGACGCCCCCTCATCCGAGAAGGGGGGAACAGAGCAGGGGTTTGCGGCGGGCGGCTTCGCCGCCCGC
>JANXAH010000073.1 GCA_025062415.1 Anaerolineae bacterium | reverse complement strand
CCCCCCCCCCCCCCCCCCCCACGACGGGGGCGGCGGCCACCCGCCAGAAGGCGGGTGGCCGCCGCCCCTTTTCGCCTCGCGCTCCCCCGTTTCCCGCGCTCCGGGCATCCCAGCCTCTCAGGTTGCCAAATCCCGGTTTGTGGTATAATTGAGAAGCACCCCGTACGATGGGTTGAAACAAGGAGGACCGTATGCTGCGCTTCCAGCGCCCGACCGGGACTCAGGACATCCTCCCGGAGGACCAGCCCTACTGGGAGCACGTCACTGCCTGTGCGGTCCGGTTGGCCCGCCAGGCGGGCTTTGAGCGAATAGACGTCCCCATTTTTGAGGCGACGGACCTCTTCGCTCGCGGCATTGGGACTGCCACGGATGTCGTGGAGAAGGAGATGTACACGTTCACCGATAAGGGCGGCGACTCCCTCACCCTTCGGCCAGAGTTTACCGCGGGCGTCGTCCGGGCCTACATTGAGAACGGGATGCACGTCCGCCCTCAGCCGGTCAAACTCTACTCCGTCGGCCCCGTCTTCCGCTACGACCGCCCCCAGGCCGGGAGGTTCCGCCAGTTCCACCAGTTCAACCTGGAGATTCTGGGCGAACAGGACCCCCTGGCCGACCTGGAGGTGATGACTGTCATCTGGGACCTCTACGCAACGCTGGGTTTCCGGAACCTCTCTTTCCAACTGAACTCCACGGGGTGCCCCCGCTGCCGTCCCGGATACGTAGAGGTCCTTCGGGACTACTACTGGCGCCACCGGGAGGAAGTCTGCGACGACTGCCGCCGAAGGATGGAGCGGAATCCTCTTCGGGTGCTGGACTGCAAGGCGGAGGTCTGTCAGCCGATTATAGAGGCTGCCCCGCCTATTCTGAATCATCTCTGCGACGAGTGTGCGGAGCACTTCGCGCGCCTGCGGGAGTACCTGGACTTGCTGGGCCGACCCTATACGCTCAACCATCGGCTGGTTCGGGGACTGGATTATTACACCAAGACGGTCTTTGAGGTCTGGGCAGCGGGGATCGGCGCCCAGGCGGCTGTCTGCGGCGGAGGCCGGTACGATGGGCTGGCGGAAGTTCTGGGCGGCCCGCCGACCCCCGGCGTGGGCGTCGCCGCTGGGATAGAACGCATCATTCTGGCGATGAAAAGCCAAGGCATCCCGGTCCCCCCGCTTCCTGCTCCCCCCGTCTTTCTGGCCCACCTGGGCGACGCGGCGCGCCGGGAAGCGGTTCGTCTGGCGGACGCGCTCCGCCAGGCTGGGATCGGAGTCTGGGTGGCTTTCGGGGAGCGGGGGCTGAAGAGCCAGATGCGGGAGGCCGACAAACGAGGCGCCCGCTTCACGGTCATCCTGGGGGAGGATGAACTGGCCCGCGGAGTTGCCACCGTCCGGGATATGGCTGCCAGCGGGCAGATAGAAATCCCCCTGGAGGAACTGATCCCGTGGCTTCGGGAGCGGGTCGGCCCATAAGCGCCATTGGCCTCTTCCGGCATCCCCACCATCCCGGGGCTGCACCGCTGGCTGAGGCCATCGCAGCCTGGCTTCGCAAGCAGGGTGTCCGGGTCTGGGAGACGGACCGGCTGGATCCGGGGGTCGCCTCAGAGGTCGCCGCAGTGGACCTTCTGGTCACTTTGGGCGGCGACGGGTCCATCCTGCGGGCCGCGCGCCTGGCCGCCGGGCACCTCACCCTGATCCTGGGCATCAATCTGGGCCGGATGGGCTTTCTCACAGAGACAGAGCCGGACCGATGGCCGGAGGTCCTCTCCCGGGTACTGGAGGGGAAGTACTGGGTAGAAGAGCGGATGATGCTCCGGGCCCGGGCCTTTCGGGAGGAGACTCTGCTGGCGGAGGGAGAGGCACTGAACGACGTAGTCGTCGGGCAGGGGACGCTGGGACGGGTGGTCCGGCTGGAGGCCCGGGTGGATGGGGACCTGTTGACCACCTACGTCGCCGACGCGCTGATTATCGCGACGCCGACGGGGAGCACGGCCTACGCGTTAGCGGCAGGAGGTCCCATCATGCCGCCCCAGCAGCGGAACATCCTGCTGGTGCCCGTCGCGCCTCACCTGAGTTTGGACCGGGCCGTCGTCCTGGCGGAGGGAGTACAGGTGCAGGTCGTGGTCCGGGGCCATTCCCCCGCTGCGTTCACCCTGGATGGGGAATTGACCGCCCCGCTGGCCCCTGGAGACCGGGTGGAGGTGGCGGCAAGCCCCCACGTCGCCCGCTTCGCCCGGGTGCGGGAGCGGGACTATTTCTACCGGACGCTGATGGAACGACTGGTGCCGAGAGAGGCAGGGGGCAAATTCTGATGAGACAGCCTCTGTTGTTTGACGTCCGGGCTTTCCCAAAGATGTGCCTCGGGGAGGAGTCCCGAAGGCTGGAAGAAAAATACGCTTCCCGGATGCGGGAAGAACTGCGCCTGGGAAATCTGGTCTCTTATGTCGGCAATCGGGATGTTCCTCTTCTACGGCTATACCGATACAAGGAGGCCTTTGCGTTTGGGTTTGTAGAGGAGTGGTTGGATCGTCTTGGAGCAGGGCCGGAGGACTATGTCTTTGACCCCTTCTGTGGGATGGGTACCACACTGCTTGCAGCCTCCTTAAGGGGAATTTCGGCTGTGGGGGTAGACCGTCTCCCGGTAGCGGCCTTCATTGCCCAGACACTTCCCCTGTTCTTTCAGATTCGTCCAGGGGAGATCCTGGAGACCTTCGCCCGCTTGACCCAGATTGCTCCCCGCATGCAGCCGGCCCGGGTTGCAATGGATGTGGCAATTATGCGGGTTGCCTTTCCAGAGGAGACGCTGGACTACCTGCGCCGCTGGAAGGCCGCCATAGATACACTGGAATTTCCCTACAGAGAGGTTTTTCTCCTGCTCTTTTTTTCCATCCTGGAGCCGTGCAGTTACACCTCTAAAGACGGGCAGTTTCTGCGCCTGCGGAGAACCAAGAAAACGGCGAACCCGGAGGAAGCGCTGGCAGGCCGTGTTCTGGAAGCGGAAAAAGACCTTCAGCGGATTCGGGAACTGGGATGGAAGGCGCCCGCGGGCGATTCCTGGACTGTCGTCCTGGGCGATACCCGCTATCTGGACGATGTGCCGTTCCAGCGCGCTCCGACAGTTCTCATCACGTCTCCTCCCTACGCCAATCGCTACGATTACACCCGTACCTATTCTCTGGAACTCTGCTTTCACTTTGTTCGGAATTTTGACGAGTTGAGGTCTCTGCGCCACAGCCTGCTTCGTTCTCACATAGAAGCGCGCCTGGCCCCCACGGAAGTACCCCCCCATCCTGCTGTCGGGGAAATGGTGGAGATCCTGAGGGCGAGACGACAGAAATTGAACAATCCCAAAATCCCGGATATGCTGACGGCCTACTTCGTGGACATGCAGCAGGCCATCCGAGAATGGCGACGGGTTCTATCGCCAGGAGCACGGGTAGCCCTCGTTGTGGACAACGTGCGCTTTGAGGGATACCTGCTCCCGGTGGACCTGATTCTCTCAGAAATCGCCGAAAGAGAAGGTTTTCGGACGGAGGAAATCGTCGTTGCCCGCTACAAGGGGAACAGTTCTCAGCAAATGGGCCGGTTTGGGCGGGTGCCAGTTAGAGAGAGCATCGTCGTATGGAGGAAACCCGTATGACCTCCGGCAAAGAGGCGTGGTTTTTGGATCAGTTGACCAAGAGTGCGTTTTTCCATCGGAAACTCCACGAGTGGCAACTGCTGGAAATCGCCGAAGTGATAGACCGATTTCCAGGTGAGACCC
>JANXAH010000241.1 GCA_025062415.1 Anaerolineae bacterium | reverse complement strand
CGGCAGTCCCTCCTGTTCGGCAGCGGCGCAGAGCCGCTCGTCGGCAGAGACGAAGGTCAGGGAGAGGCGCTCGGAGCGCAGGGCGTCGGCCAGTTGCAGGGCAGTAGCCAGTTGCAGCGCGTCGTAGGCCCGCAGGGGATGATGGTCTATCAGGGCGATGGCCCGTTCCACTGTGGATTGGCTGGTCGGGAACACCTGGTACCAGCGGACGTCCTTCAGGAAGACGCCTCTGGTAAAGCGATACTCCTCTATGGTGATTTCCCCCATTCGCCAACGTCGGGCCAGAGCCGCGACGACCTCCACAAGAGTGATTTCGGCGATAGCCGCGAAGGGAAACTCCGCGAGGATTTGCCGAACCCACTCACTTCCCGGCTCGTCCATATATCGCTTCACCAGCGCGCTGGAATCAAAGAAGTAGACTACCACGACGGCTCCCGGCTCCGGATGATGTCTTCGGAGAGGGGAGTGGTCAGTTTCGCCAGAATCTGACGTACCCGCTGGCGGTCCTGCTCCAGGGCCTCCGAATCCGTGGGCTTCTGTCGCGGCCAGGCCAAAAGCCCGCTCCGTTCCAGCGCGCGCTGAAGACGGGCCTCCGGGTCTTCCTCCTCCAGCCAGCGCTCCACCGCCTCGGCGACAACCTCCTCGGGCTCCCGCTGCAGCGCCGCTGCCCGCTCCAGCAGCCGCTCGTAGAGCGCTGGGCTCAACCGCACCCGCACTTCAGCCATCCCGCTCATCTGTAGCCCCGCTCTTCCGCACAACCTGCTCCCTTTGCCCCGCGCCCTGCGACCTGCGCCCCTGTTATATCACCTTCTCCGCCATCAGTTTATCCACCAGAATCCGGACAGTCTCCTCCACTGTCTCGGCCTGGATGATTTCGGCCTTGCCCTCCCGGGCCGGAGGCGGGAAAATGCGGGTCCAGCGGACGCCGGAGCCGGCCGCGCCCACCTTCGCCGGGTCTGCGCCGATGTCGGCCGCGCTCCAGACGGGGTACTGGGCCCGGGTGGCCTTGCGGATGCCCATAAAAGAGGGATAGCGGGGCTCGTTGATCCCCTTGATGGTGCCGACGACAGCGGGCAACGGCGCCTTCACCACCTGCCGGCCCTGCTCCAGGAGCCGCTCCACCGTGATGGACTTCCCGGCGGGGTCCAGTTCGGCGATCTTGATGACGTAGGTGAGGGGCGAGAAGCCCAGCCGCCGGGCGACCTCCACGGGAACCTGGCCCGTCTGGCTGTCTATAGCCGACTTGCCAAAGAGAACCAGTTGGACATCTCCCATCTTCTCTATGGCCTTCGCCAGGACGTAGGAGGTCGCCAGGGTGTCGGAGCCCTCAAAGGCGGGGTCCCAGATGCGGATTCCCTCGTCGGCGCCCATCGCGATGGCGTGCTTGAGCGCCTCCAGCGCGGCCTCCGGCCCCATGGAGATGACGGTGACCTTCGCGTTGCCCCCCAGCCGTTCCTTAATGAGCAACGCCTCCTCCACCGCGTATTCGTCCCAGGGGTTGATGACGATGGGCGAATCTCCCCAGGAGACGTTGCCCGCGGCGTCCACCGTCAGTTTGGCCGCCGAGTCGGGCGTCTGTTTGGTGCAGACGACGATGTGCATGGGCTCACCTCCGATTGTGGGATGGGGAAATGGACCTCACCCCCCCTACCTCCTCCCCTCCCGTCAGCGGAGAGGGGAAGGGATGGCCCATAGGGCCGGGGGTAGGGTGAGGGTTATGCCTCCCGCTGCCATTCCTCCGGGTCGTAGGGCGGCAGTTCGCAGCGCAGCGGCTTATCCTGCCGGTAGCCCAGGACGTACTGGGCCTGAATGAGTTCGTGAATCTGGGACGTGCCCTCGTAGATGCAGGCGCCCTTGGCGTTACGCAGGAACCGCTCCACGTCGTACTCGTCGGAGTAGCCGTAGGCGCCGTGAATCTGGACGGCGTCGGACGCGGCGGCGAAACTGGCCTCCGTGGCAAACCACTTCGCCAGGCTCGTCTGCCAGGTATTGCGGATACCCTGGTTCTTCAACCAGCCCGCTCGCAGATAGAGCAGTCGCCCAATCTCATAATCCCGCTTCATCCGGGCAATCATCTGCTGGACCAACTGGTGCTCCGCGATGGGCCGTCCGAAGGTCCGGCGCTCGTGCGCGTACTTGACCGATGCCTCCAGGCAGGCCCGGATAAGGCCGGTGGCTCCAGCACCGATGGTGTAGCGCCCGTTGTCCAGGCAGGACATGGCGATCTTGAAGCCCTCGCCCTCTTCTCCCAGCCGGTTTTCTTCTGGGACCTCCACGTCGTTCATCGCGATCCAGCCCGTGGAGCCAGCACGGATGCCCATTTTGCCGTGGATGTCGCCGGTGGTGACTCCCTTCATCTCCCGCTCCACGATGAAGGCGGTGATCCCCTGGTGCGGCGGGGCCTTGGGGTCGGTCCGGGCGAAGACCAGGAAGTTGTGGGCCAACGAGGCCATGCTGATCCACATCTTCTCGCCGTTGAGGATGTAGACATCCCTCTCCCGGCGGGCCGTGGCGGAGATAGCGGCGACGTCGGACCCGGCTCCGGGCTCCGTCAGGCCGAAGGCGGCCCACCGCTCCCCGCGGGCCTGAGGCACCAGGAACTTGCGCTTCTGTTCCTCCGTCCCCCACTGAAAGATGCCCAGACTGTTGAGGGCGACATGGACACTCATCACCACCCGCAGGAAAGTATCCACCCGCTCCAGTTCCTCGCAGGCCAGCCCCAGGCTGATGTAGTCCATTCCCTGGCCGCCGTAGCGGACGGGGATGCAGATGCCCAGAATGCCCAGTTCCGCCATCCGCTCAATAGCCCGAACGAAGGGTTTATGAGCGCGGTCGTATTCTTTGATGTAGGGGGCCACTTCCTTTTCGGCGAAGTCCCGCACCATGCGGACGACCATCTCGTGTTCAGGGGTCAAAGAGAAGTCCATCGGCCTCCTCCCAACGCGGAATGTGGAATACTGGATACTTAAGGAAAATAGCCCGCACGGGCTTCTGCCTCCACCAAACGGGGATAGGAGTCGGCGAAGACGCCTTCCAGCGCAGAACTCCAGAAGGACTGGTCTCCACCCGTGCGGCGACAACACGAAGTAACTGACCGACAGTCATTATATTCAGGAGCGCAAAAGGCGCAAGTGAGAAAACGGAAGTTCGGACCTGAGTTAGGACTGAAAAGGGCCAAACTTCGGGAAAGGGGATAGCGGTGTAGCCAGGTGAGGAAAGGCTTATAAACACTCTCTCCCAACTTGTGTCCGAACCCCAGAGGTCACCCAACTGTCACCAAATTGTCATCTTTTAGGGCGGGGGAATACGATAAAGTTATGATGGTCTGTTTTCCACGGGGAAAGGCGGGGACTGATGTACCGGGGAGTTCTGCTGGCGGCTTCCCCTCCAGTACTGGCTCTGATCCTCCAGAAATTCCCTCCGGTCCACGGGCTCGGTTCTCACCCCACGGTTCTGTTCGGCGGCCTTCCTTTCCGGAACAGCACAGAACTGGCCGGAGACCCGTTCTGCGGCGAACGGGAATGCCCCCTGAGCACGCCCGGAAAGGAACTGTTGCCATCTGTGAACGTCTTGAAGGTAGAGCAATAGTTTTAAGGAGGCAAACGATGCGAAAGGGGATGTTAGCCATTGGCTGGATAATTGCACTGACCCTGCTTCTAACGGCCCACCAGGCAACGGCCCAGGGGCCAGGGCCACAACATACAGACCCCGTCTGGCAGGCCGCCTACTGGAACAACGCGGACTTGGCGGGAAGTCCGGTCCTCTGGCGAGCCGAGGCCAATCTGGACTACAACTGGGGTACAGGTTCTCCAGCCCCGGAGATCAACGCGGACCACTTCTCCGCGCGCTGGACCCGGTACATAGAAGTGACCACCGCCACGACCTACCGCTTCACCGCGACCAGCGACGATGGCGTGCGCGTCTGGCTGGATGGAGCGCTCATCATCAACGAGTGGTACGATCACCCGGCTAAAACGGTCAGCGTGGATAAGACCCTGAGCCCTGGACATCACCTGCTCATCGTTGAGTACTATGAGCGGGTAGGCGAAGCCCTCGTTCGGTTCTCCTGGGAAGTCGCCCCGCCGATCATCACCAACTGGCGCGGCGAGTACTACAACAATCCCAACCTGGAGGGCAGCCCATCTCTGGTTCGTGATGACGCGAACATTCGTTTTGACTGGGGTCTGGGTGCGCCGGCTCCGGGTCTCCCCGCCGATGGGTTCTCTGTTCGCTGGACCCGCGACCTCAATCTCCCCGCGGGGACCTACCGCTTCACGATGACCGTGGACGACGGCGGCCGCCTCTGGGTTAACAACCACCTCCTCCTGGATGCCTGGCGCCAACAGCCCGCCACCACCTACGTGGGCGACATCTACCTTCCCGGCGGCTCCGTGCCCGTCAAAATGGAATATTATGAACAGACCGGCCAGGCCCTTGCCCAACTCTCCTGGCAGCGGATAGACGGAACCCCTACCCCACCCACTCCCCCCGCTCCTGTGCCGGGCACCGTCATCGTGGACGACCAGGACTCCGGCTTCGTCCGAGGCGGCAACCCCTCCGGCTGGCGCATCGCCTATGAGGGTTACAACGGCCGCCTCCTCTGGACCCGCAACAACGACCGAGCCCGCTCCAACTACAACTGGGCCCGATGGTACCCGAAACTCCAGCCGGGCTGGTACGAGGTCTTCGTCTATATCCCCAACCGCTACACAACGACCTCCAAGGCCCGGTACTGGATCTCCCATAGCGGAGGGTTCACACTTCGGACGGTGGACCAGTCGGCCAACGGGGGTCGCTGGGTCTCCCTGGGGACCTTCCATTTTCGGGGCACACGGGATGACTACGTCTCCCTGGCAGACGTGACCTTTGAGCCCTATCTCTCCCGGCTCATCGCCTTTGACGCTGTAAAATGGGTGCCGAAAAGATAAAACGACGTGCCTGGCGCTTTCAGAAGTGCCAGGCACGTCGTGATGAAGAACGGCCCCGAAGAATTCAGGGCGTGTCTGAAAATGCTGAAAGTCACGTAGCGCAGGCGATTCGCCTGGGATAGGTGGCCTGAAACGGTTTTCCGACGGATGTTCACAGGCCTGGCAGTTTGCGCTAACAGCACCGCAGGCCTCGGAGAACCGGAATTTTCAGACTTGCTCTCAGTACCAGACCACAAAAGAGGTCGGCGCAACGACGGTCTGGGTGCCAGCCTGAACGACCACCTCTATAAGGATTTTTTGCCCCGAAAGGAGCGAGTAAAAAGGAAAGGTTAGGCTGGAAACCCCGCGATGGTCTGTGGCCTCCATCCGATACGTGCTCACTCCAGAGGGGAAATACACCCGCACCGTCGCGGTCACCCCCCGCAGAGGCCGACGGCTGGCATCCGTTACGTAGAGGAAGACCGTCTGATACCCGTCCCTTCCAGTGATGGGATACTTTACGAACGCGTAGGCCCGGATGCTCGCCTTTCCTGAGTCTTCGGACAGTGCGAGCGGTTGAGCCGGAGGCGGCTGGGGCTTCCGATACTCCTGAGGCACACCAAACTTCTGGATATAGGCCTGTCCCAGGGCCCCCACGACCACCCGGTCCCCACGAGGTCGCTCTGGATGCCACTCCAGCCGAGTCCGCTGGAAATACTGGACGATTCGCCCTCCCTCTATCAGCGGCTCGGTGATAGGATACCCGAAGATATCCAGGCCACCGTTCTGCTCGTAAAACTGGAGAAAGGCGTAGGAGACGGTGTGCCCCGTCTCCGGGAAATAGCGCTGCATGGGGTTCCCGCGCGGTATTTTGTCCGGAGGAATAGGAGGCTGACGATAGCCCAGTTCCTCTCCCAGAAGCCCCAGTTGGACCTTGTATGGGTCCGGATTGTTGGGATGCCACTCCATCCGGACATTGTCAAAGTACTGTACCCATAGCCCAAGCCGGGGGTCGTAGAAGACCTCCGTCAGGGGGTACCCCAGGATGCGGCTTCCCCCACGGGTCCGGAAGAACTCCAGAAACGGACCTTTGACGTAGTGACCTGTCAACTGGAAATATTCCGAAGGCCCTGAGGGGAAAGATGGCTGTTCGTTTGGCGCGGCAACGACGGGGGCAACGAGCCAGACCAGCAGAGCCATCTGGATTAGAAAACCAACCACTTTGTACCCAACAAGTCTCCCCGTCATTGCAGGTTTCTCCCAAAGATGTGAATCAGAATGGCCTTCAGAAAACATAACTTCCGCTGCAGCGACAAAGCCTCCGCGACAAAAAACACTTCTTTTTTTTGGTCTCGCATAAAACAGGCCTATCTATAATAGCATAAACCCGGCCGCGGATTTCCGTCAATCCCCTAAAGTTCCTAAAATGCCAGAAAGCGCTCCAAAACCCCCCTCAGGGTACAATCGTGAAAGGGAAGGCTCCCTGGAAACGGTCCTCTATCCAGATTCGCACCTCGTAGGTCCCCGGGTCGTAGCCACCGGGTCGGCGATAATAGAGGTAGGTGCTCCCCCGCTCGCCTACCATATACGGACAATCCGGCATTCGGACCCACCACAGACACGTATTGCCATCCAGGTACTCCCCTTCCCGATACCAGCCGTAGGTCCACTGGACCCCGCGGCTCATTCCCTCGTAGCGGATGAAGGCGTAGACCCGAAAGTCTCCCGCCCGGAAGGAGGAGCCAGGCTGAACCGGCTGCCCGTTCTCTTCCCCTAAGGCGAAAGTCCAGAGGGTGATTCGCGCTTCTGGAGAGGCCGGGGTTGCACCTGGGATAGGCGAAAGTGCCGTCTCGGGTAACGGGTATACAGGGGTCGGCGTGACAGTGGGAGTAGGAGTCGGGGGAACGGGCGTGGGTGTAGGGGTAGGGGGGATAGGCGTTGCCGTAAAGGTGGGAGAGGGCACAAAGGTTGGGCTCGCTACAGTTTCTGCCGGTGTTGGAGAAGCGGTCACGGCAGGCGGAACAAGAGAGGCCGGGGGGTGAACCCGCACGTAGAGGGCCCCTGCTCCCAGGAGGGTCATCGCAAGGGCGACCCACAGCCAACGGATCCCCGCCTGCCAGGACGCCTTGCGCAGGAAATAGTAGCGCGCTCGTCGGGCGTCCCGGAATTTCAGGAGACTGAACCCGACCGCCAAAAAAGCCAGAGCGAAAAGACCAGCAAACGCCCATTTCAGGATCAGGAGGACCCCAGAGTCCACAAATCTAATCCTCTCTACAGGCTGCGATGACTTCCGGCTTTAAAACGCCGATGAAGGGAAGGTTCCGATAGGCCTCCGCAAAATCCAGACCATACCCCACGACAAATTCGTCTGGAATCTCAAACCCCACAAAATCCAGGGGAATCGGGATTTCCCGCCGGGAAGGTTTGCTGAGCAGCGTGCAGATTCGCAGGCTGGCGGGATGGCGAGTCTGCAGGTTCCGGGTGATATAATCCAGGGTCCGGCCCGTGTCAATGATGTCCTCCACAATCAGCACGTGCCGCCCTTCTATATTCCGCTCCAGGTCCAGCAGAATCCGAACCACCCCGCTGCTGACCGTCCTTTTCCCGTAAGATGAAATCACCATAAAGTCTACTTCGTGACGAAAAGTGAGATGCCGGGTCAGGTCAGCGAGGAAAACGAAGGCCCCTTTCAGGATACAGACCAGCAGGGGAAAGTCGGCATCCTGGTAGACCCGATTAATCTCCTCTGCCAGCGACCGAACCCGAGCCTGGAGAACGTCCTCAGGGATTAGAATTTTGGCGACGTCTTCTTGAAGCCCCATGTGTGACTTCTGCAGGGGAAAGATAGCGTAGTATTGTTATTATACCCCCATTTTGGGCTTGTCGCAAACCGCGGTGGAGGTATAATTGGCTAAGGGCAGCGGCCCGAAGGGCTGCCGTCCCAGCCACCTGTCCTTCACAAGGAGACGGGAATGATCCGCGCAGGCGTCGTGACCATCAGCGACAAGGGCTATGCCGGAGAACGAGAGGACGTCAGCGGCCCGCTGCTGGCAGACCTCCTGCGGCAGGCCGGTATAGAGGTCGTTCACCAGACCATCGTCCCGGATGACCCCGAACATATCCGGCGAACCCTCATCCATCTGGCCGATGACCTGAAACTGGACCTGGTCCTGACAACCGGGGGGACCGGGTTCACCCCGCGCGACCACACCCCCGAGGCGACCCTCGCAGTCATAGAGCGGGAGGCACCGGGGCTGGCGGAACTGTTGCGATGGGAAGGGTATAAGCGCACGCCAATGGCTGTCCTCTCCCGAGGTGTCGCAGGACTGCGAGGGCGAACCCTCATCGTCAACCTTCCGGGCAATCCCCGCGCCGTCCAGGAAGGAATGGAAGTCCTGATCCCCCTGCTCCCTCACGCCGTTCAGATGGCCCGGGGGGAGGATACGGAGCACCGGTGAGAATTAACAATTAAAAATTACAAACGACCAACGAAAGTAAAATGAAGAGGGCAATGCGGGATGGGCAGAGACCGGTATTGAGCGTGGAGGAGGCGCTGGAGCAGGTTCTGGCGACGGTGTGGGTTCTGGAGCCGGAGCAGGTACCGATCCTGGAGGCGCTGGGGCGGGTGCTGGCGGAAGAGGTGGTGGCCGACCGGGACATTCCACCGCTGTCCAACTCGGCTATGGACGGCTACGCCGTTCGGACCGCGGACCTCTCCCAGGTTCCGGCACGGCTGCGGGTGGTAGCGGAAGCCCCGGCGGGCCGCCTCTGCCCGGTGGAGATCGCGCCCGGTACCGCGGTTCGGATTATGACGGGCGCCCCGCTCCCCCCAGGCGCCGATACCGTCGTCCCCTTTGAGCAGACCCGAACCGATGGGGAGTGGGTGGAAATTCTCCAGCCCTCCAAACCGGGGGCCAACGTCCGACCAGCAGGAGAGGACGTCCGAGCAGGCGAAACGGTCCTTCGCCCCGGCCACGTGCTTCGCCCTCAGGAAATCGGGATGCTGGCGGCCCTGGGCCGGACCGAGGTAGCCGTCATCCGACGACCGCGGGTGGCAATTCTGGCCACTGGCGATGAGGTGGTTCCGCCCTGGGAGACCCCCGGCCCGGGCCAGATTCGGGACGCGAACTCCTATACTGTTGCCGCGCAGGTGCGAAAGTACGGGGGCATTCCCCTGCTCCTGGGAATTGTCCGGGACGAGGAAACCCTCATCCGGGAAGGGATCCATCGGGCTCTGGAAGAGCGGGCCGACCTGATTGTAACCTCGGGGGGCGTCTCCATCGGCGACTTTGACCTGGTCAAGCAGGTCCTCGCAGCCGAGGGAGAAATCCGGTTCTGGTCCTTGCGGATGAAGCCAGGACGTCCCCTGGCCTTCGGAGTGGTTGCGGGAATCCCGCTGGTCGGGCTGCCGGGAAACCCTGTCGCGGCGATGATCGCGACGGAACTCTTCATCCGGCCTGCCCTGCTGAAAATGCAGGGGTTCCGGGAATGGCCCTGGCCCCAGGTCCGGGCCCGTCTGAGGGACCCCATCCCCCGCAAGGATAACCGCCGCCACTACCTGCGAGTCCGTCTTCATGAGGCTCCGGATGGTCTGGAGGCCACGCTGACCGGGGACCAGGGGTCCGGTATCCTGAGTTCGCTGGTGAAGGCCGACGGCCTGGCCGTCATCCCGGAAGATACGGACCATCTGCCCGCCGGAACGGAGGTGCTGGTCCTCCTGCTGAGATGATCCCGAAACATTTGGGGGCGGGGGGGCCGGGGGGGGCCCCCCCCCCGGGACCCCCCCCCCACCCCCGGGGGGGGGGGGTGTGATAAAGAAAGTGGGGGGGGGCCAAACCCCCCCCGCGCCGGGGGGATTTTTTTGTGTTTTGTTTCAAAAATTATTCATCATTCCTTGTTTTTTGTTTTTTTCTGACCCTCTCTTTTTGTTTTGTTGCGCGCGCCGCGGGGGGGTGGGGGGGGGGGGCCGGGGGGGCCCCCCCCCCCCCCCCCCCCCGCCCCCAAAT
>JANXAH010000066.1 GCA_025062415.1 Anaerolineae bacterium | reverse complement strand
GGAGTTTGACGGGGAGATCGCCCGCCTGAAACTCCTGGCTTTGGGTGTGGTGATAGACGTCCTGACGCGGTAACAGGAGCGGTACGTGGCCTCGGGGGAGGTGGGTACCTGTTGGTGGGCTGGTGGGGCGGCGGCCTCTGGCCGCCGCCGCACCAGCCCACCATCAGGTACCCTCCTCCCAGGAGGCCAGGTACCGCTCCTGTTCCGGCGTCAGGACGTCTATCTCCACACCCATAGCCTGGAGTTTCAGGCGGGCGATCTCCCGGTCAATCTCCTCTGGAACCGTGTAGACCATCCGCTCCAGGCGGTCGGCGTGGCGGAGAATGTACTCCGTACAGAGGGCCTGATTGGCAAAGGACATGTCCATCACTGCGCTGGGATGGCCCTCCGCAGCGGCGAGGTTCACCAGCCGCCCCTCCGCCAGCAGGTAGAGCCGACGGCCGTCCGGAAGAACATATTCATCCACGTAGGGACGGACCCGGCGCGGCGGCTCTGCGGCCATCTCCTCCAGAGCAGGGATGTTGATCTCCACGTTGAAGTGACCAGCGTTGGCCAGGATGGCTCCATCGCGCATCACCTCAAAGTGGGGCCGGTCAATGACGTTGATGTCGCCGGTGGCGGTGATGAAAATATCCCCCTGTGGAGCGGCCTCCCGCATCGGCATCACCCGGTAGCCGTCCATCACCGCCTCCAGCGCCTTCAGCGGGTCCACCTCGGTGATGATGACGTTGGCCCCCAGCCCTTTGGCGCGCATAGCGATGCCCCGGCCACACCAGCCATAGCCTGCCACCACGACAGTCTTTCCGGCCACCAGGACGTTGGTGGCTCGGATAACGCCGTCCATCGTAGATTGCCCCGTCCCGTAGCGGTTGTCAAAGAGGTGCTTGGTCAGGGCATCGTTGACAGCAATGATGGGGTAGCGGAGGACGCCCGCCCGCGCCATCGCCCGCAGCCGGATGACGCCGGTCGTCGTCTCCTCTGTCCCGCCGATGACATTGCCGATGACGTCGGTCCGCTCCTTGTGGAGGGTGCTCACCAGGTCAGCCCCGTCGTCCATCGTGATGTGGGGTTTGTGGTCCAGCGCAGCGTGGATGTGTTTGTAGTAGGTCTCGGTATCCTCCCCCTTGATGGCAAAGACGGGAATCTCGTAGTAGGAGACCAGCGCGGCGGCGACGTCGTCCTGAGTGGAGAGAGGGTTGGAGGCAGTCAGGACGATCTCTGCGCCGCCGGCCTGGAGGGTCCGGGCCAGGTTGGCCGTCTCCGTAGTAATATGGAGACAGGCGGAGAGGCGCACGCCCTTTAGGGGCTTTTCCGCCGCAAACCGTTCCCGGATCAGGCGAAGGACGGGCATCTCCCGCTCTGCCCACTCAATCCGTAGCCGTCCTGCAGGTGCGAGGTTGAGGTCCCTGATGTCGTAGTCCGTCGGCATAGGCACTCCTTGTCAAACAATATGAATTTGTTCAATCAGCGGTTATTTTCTCAGGGCCTGGGCCTGCCGGTACACCTCCACGTACTTCTGCGCCGACGCTTTCCAAGAGAAATCCGCCTTCATCCCACGCGTCTGCAGCGCCGTCCAGGCCTCCCGGTCCCGGTAGACCCGGAGGGCTCGTTCCAGCGCCTCCAAAAAGGCCTCGGGGGTGTATTCCTCAAAGGAGAAGCCGGTGGCCCGGTCGGGCCGTTCGTGGTAGTCCAGAACGGTGTCGGCCAGGCCCCCCGTTTTGCGAACGACGGGCACTGCGCCGTAGCGCATCGCAATCATCTGCCCCAGCCCACAGGGCTCAAACCGGGAGGGCATCAGAAAGAGGTCACATCCGGCATAGATGCGGTGAGCCAGAGGCTCGTCAAACCGCAGAAAGACTCGTACCTTGTCGGGGAAGCGGGCCTGAAGGGCCTCCAGCATCTGATGGTACTCCGGTTCACCCGTGCCCAGGAGGACGAACTGGACGTCGCTTTGGAGGAGTTGTTCCAGGACCGGGCTCAGCAAGTCTATGCCCTTGAGGGTATCCAGCCGGGTAACCATCCCCAACAGGGGCACTTCCGCCCGGACGGGGAGGCGGGCCTCCTGCTGAAGGGCTGCCTTGTTGACGGCCCGCAGCCGCAGGGAGGTCAGATCGTACCGCTGGCGAATATGGGGGTCAGTGGCCGGGTTCCAGTATTCGGTATCAATCCCGTTGAGGATACCGAAGAGGCGGTCTTTGCGCCGCTGCAGGAGGGGCGAAAGCCCCATTCCAGCCTCCGTCTCCAGAATGTCCTGCGCGTACTGGGGACTGACCGTGGTCACCACATCGGCGTTGGCGATACCCTGGGCCATCCAGTTCACCTGGCCCGGCGGCTCCACGTCCAGATGCTTGACGTACTCCATCCGCGCAAAGGTGAGAATGAGCCGTCCGCAGAGGCCCTGGTAGGCGATGTTGTGGATGGTGAAGACGGTGGCGATGTGTCGGTACTCACGCCGATACCGGCCCTCGTAGGCCATCCAGGTGGGCACCGCCGCTGTGTGCCAGTCGTTGGTGTGGATGATGTCGGGCACCCATCCCATCACCTCCAGGGAGGCCACCACAGCCCGGCTGAAGAAGGTGAACCGCTGCGGGTCGTCGTCAAAGCCGTAGATGCGGTCCCGTGGGGAGAAGAACTTCTCGTCCCACAGCAGATAGACCGGGAGGTCGTCCACCGTGGTGGTCACCATATGGACCAGTTCCTCCCTCGGCCCCGTGGGCACCGGGAAAGGCCTGCCCACCCGCTCAAAGCGGAACTGGTCGGAGCGAATGGAGCCGTAACGGGGGATCATCAGGCGGACGTCGTGGCCCATAGCCCGCAGGGCTTTGGGCAAGGCTCCCGCCACGTCCGCCAGCCCCCCCACTTTGGCAAAGGGCACAGCCTCTGCAGCCAGGTAGAGAATTTTCAGTCCGTTATCGCTCATCGCCGATCTCCGTTTCCAGAAGGGGTCGGATGGTTTTCCACAAATCAGGCTATTTCATAGCCTCCGCAGACGCCTCCACCCATCGCCGGATATGTTCCCGGTCCACAATTTTCACCCAGCGCCGTCTCACCCCCGCCAGTTCCCCTTCGTCCCGACGCCTCCAATCCAGGCCCAGTTCCTGAGCAAACGCGAAGAGGGCCTCCAGTTGCTGCCAGCGGACGGCCACGGGGGTTCGTCGGCGTTCCTCCGCCTCCCACTGCGCCACAGCGCGCCAGCGGGCGCGCAGGTCGGATTCAGAGGAGGAGAGACTTTCGCAACCACCGAGGCACGAAGACGCGAAATCTTCGTGCAACTTGAACTTTTTTCCAAATTTACCCCCACCACCGGAAATCCACGTCCGGGAAGACTTTATCCAGTTCCCAGAGTTCCTCCGCCAGGTCCCGGTCGGGGCGGCCCGAGTCCACACTGGAGGCCAATTTCTCAAAGCGTTCCACATGGGCGGTGAAGCGCTGGATGGCGTACTCTCGCGCTTGCCCGGTGGTCACCAGGAAGGGCCAGTCCGAGGCCTCCAGAAGGAGCAGTTCCCGCGCCGCCTGGTTGAGGACGAAGGCTTCGTCGGCCGTGGCGTTCTCCGCTTTCTCGCGCGCCAGCCGGGTCATCCACGCCTCGCACTCGTGGATGGGCGCCCACATCCAGTGGGTCTCCGGGTTGTCCCAGGTCCAGTGGCCACCGCCCAGCCCCCAGGAACTCTCCGGGATCGCCAGCACCTCCTCCGGCGGATGCTCGTCCAGGTACCGGCTCGCCGTGGTCAGTTCCACCCGGTCGGAGCGGGCCAGCAGCCGAAGGACCTCCCGGAGCCAATCCACCCCCTCAAACCACCAGTGGCCGAAGAGTTCGGTGTCGTAGTTGGAGGCGATGAGGCCAAAGCCCTCTGTCTCCGCATGATACTGCTCCAGAAGGTCGTGCACGAGCCAGGCAAAGTGGCGCGCGTGCTCGCGGACTTTGTACTGGGCCCAGTCAGGATGATACCAGTCCTTGAAGGCCAGGTCCACCCGCGCGCCGGTGACCCGCCAGTATTGGAGGCCAGAGCGATGGTCCTTCTTATGGAATTCCCGATAATCAAAGTCGCCGGGGTAGCCCCAGTCGGCAGACCAGACCTGCATACCGGTCCGATTGTTGCGGCCGATGGCGGCGACGCCGGAGTGTTCCCGCTCCACTCCCGGCGTGGTGTTGACGACGTAGTAGGGCCGATAGGTCGTGCGGGGCTTCTCCGGAACGGCCAGTTCCTCCAGCGGAAGCACGTAGCGGCGGACGATAGCGCCATAGGGGCCGATGGCCTCCCCCGCCGCCTTGCCGACGGGACGTCCCCCCTCAATGGCATGGGTCTCCACGAAGAAACAGCCCAGGCCTTCGTCGGCCAGCAGGGTCTCTATTCCAGCGCGGACGGTGCCGTCGGGGGCGATGTAGGCAGGGCGGTAGGCGCACTCCGGGAGCCAGATGGTCCGGGGAGAGCGCCCAAAAAATCGCCGATAGGAGGCGATGCCCGCTTTCAGTTGTCCCCGAATTGCTGCGTCGGTGCCCAAAAGGGGGAGGTAACCGTGGGTGGCCGCGGAGGTGATGATTTCTATCACCCCGGCGTCCTGAAGCCGTCGGAAACCGCCCAGCAGGTCGCGGTTGTACCGACGACGGAAGGAATCCAGAATGTGGCTGTACCAATCCCGGTAGAAAGAGGCCAGGTACGCAGCGTGGGGATTGTCTTCCTGCTGGAAGCGGGGAATGTCCGCCTCAGCGGCCTTGATCCGCTCCAGGACGTAGGCCTCAAAGTGGTCCTGCACCAGAGGGTCCGCCAGTTGCTCGCAGAGAATAGGCGTGAGCCCCAGGGTCAGGTGAACGGGCACCCCTTCCTCGTGGAGGTCGGTGAGGGCGTTGAGGAGTGGAATGTAGGTCTCGGCCATCGCTTCGTGAATCCACTCCTCACCATGGGGCCAGCGGCCAGCCATCCGGCAGTAGGGCAGATGGCTATGCAGAACAAAGGTGAAGGCGCCGATAGGCATCGCTATCCTCCGAAACTGAAAGAAACTCTACAATACGATTGTTATTATACGGCAAGTTCTGTGGGTGGCAAATGGAAAATCCCGGCTTCACGAAACCTGTACTTTGGTGTATCATTCCAGGGACATATGCCCGACCGAGGCAACGGGAGGAAAGCGGATGAACAGACGTCGTCTTGCGCTTCTGGTCATCGGAGCGGCCATCAGCCTGTTTTTTCTGTGGCTTGCTTTTCGTGATCTTCACCTGCCGGAGGTCTGGATGGGGCTCCGGACGGCGCGCTACGTCTGGGTGATCCCGGGGGTGGTGGTATACTTTATTTCCGTCTGGTTTCGGAGTTGGCGCTGGCATTTTCTCCTGCGAGGGAGCAAGCGGGTCTCTGCAAACCGTCTGTTTCCTATCGTGGTGATCGGCTATATGGGCAACGACCTGCTTCCCTTCCGACTGGGAGAGGTTCTGCGGGCCTACGTGCTCTGGCGAAAGGAGGGCATCCACATCGGTACGACGCTGACCACGGCCCTGCTGGAGCGGCTGTTTGACGGGCTCACCCTGATCCTGTTTGTCCTTTTCGGCCTGCTGTTTGTACCCCTCTCCGTCTTCCTGGGCCGGATTGTGGCCGTCGCCAGCGCGGTCTTTTTCGGCGCGCTGATGGTCTTTCTATTCCTGGCCGCCCGGCCCGACCTGCTTCGCCGTCTCGGTCGCTGGGGAATAGGGAAACTGGTCCCCCGCCATTTTCGTCGTCCCTTTTGGGGGTTTCTGGAGGGAATCATTATCGGCCTGGAGGGGCTCCGGCGGGCCCAGGACATCGCTATTCTGTTCGGGGTAACGGTCTGGGTCTGGCTGCTGGAAACGCTGAAGTACTGGCTGGTCAGTTTCGCCTTCGCGCTGGACCTGGGTTACATTCCGATGATGGTGATGGGCGGCGCCGTCAACCTGCTGACCGCGCTGCCCTCTCTGCCCGGCTACATCGGCACTTTTGAGATGGGCATCCGGATTCTGGAGGGATTGGGGGCACCGGCGGCCCCGGCGGCCAGTTACATCCTGGTCCTGCACGCCATTCTGCTGATACCGGTCTCCCTGCTGGGGCTCTTCTTCCTGTGGCTGGAGGGGATTCGCTGGGCGGAGGTATCAGCGGTGGCGGCGGAACGGGGGTAGACAGCAAGGGGCGGGGGGCGGCGCTGACGCGCCGCCCCCCGCCCCCTGCGGGCTCCCGTCGGGGCGCGCTAATCCCCGCCCAGGTAGGCCTCCCGCACGCGCGGGTTCGTCCGCAGTTCCTCCGCCGTCCCTTCCAACTGGATCGTCCCCGTCTCCAAGACGTATCCCCGATGGGCCACTGAGAGGGCCATATGCGCGTTCTGCTCCACCAGTAAGATGGTCACTCCCTCCTCCCGGTTGAGCCGCTGAATGACCTCAAAAATTTCCTCCACCAGAATGGGCGCCAGCCCCATAGAGGGCTCATCCATCAGCAGCAGCCGGGGCTTCGCCATCAGGGCACGGGCCACCGCCAGCATCTGCTGCTCCCCTCCGGAAAGGGTCCCACCCATCTGTTCAGCCCGTTCCCGGAGGCGGGGGAAGAGATTAAAGACAAATTCCATACTCTCCTCAATCTCCCGCTTGTCCTTCCGGGTGAACGCGCCCATCTCCAGGTTCTCCCGGACGGTGAGTGGAGCGAAGATTTTGCGCCCCTCCGGCACGTGTACAATGCCCATCCGCACGATCTGATCGGCGCTGGCGTTGGTGATGTCTTTCCCCTCGTAGAGAATACGGCCCTGGTCCACCAGCAGGAGGCCGGAGATCGCCCGCAGGGTGGTGGATTTTCCCGCCCCGTTGGCCCCGATCAGGGTTACGATTTCTCCTTCTTTGACATGGAAGGAAATACCATGGAGCGCCCGAATCGCCCCATAGGAGACGTGCAGATTTTCCACACTCAGAAGAGCCATCGCGTCCTCCGTTTATATCTACGGATGTCGCCCGGATACTGCGACCGGAGCAAACTGGTCACAACTGGGCATACTTCGTCAGCCTGCACCCAGCCGACAAGAGATCGTTTTCCATCACCGAATCGCTTGCCGGCCCAGGTAGGCCTCAATGACCTGCGGGTTGTTCCGGACCTCCTCCGGTTTGCCCCGGGCGATAATCTCCCCGAAGTCCATCACCGTAATCCACTCACAGATGTTCATCACCAGCCGCATCCGGTGCTCCACCAGGAAGATGGTCAACTGGAACCGGTCCCGGATGAAGTGGATCAGTTCCATCAACTGGTCAATCTCCTGGGGGTTCATCCCGGCGGCAGGCTCATCCAGAAGCAGGAGACGGGGCTGCGTCGCCAGCGCGCGAGCGATCTCCAGCCGCCGCTGGAGGCCGTAAGGGAGGCTCCCTGCGATGTCGTTCTGGCGGTCGGCCAGGCCGAAAATCTCCAGGAACTCCTGGCTCCGCTCTATCATATCCTTCTCCCGCTCCCGATACCGGCGGGTTCGGAAAATCGCGTCGCCCAGCCCATATCCCGCATGGGGATGATACGCGATCAGCACGTTATCCAGAACGGTCAGATTGGCGAAAAGACGGATGTTCTGGAAGGTGCGGGCGATCCCCATCTGAACGATTTCGTGAGAAGGAAGACCCACCAATTGTGCGCCGTAGTAGCGGATACTGCCCGCCGTTGGCCGGTAGACGCCGGTGATAAGGTTGAAGACAGTGGTTTTCCCGGCGCCGTTGGGCCCGATGAGCCCCACCAGTTCCCCTTCCTTGATCGTGACGGAAAAATCGTGGACCGCCCGCAGACTATCAAAATAGTGGGTTAACCCCTCAATTTCCAGGATGACAGGCCGCGCCTCTACGTCGGGGCTGAGATTTTCTGGTCTCCCTTTCATGCGACAGCCTCCTCAGCCCGTGGAGTGGGTTCTACCGCTACCGGCATCTCCTTCTTTACCCGCAACGGAGGGAGCGGACGACGCAGGAACGCGATCTCGTACCGTCCCATCAGCCCCTGAGGGCGCAGAAGCATCATAGCAAGCAGGACCAGGGGATAAACAACAAACCGCCAGGTCTCAAACCCCTCCGGCAGGTAGAGCCGCAGAACCCCCTCCAGCAGGAAAATCCAGAAGAAGCCAGTGATGATGGTCCCGGTCATACTCCCCAGCCCGCCGAAGACGATGATGATCAGCGGGTTGAAGGAGGGCAGGAAACCGAACATCGTGGGGTGCAGGAACGCCTGGTCGTGGGCCCGGATTCCTCCCGCCAGACCCGCAAAAACGCTGCCCACCACGAAGGCTAAAATCTTCTGGGACGCTGTATCAATCCCCATCAGTTCCGCTGCCCGCTCGTCCTCCCGGACCGAAAGAATCGCCCGGCCAAGGGAGGAGTGAAGCAGGTTACGCATCACCAGGACCACGGCCATAAAGCAGATAAAGACCCACGGCCACGTGGTCCACTTAGGAATGCCGACCATCCCCCGCGCACCTTTCATTTCCGGGAAGGGGAGAAGGGTATCGGTGTTATCCAGAAGGACTTTCACAATGATGGTAAAGCCCAGCGTTGCGATCCCAAAATAGTCGGACCCCAGTTCCAGTACGGGGATGCCAAAAAGGTAACTGACGATCCCCGCCAGCGTCGCCCCGCCGACCAGGGCCAGGAAGAAGACAATTTGCTGGCTTACTTCGGAAGGAAGAGCATTTAGCGCTGCATAGACGCTCTTCCCGATGGCCGGGTTAATGAACCGAACGGCCAGGAAAAAGCCCAGAACGGTGGCCAGGAGATGGAACAGAAACTTGGTCAGCGTTGCCACGCCATAGAACCGACGGAGGAACGCGCTCACGCCGAACATAAAGACCAGGGCCAAAATAGAGCCGAAGATCACCACCACCAGAGCGGACGGGTCCTGGCGCACCCAGCGATACGTGATGTCTGCGGACGCGTAGGCCCCGATGGCGTAGAAGCCGAACTGGCCCAGGGAGAACTGGCCGTTGAAGCCGTAGATGAGATTGAGCCCCAGGCTGACCATCGTGATGGCCGCGCCCCAGAAGATGATGTTCTGCCAGTAGGGATTGATGATCCCTGCGCTGATCAGAACCTGGACCAGGACGAAAATTCCCAGGGAAACGAGCCAGAACGAGAGGCTGGAGTTAATGCCGAATTTCCGGAACATACCCCCTCCTTACACCTTCTCCCCGGGCGCCTCACCGAAGATGCCCTGTGGTCGGATGAGCAGGACGATGATGAGGAGTGAGAAAGCAACGGCATCCCGCATCGGCGTGGAAATGAAGCCAGCGCTGAGCACCTCCACCAGCCCGATAATCAGGGCTCCGACGAAGGCACCAGGAATGCTGCCAATCCCGCCGATCACCGCAGAAACGAAGGATTTCAGACCGGGAATAATGCCCATCAGGTGGTGGACCTGACCAAAAGCCGTAGCGTAGAGAACCCCTGCCGCTCCGGCCAGGCTGCCCGCCAGCACAAAGGTCGCCGCGATGACCATATCCACGTTGATTCCCATCAGCCGGGAAGTGGGCTTGTCGTAGGCCGAAGCACGCATCGCCTTCCCAATGCGAGTGTAGCGGACCACATACTGGAGAATCACCAGCAAAGTGACCGAAACGGCCATCACGATCAACGTCGTGTTGGAAGCGGTCAATTCAAATTTTGTGCGAATTAACTCGGGCACCAGCAGAATGATGGCCAGGGCCGCTCCCAGAAATCCACCGAAGAGCATCCCGAATTGAAAGAGCGGGTTCCGCTGCCAGGCCTGAGCCCGAATGTTCCCCCGGTTCGCCAGAAATCGCAACACCCCATAAATCGTGAGAGAGATGAAAAAGGTCCCCCACAGAAGGGCGACCAGGAGAGGCGGGACCATCTCCGCGTTCAACACATACACCTCAAAGGGCCGTGGGTAGGTCCTGTAGTTGTTGGTGAACACAAAGGGCAGCCCACCGAAGTACTCCAGGAAGAAAGAGACCCCGATGGCCGTGATAAGTGCAGCGATCCGGGGCATTGCCCGCAACGGACGGTAGGCGAACCGCTCCATTGTCACCGCCAGCAGGGCACAGATGACCATGGAGAATACGATCACTGTAAGCGTACCGATAATGGCGGCCACACCGGGGCTTATCTCGGGCCAGACGGTCAGGGGCCACTGATGCAAGTTCAGCAGAGAAATGGTGAAATAACTGGTAAAGGCCCCCACCATAAAAACGTCGCCATGGGCAAAGTTGATGAGCCGGATAATCCCGTAGACCATGGTATAGCCCAGGGCAACGAGGGCATAAATAAAACCCAGTTGCAGGCCATTGAGGACCTGTTGGAAGAACACACCAGGGTTTGCGATCGCCGCGCGGCCCACCATGTAGATGACCAGAACCCCTGCCAGGGCGAAGGCCACCTGGCTGAGCCGGTTCAGGACCATCCCGTTCCGCCGCCGGATCATTCGCTCTTCCATCCTTCGGGCCTCTATCCCTACACTCATCGCACCCCCTGCAGAGTGGACAAAAAATACAAGATTAGCCGGGGAACCCCGGAGGGGGTTCCCCGGCCTGACGTTCCTGCGGTTGGCCGGTTACGGACACACCGTGTCCTTGTAGGAGACCTTCTCCGGGCTGACCTCCAGGATGACGGCGCACTTCTGGGGGTTGTGCTGGTTGTCAAAGGTGATGTCCCCGGAGACCACGGAGAATTTCCCCTTCTCCATCGTCTGGGCAACCTTCAGGGCATCGTCCGTACCAGCCTGCTGGATGGCCTGGAAGAGGATGTTGGCCGCGTCGTAGGCCAGAGCCGCCAGAGCGTCCGGCACCGAGCCGTATTTGGCCTGGTAGCGCTTCACGAAGTCCTGGACGACCGGCCGGGTGTCCTCAGGCGAATAGTGGTTGGTGAAGAAGCCGCCCGCCGTCGCCTGCCGGTCCAGTTCCGGCGAGTCCCAGCCATCGCCGCCCATCTTGACGGCCTTGATGCCCATCTGGTTGGCCTGCGCGGCGATCAGGTTGACCGTGGAGTAGTAGTCGGGCAGGAAGAGGACGTCGGGATTGGCGTCCTTGACCTTGGTCAGGATGGCGGAGAAGTCCTTGTCGCCCGCGGTGTAGGTCTCCCAGACCACCACCTTACCGCCGCCGGCCTCAAAGGCATCGCGGAAGAACTCCGCCAGGCCCCGGACGTAGTCGTTGCCCTGGTCCAGCAGGACAGCGGCCGTCTTGGCGCCCAGTTTGTCCAGGGCGAACTTGGCCGCCACGGTGCCCTGGAACGGATCAATGAAGCAGGCCCGGAAGACTGTCGGCTTAGCCGTCCCGTCCTCGCGGATGGTCACCTTGGGGTTCGTGGAGGTAGGGCTGATCTGGAGGACCTTCCCGCCCGTAGCGTCCACGATCTCGGAGATGGGGATGGAGGCCTTGGAGCAGACCTCGCCGATGATGAACTTCACCTGGTCCTGATTGATGACCTTGTTGGCCGCGCTGGCAGCAGGCTCTGCTTCGCACTGGCTATCCTCCACCACGGCCTCAATCTTCCGGCCCAGGAGGCCGCCCTTAGCGTTCCACTCGTCAATCGCCAGCAGAGCACCGTCGCGGGTGGAAACGCCAAACGTCGCTACATCGCCGCTCAGAGGAGCCAGGATGGCGACTTTGAGAGTCTTGGGGGCGGCGGGCCTGCAGGCTGCCATAACGATGGCAAGTACGACAATGAGGGCAACAAGGGTTACTGCACGCTTGTTCATCTCTCCTCCTTTTTTTCGTGGGAATGAATACTTGCGGGACAAAGGGATAGAGTCAGAAGCGGTGTACCATTCTCTCCTGGATTCTCACCCCCCTCTTTCATGGAGTCTCTTGAGGAAAGTACTTACCTACCCTGCCGGGCAAGTTGCTCTATATTGTATCGCAAAGTGATGAGTTGTCAAGTGCGAATGGGAGCCCCAAGGGATCAGAGCAAGTCTGAATATTGAAGGTCGCGTAGCACAGGCTGTTAGCCTGTAACGCAGGCTTTTAGCCTGTACACAGGCTTTTAGCCTGTACACAGGCTTTTAGCCTGTACGCAGGCTTTTAGCCTGCAGCGCAGGCTCTTAGCCTGTAGCGCAGGCTCTCAGCCTGTACAGATGCAGGCCTGGCGGCCTGCGCTACCTGTAACGCAGGCTGTTAGCCTGTAACGCAGGCTGTTAGCCTGCAGCGCAGGCTCTTAGCCTGTAGCGCAGGCTCTCAGCCTGTATAGATGCAGGCCTGGCGGCCTGCGCTACCTGTAACGCAGGCTGTCAGCCTGTAACGCAGGCTGTTAGCCTGCAGCGCAGGCTCTTAGCCTGCAGCGCAGGCTCTTAACCTGTAGCGCAGGCTGTTAGCCTGTAACGCAGGCTGTTAGCCTGTAGCGCAGGCTCTTAGCCTGATAGATGCAGGCCTGGCGGCCTGCGCTACCTGTAACGCAGACTGTTAGCCTGTAGCGCAGGCTCTTAGCCTGTAGCGCAGGCTGTTAGTCTGTGATGACAGATGTTCACAGGCCTGGCAGCCTGCGCCCAGCGCTGCAGGTCCCTGGAGAACCCAAATCTTCAGATTGGCTCTCGGTTCGCCAATTGCGGAAACCGGGAAAGTGTGCTAATCTTTAAGATACTCACAAATCGGGAGGCGAAGAATGAACACGTCCTATCTCCAGAACGTGGAAACCCTTCTCTCTCTGCTCATAGACGCCGAAAATGCCGCCCAGAGATTGTATCTTCAACTGATGGAACTCTTCGCCCATGAGCCCGCTGCGGCGGAGGTTTGGTGGAAACTGGGAGCCGACGAGGCAGCCCACATCCGACTCCTGGAACAGATCCGGGACTCTCTCTCGCTGGAACAACTGCGATCTCCCGCTGACCCCCTCTGGCTGGAGGCTGCCAGGAGAGCAGCCAGGTTTTCCCCTGAACGGGTGCTGGCCAATATCCAGACGCTGGAAGACGCCTACCAGGAAGCCCATGCGCTGGAGAACTCGGAGATCAATCCCCTGTTTGAATTTGTGATGAGCGAATATTTCCCACGCCCCCTGCGCAAGGAACTGGTCCAAACACTGCTCCGGGAGCACATTGAACGTCTGTACGGGCTGCGGACGACGGAGTGGCGCCGGAGTATCCGGAGAGGGGACCTGTAGGATATGCGGAATACGGGATAAATCTCGCATTCCGCCCTTTTTGCGAGGCTTTCCCAATGAAGCGATCGGACTGGCTGACCGCAGAAGGAATTCTCTACACTGACCAGTACCAACTAACGATGGCCCAACTATACTACCGGATGGGCCTTCACGAAAAATGGGCGCAGTTTGACTACTTTTTTCGCTCCTATCCTAACTACGGCTCCCACCGGGCCGGGTACTGCATCAACGCCGGGCTGGAGTGGCTGGTGGACTGGATGCTGGAAGTCCGCTTCCGGGACGAAGACCTGGAGTACCTTCGGGGACAGGTCGGGCGGACGGGGCGGCGACTCTTCGCCGACGACTTTCTGGAGTGGCTCCGAGAGAATGGGCATTTCGGGGCCATCACCCTTCAAGCCATCCCCGAAGGGCGAGTGGTTCACCCCAATGTTCCTCTGGTCGTCGTTCAGGGGCCGCTGGCGATGGCCCAGATTCTGGAGACCTCCCTCCTGAACCACCTGAACTACCAGACCCTGATCGCCACCAAAGCCTCCCGCATCCGGGAAAGCGGACGGGGACGGCTGCTCTTAGAGTTCGGCCTGCGGCGGGCCCAGGACAAAGCGGCCATCGCTGGCGCGCGGGCCGCACTCATCGGCGGCGCCGACTTCACCTCCAACGTCGGCATTTCCCACGTCCTGGGCTACCCCCCCAAGGGCACCCACGCCCACAGTATGGTCCAGGTCTTCATGGCCCTGGGCGAGGGAGAACTGGGGGCCTTCCGCGCCTATGCCGAAGTCTACCCCGACGACTGTCTGCTCCTTGTGGACACCATCAACACCCTGGAGAGCGGCATCCCCAACGCGATCCGGGTCTTTGAGGAACTTCGCCGCAAAGGGCACGAGCCAGTGGGCATCCGACTGGACTCCGGGGACCTGGCCTACCTGAGCATTCAGGCCGCGCGAATGCTGGACGAGGCCGGTTTTCCCAATACGGTGATCGTCCTCTCTAACCAGTTGGATGAACTGACTATCTGGGAAATCATCACTCAGATTCAGCGGGAGGCGCCCCGATACGGCGTGGACCCGGACCGGTTAATTAACCGGCTGGTCTACGGCGTGGGGACCCGGCTGATCACCTCTGAAGGAGCCCCGGCGCTGGACGGCGTTTACAAACTCGTGGCAGTGCGAGACGGAGGACAATGGATCCCGGCCATCAAAATCTCCGAGACGCCGGAGAAAACTCTGAACCCCGGCTATAAGAAGGTCTGGCGGCTCTACGATCGGCGGGGGAAAGCTACGGCGGACCTTCTGAGTCTGGAAGACGAGGACCCCCGGCAGATGGACCCCGTTGTCCTTCGTCACCCCACCGACCACACCGCCTTCCGGGTTCTACCGCGCTCCGAGATCACAGAGATAGAGCCGCTCCTGGTGGACATCCTGCGGGACGGCCATTTGGTGTACGAGTTCCCAACTATTGAGGAAATTCGCCAGCAGCGGCAGGACGACCTGGAACGGCTGGACGCAGGCGTGAAGCGGCTGATCAACCCTCAAACCTACCATGTCTCGCTGACGGAGCGCCTCTGGAATCTGAAGCAGGAGTTAATCCGCAAAGCCCATTGAGGCAAAAACCACAGATAGATAGGCCACAACGGAGCGCAGGAAAAGCGGACACGACGTGCTCCGGATCTATCACTGAATTACTGAACCGGATCCACCACCCGCCCGACGAAAAGAACCGCTCCCGTCTGAAGGTCCCGGATGAGGAAGATGAAGGGCCGGTCCACCGTCACCTCTACCGGGGCCAGGCCGATGGCCGTGACTTTGATGACCACGGCCGTCGCCGCGGCCGCTTCCGTCCCCTTTTCGTCCACAGAGACGAAAGCCTTGTGCAGGACATCGCCGATGTAGAGGGCACGGGAGCCGTCCATTCCCGAAAAGTCCGCCTCATCGGGGGTAAAGGCGACCTTCATCCCCATCTCCGAAAGGGGCTCGGCCAGACGGAAGGACGACTCCACCCGGAACCGCGGCAGGGTTAGGTTGACCTCCCGATAAGTGAGGCTCTGGAGAATCTCCCGCAAGCGGGCCGCGTCCAAGGAGGCCTCAAAGGTCTCAAACTGGCCCCGCTGGGGGACAATGACGACCATTGCCAGTTCTCGGCCGTCGTAGGGGATCTCCACCGCCTGGTATCCCTCTCCCTCCACGTATCCCAGTTGCGTGCTCTGCCGCATCATCGGCACGCGCACCTCCGTGCCGTCCAGCAGGTAGAACGTCCCCTCCTGGGTGAGGTTCTCGTCAAAGGGCTCGGCCCAGGCGGCGTTGAAGTAGATGGCGTTGGTCAGGACCAGACGGGTCAGTCGGTCTATCACGCCCGGCGGAATGAGGTCGCGGATGCGCCCCTCCGTTTGTTCGCTGACCCAGTCGTTGATGAGGACGCGCACAGCCTCGGGGTCCTGGTGGAAGTCCACTACCCGCAGCCCGGCGCCGTAGTTCTGAGCCAGGACGTCCAGAAACTCCGGGAGGAACGGGTAGCCTCGCTGTCCCCATATGGCGTTGACGATGCGGAGCCGAAAGCCCCCCTCGTCCTTACCCTTCGCTCCTTGCCCCCGGCTGGCGAGGGCCAGGTCCAGCGCGTTGAAGGCTGGATGGAGGCGCTCCTGGGGGAGGGAGAAGCGAAGGATCTGGGCCATCGCGCGCTCCGTCTCCCCGCGGGCTCCGGCGTAGGTCATCGCCAGGGCCAGGGAGATGCTGTAGGGGGAGTAGAAGAGGTTTCCGTCCACGGCCTTCCGGAGGCGATGGTAGAGGTCCAGCGCGAACGCCGTGTTCCCCTGGACAAGGGCCTCCAGGTCTTCCGGGGGCACGCTGGGCTCGGTCGTCCGGGGCTTGTCGGATTGCAGGGTCTGGGCCATCGCGGGCCGGCCCGCTGGGCGGGCGCACGCGGCCACGGTGCCCATCAGCAGGACGCCCAGCAACAGATAGGAGAGAAGCGTCTTCGCCTTCATCGTCTTTCCCCCTTTGTCAGATTGGTTGTGGATTCTGTATTTCTGACGAAGGGGGAGCGCGCCGGGTTCCCGAAGGTTGGACACACAGAGGTCAACGGGGGATTTCCAGAGGCGCTCCGGGGCGAGGAAAGGGGCGCCTGGGGCGCTTCCGCACCTTTGCACGGCCCGTCCGGATGGACGGGCGTCCGGCCCGGATCGCATATACCCGGAGAAAAAGGGAGTTGGCGGGCGACCTCGGTGCCCACCAACTCCTTTTTCGTTTCCGTGCGGAGGGAGAAGGGACATCTCATCTCTCCCCCAGACACCCCTGCATCTGCCGGTGCTCTGGCGAATCGGGATGCAATTTCCCCAGCGCCTTCCGCCAGAGGACGCGGGCGTTCTCCTCTGTCCATTGTAGTTGTCTCCAGTCTCTGCGGTGGAACGGATGAACAGGAGCGCAGCACGGTCCGACGGGCCTGCAACCTGAGCCGAACAGCAGAGTGCGGGCTGCTGTGCCACGCCGACTGGAAGTCGGCCTGCTTTGGCCTTCGGCCAACGGTCGGCCTGTGCCGACCTGTGAGAAATGCGTCAACGGAGGTTGACGCCCGGCGCGAAAGCGCCAAAAGAAGGCTGATTTCCAATCAGCGCCGACTGGAAGTCGGCCTGCTTTGGCCTTCGGCCAATGGTCGGCCTGTGCCGACCTGTGAGAAATGCGTCAACGGAGGTTGACGCCCGGCGCGAAAGCGCCAAGGAAGGCTGATTTCCAATCAGCGCCGACTGAAAGTCGGCCTGCTTTGGCCTTCGGCCAACGGTCGGCCTGTGCCGACCTGTGAGAAATGCGTCAACGGAGGTTGACGCCTGGCGCGAAAGCGCCAAGGGAGGCTGATTTCCAATCAGCGCCGACTGAAAGTCGGCCTGCTTTGGCCTTCGGTCAACGGTCGGCCTGTGCCAACCTGTGAGAAATGCGTCAACGGAGGTTGACGCCCGGCGCGAAAGCGCCAAGGGAGGCTGATTTCCAATCAGCGCCGACGGGAAGTCGGCCTGTGTCGGCCCGAAAGAGTGTCGGCGAAGGCCGACATCCGGCGCAAAAGCGCCAAAAGAAGGCTGATTTCCAATCAGCGCCGCCTGAATGTCGGCCTGCTTTGGCCTTCGGTCAACGGTCGGCCTGTGCCAACCTGTGAGAAATGCGTCAACGGAGGTTGACGCCCGGCGCGAAAGCGCCAAAAGAAGGCTGATTTCCAATCAGCGCCGCCTGAGGCCTTCGGCCAATGGTCGGCCTGCGCCGAGGGAGGTTCACCGCAGAGACCGCGGAGGACGCAGAGCAGAAGCACCCAAGGCCAAAGTTGTGATGTGGGAGGAAAAGGAGGGCTTTGAGAGGTGGCGGCTTTGCCACCGCCCCTCAAAGCCCTCCTTTGCCCCTCTCCCGTGGCCAAAGGTGAGGAAGATGGCAGGAAGGGGCCAGAGGTGGGATGAGGGCAGTCGCAGGGGTTCTCCCAGAGTTCAGAAATCCCGTCGCATACAGTAAGAAGCGTCTGGCAAATGTCGGAATAACGTAAACCGCAAAACCTCCAGACCCACAGTTTATCTATCCAGCAGAATCCGGGCATCCAGAATGGCGTATCCCTTCTCGTAGACCCGCACCGGGTTCAGGTCCATCTCCCGAATCTGAGGATACTGCGCCGCCAGCCGGGAGACTCGGACCAGCAGGTCCGCCAGCGCTTCCACATCCTTCGGCGTTTCCCCCCGCAGGCCCCGCAACACCTGATAGGCCCGGGTCTCCCGAATCATATCCAGCGCCACCTCCTGCTCAAAGGGCGCAACGCGGAAACTCACGTCTTTGAACAACTCCACGAAGATGCCGCCCAGGCCGAACATAACGATGGGGCCAAACTGGGGATCGCGCGTCGTCCCGATGATGACCTCCGGGCCCGGCGGAGCCATTGGCACAACCAGCACGCCGTGCATCTCCGCTCCGGGGACCGCACTCCGGACGCTCTCCACCAACTGGTCGTAGCCCCGACCGACGGCCTCGGGGCCCTGCAGGTTGAGCCGGACGCCCCCCACGTCGCTCTTGTGGATGACCTGGGGGGAAACCACTTTCAGAGCGACAGGGCCGTTCATCTCCGCCGCGGCCTTCTGGGCCTCCTCCCGGGTCTGTGCCAGGACGTGGGGCAAGATGGGGATACCGTGCGCGGCCAGGAACGCCAGCGCCTCTGGCTCCAGAAGGTGGCGCCCCTCCGCGGCGGCCTGGTCCAGAATCGGATGGTTGGCGGGGGGCAGGTCTTCCAGCGGGTGACTCGTGCTAAAGGTCGCCCGGGTCAGAATCGCCAGCGCGCGCACCGCGCCGTCGGGCGTGTCAAAGGTGGGAACGCCGTTCTCCTCCAGATAGCGACGGGCCTCCACCACGGTCTCGTTGACGGTGAAACAGGCCACAACGGGCTTGTCAAACTCCCGGATAACGGGCACTACGGCCCGCGCGACGTCCATCGGGGGCAGGAAGGTCGGCGGGATACTGTTAAAGACGACCATATCCACGTTGGGATCGGCCAGAATAAGGCGCATCGCCTCGCCAAACTCCTTCGCCATCGCCGCAGCGGACGTATCCACATACCCGTTGGGTTTGCAGACCATCGCCATGGGCGGGAGCAGCGCGGTCAGTTTGGCGCAGGTCTCCGGCGTCATCGGCGCCAGTTGCAGCACCCCGCTGGCCTCCACCTCGTCTGTGCTGATGATGCCCATCCCGCCCGCTTCAGTCAGGATGCACACCCGGTTGCCCCGCGGCCTGGGCAACATAGAGATAGCCTTGGCGCCGGCGATCAGGTCCTGCATCGTGTCCACCCGCACGACGCCACACTGGCGGAACGCGCCGTCGTACACCGCGTCCGAACCGGCCAGCGTGGCGGTATGGGAGAGGGTAGCCCGGGCGCCGCTCTCTGTGCGCCCCACCTTCAGCACCAACACCGGCTTCTTCCGGGTGACCTGGCCCGCAACACGCATAAATTCCCGTCCATCCCGGACCCCTTCCAGATAGACGGCGATCACTCTCACAGCGGGGTCGTCGCCGTAGGCCTCTATAAGTTCCACGTTGGTCACATCGCACATATTGCCCACGTGGCCGAAGCGGGCAAAACCCAGGGGCTTCGGCTGGCTCAAGGCCAGGGTCACCAGGGAGCCGCCCAGCGCGCCGCTCTGGGTCACGAAGCCGACATTGCCGGGGACGAGACGAACCCCCGGATGGAAGCCGGTGACCAGCCGTGTCTCGGGGTTCATTATACCAATACAGTTGGGGCCGAAGACGCGGACGCCGGAGCGCCGGGCGATTTCGGCGATGCGCTGTTGCGCCTCCACGTTTTCCGGGATTCCGGTCTCGGCGAAGCCAGCGGCGAGCACCACCACACCTTTGACGTCGCCGCGCCGCTCCACTTCCTCCATCACAGTGACGGCAGCCTTGCCCGGCAGACAGACCACGACGAGGTCCACAAACTCCTCAATCTCGGTGACAGAGCGGTAACAGGGCAGGCCGAGGATTTCGGTTTCATTGGGATTGACCGGGTAGATTTTGCCCTCGTACCCGACGGCCAGCAGGGTTCGTACGACCTGATGGCCCGCCTTGAAGGGGTCTTTAGACGCGCCGACGACGGCGACAGATCGGGACGCGAAAATTTCACGAAGAGACGCAGCCATTGCGCTTCACCCCCAGGAAAGACAAATTCTCGTTGCGGCAACAGGGTCGCCGCAACGAGAAGGGTTGGCCCGTTGGGGATCGGCGCAGACGGCGAAGGGCACCGATCCATCCAGCCCGGTGGCTGGAACGTGCCGGGCACCTCGGAGGTGCCCGGCACGCCGCTTCCCCGTCCGTCAGCGCGGCTCTTCGCCGGTGAAGACCGGCGGACGCTTCTCCACGAAGGCCCGCATGCCCTCCACACGGTCCGGCGTCGCCTGCGCCTCCATTGCGCGCTCCAGTTCAAAGGCCAGCCCTTCCTCCAGCGGGAGCCGTTCCGCGGCGAGGATCGCAGCCTTGGCCTTGGCGAGCGCGATGGGCGCGCGCGAGGCGATCCGCTGGGCCATTTTCCGCGCGGCCTCCATCAACTGTGCGGGCGGGACGACGCGGTTGACCAGGCCCACCCGCGCAGCCTCCTCGGCGCTGATGGGGTCTCCGGTGAAGATGAGTTCGGACGCCACCCCGCGGCCCACCAGGCGGGTCGTGCGCTGGGTGCCGCCCAGCCCCGGAATAATGCCCAGGCCGACTTCGGGCAATCCCAGGCGTGCTTCGGACGAGGCAATGCGGATGTCGCAGGCCAGGGCCAGTTCCAGCCCACCGCCGAGCGCAAAACCGTTGATGGCCGCGATGACCGGCTGCGGCAGCGTCTCAATATCCCGCAGCACGCTCTGCCCCAGTTCGGTGAACTCCCGAATCGCCTGGGGATTATCCGCCAGCGCCATCATCTCCTTGATGTCCGCACCGGCGATAAACGCATCGCCCTCGCCCGTGATGATGACAGCGCGCACGGCGCGGTTTGCGCGCACCTGCGCCAGTACCTCCTTCAGTTCGTGGAGCACCTTGGCGTTGAGCGCGTTCAGGGCTTCGGGACGACTCATCGTGATGATCGCGACGGGGCCGTCAACGGTCAGACGCACGTGGCGCAGGGGCCAGGGCTGTCCGCTCGCCGCCTGCTTCTTGAGCAAGTCGGGGACCAGGCCGGGGTGTTTCTCCTCGGCCAGTTTCATCAACTCCATCACCCGGTCCCATCCCATATCGTTCATCAGGGCGAAGGGCCCTTTGGTCCAGCGCAGGCCCACCGTCGCACCCCGGTCCACATCCTCAATCGTCGCTACGCCCTCTTCCACAACGCGCGCGGCCACGGCGCACGTCACCGCCAGCAGCCGGTCCGCGACAGCCCGCTTGCGGGAGGGGTCCACCTCCCCGGAGAGGTCCCACAACTGCCCGGACTCGTAGAGTTCCCGCAGGGCCTTCGCCGGAGTGTAGAAGGGGCCGATGGACTCGGAGAGGGAGACTGCGGCGTGGTACGCCAGGGGAACACCGGAGATGTTGATGAGTTTAAAGGGCCCCATCGTGACCCCGAAGGTCTCGCACGCGGTTTCGTCAATCGTCGGAATGTTCGCCACCCCTTCGTCCAGAAGGCGGATGGATTCGTTGTACCAGGCGATGAAAATCCGGTTGACGGCGAACCCCGGCGAGTCCTTGACGAGGATGGGGAGTTTGCCGGTGACGCGGCCGAAGGTCATCAGCGTCTCCACGACCTCGGGCGCAGTCTCCGGCGTCCAGACGACCTCCAGAAGTTTGTTGATGACCGGCGGGAAGAAGTAGTGGAGCCCGCCGAAGAGGTGTGGGCGCCGGGTCACCGCCGCCAGTTCGGCGACGCGGAAGGACGAGGTGTTGGTTGCGAAGATCGTCTCCGGCTTGCAGATTCGGTCCAAGTCGGCGAAGAGCGCCTTTTTGGCCTCCCGGTCCTCGGTGATGGCCTCAATGACCAGGTCGCAATCGGCCAGGTCGGCCAGGTCCGTGGTTCCCCGAATGAGCGCCCAGACTTCGTCGCGGCGCTGGGGGGTCATCTTGCCCCGCTCCACGCCCTTGGCCATAAAGTCCCGGATGCGTTCCAGGCCTTTTTCCAACAGTTCCTGGGTGGGTTCACGCACGATGGTGAGGAATCCGGCCTGCGCGGCCGTCTGGGCGATACCCGAACCCATCAGCCCGCAGCCGACCACTCCGACTTTCTGGATGGGCATAATTGACCTCCTTTCCCGTAGTGTTGGAGAGAGGGCAGGGGTTTGGGGGGGGGGGGGGGGGGGGGGGGG
>JANXAH010000062.1 GCA_025062415.1 Anaerolineae bacterium | reverse complement strand
CCCCCCCCCCCCCCCCCCCCCCCCCCCAAAACCTCTCTTCTTCCCCTTTCTCCCCCGTTTCGGGGGCAGAAAGGGGGAAAGTGAGGGGGTCAAATCTGTCTTGCATACTATCGTCCGAACAGAGTGTAGCGTCCGGTAGGTGGCAACTACTCAAAGGAAGGAGGTGACTTATGGGAGAGTTGAAAGACGGTTGCGTCCAACCTGCCCGTGGCCCCATCTTGCCCACAACGGAACCTTCAGAAACTGTATCCGCCACTCCAGGAAAGGAGGTTAAGATGCTTGTACGGGTCGGTAAAGAAGCTGTAGACTTTGAGGCCCATGCCTACATTGAGGGAGTCGGATTCCAGCCAGTCCGGCTTTCCGACTATAAGGGGAAGTGGATCGTCCTCTGTTTCTACCCCGGCGACTTTACCTTTGTTTGACCCACCGAACTGGCGGCGGTCGCCGCCCGCTACGAGGAGTTCAAGGCCCTGGGGGTGGAGTTCCTGGCCATCAGCACCGACAGCCGCTTTGTCCATAAAGTCTGGCAGGAGGTGGAACTCTCCCAGATGGTCCCCGGCGGCGTGCCCTTCCCTATGCTGACCGACCCCGGTGGGAAGATCGGCTCTATCTACGGCGTCTATGACGAGGAGGCTGGGGTAGACATTCGGGGGCGGTTCATCATTGACCCGGACTTTGTTATCCGGGCTATGGAGGTGCTGGTCCCCGAAGTGGGACGGAACCCCGAAGAACTGCTTCGCCAGATCAAGGCCTTCCAGCACGTCCGTGCCACGGGTGAGGTCACACCTTCCGGCTGGCAGCCGGGCAAGCCCACCTTGAAGCCCGGCCCGGACTTGGTGGGCAAGGTCTGGACGGTCTGGAAACCCGAATAAGCGCCGTGCCGCCCCGACGGCCCAACCGTCGGGGCGGTGATTTCAGCCCTTCGCTGATATAATCAGAACCCAACGGGCCCTCCGAAAACCGGAGGGCCCGTTTTTTTCCAGTGGCCCCGCCCCAGAGCCGATGGGGGTTGTCTTTTTGTCTCCCCGGAGTATAATACCCCTCGTTGGAAATCCCTTCTCGCAGCCCGAAGTTCGGCCCTTTCCAAGGGGACGAGAAGATGTCTTTCACGGCGGCCTTTCGCCGTCACGAAAAAACAAAAGAAAAAGGGAGCGCTTTTCGTAGCAGCGGCTTCGCCGCTGCCACGAAAAACAATCAAAGCAATCTTTTTATCTGGCCGCGGGATTCGCCATAGGCTATACAGAAGCGCCGCAGGCAAAAAGGCGAAAGTAGAGAGAGAACGAAAGGGGCTGTCTGATGAATCCCTATCCAGATACCGCGACCGGTCTGACGCTCTCCTGGCCTCAGGGCCCAACTCTTCGGACTGTGACCGCTGCTGTCCGTTACCGCCTCGGCGAGACCTCTCACTTCCTCTGCCTCACGGAACTGAATCATCCTGTCCGGGGCCCCGGCCTTCAGGCCGTCTGGCGTCGGGAGACCGCCGGGAACGGCCACCGCCTCTGGCTGGAATTGACCGCCTCCGGCGATACCCCCATCCATCTGGAGACGGCGGATGTCCTGAATGTTCCGGCCCCCGATATGAGCGCGCCTCCGGCGACCTGGCGGGTCTACCAGAACGGCTGGCAATCCTGGAGTCCGACCCTGGTCCGCCGTCTGGACGACAGCCTTTATACGGACCCCGGCACTCCGGAGTACCGGGCCGCCCATCAGCCCCACTGGGAGCCCGGTTACGACGGCCTGGTCTCCTCTGAATGGGTCACCGTCCTCTTCGCCCCGCCCGACTGTGCGCTCCTTGTGGGCTTTGTGACCACGAAGGACCAACTGGCGGAAATCCGCCTCCGCACCGACGGCTCCGAATTGACTGCGCGCTGCCATCTGGACGGCGTCCTTCTCCCTCCCGGCGCCTCCCTGCGGACGGAGGTCCTCTGGGTGGAGGCCGGGCCCGACCCGCTGCGGCTGCTGGAGATGTGGGCGGAGACCACCGGTAGGGAAATGGGGGCGCGGGTCCCTCACCTCTCCCCCGGCGGCAAAGATGCCCCTTCCCCTTTCCCGCTTGCCGGGAGAGGGAAGGGGGCCAGAGGGTGGGATGAGGCCCCTCCTACCGGCTGGTGTACCTGGTACTACTTCTACGGCGAGAACACCGCCGATGATATTCTGGACAACGTCCGCGCCATCGCCGAATACCGCCTCCCCCTGGACGTCATCCTCATAGACGATGGTTACCAGACGGCCATCGGGGACTGGTTCTCCATCAACCCGGATAAGTTCCCCGATGGGATGGAGCCCATCGCCAAGGCTATCTGCGCCGCCGGACACCGGCTGGGCATCTGGACCGCCCCCTTTGGCGCTGCGGCCACGTCCCAACTCTTCGCCGCTCATCCCGATTGGACGGTACGGGACGAGGAGGGCAACCCCGTTGTCGGCTGGGTCCACTGGGGTGTGCCCTGCTACGCCCTGGACTGCACCCATCCGGAGGTTCTGGCCTGGTTGGAGGAGACCTTCCGGCGGATGCGCCAGGAGTGGGGCGCGACGTTCTTCAAGATTGACTTCCTTTTCGCTGCAGCGCGGCCGGGCCGCCGCTATGACCCCACCGCCACCCGCGCGCAGGCCCTGCGGAGGGGCGTGGAGGCCATCCGTGCTGCCATCGGCGACGACGCCTTCCTCCTGGGGTGCGGCGCGCCCCTGGGCCCCTGCATCGGCCTGGTGGACGGGATGCGCATCGGCACCGACGTAGACCCCAACTGGCATCCCATTTTCCGCTACGACCTTTCCGCTGCCTCTACGGAGAACGCCCTGCGTAATAGCATCACCCGCGCCGTTTTCCACAACCGCCTCTGGCTCAACGACCCCGATTGTCTCCTGGTCCGCCAACGGGGTCCGGACCTGGACCTGGTCCTCAACGAGATGCGCACCCTGACCGCCGTCATCGCCCTGTTGGGAGGCCTGACCCTGAACTCCGATAACCTGGCCCTTATCCGTCCGGGTCGGCTCAAGTATCTCCGACAGGCGCTTCCGCCCACAGGTGCCTCCGCCCGTCCACTGGACCTCTTTGAGCACGAGATGCCCCGGTTGCTTCTTCTCCCGGTGGAACGGGATTGGGGTCGCTGGTGGGTGGTTGGGGTCATCAACTGGGAGGACCGCACGGTGGAGACCACCGTCCGCCTTTCCGACCTGGGCCTTCCCCCGGGCCGCTACCACGTCTTCCACTACTGGCGCCGCCGCTACCTGGGGGTGACGGACGACGGGGTGATCCTGCGCCGCCACCAGCCTCACGAGACGGCCGTCCTGCTCTTCAAGCCCGTCTCCGACCGGCCCGACCTGCTGACCACGATCTTTCACGTCTGTCAGGGGATGGTGGAAGTGGCAGAATATCGGTGGGACGAGGCCCAAGGCCTGTTGCATCTCGCACTGGAGAAGCCAGGGATACAGTACGGCGAAATCTGGCTGACCGCGCCGGAGTTTTGGGATTTGGTGGAAATTCGTGTGAACGGTGAGCGTCGCCCCTGGGTCTCTCCGGCCCGTGGATTGCTGCGCGTCGGCCTAACGCTGGAGGGACGCGCCGACATAGAAGCCAGGTTCCGGGTGAGGGAATGAAACCCGAAGAGTACGCCCTGATGTACCAGGTGGAGGACCACCACTGGTGGTACCAGGGGATGGCCCGTATCACCCGAGCGGTCCTGAACCGCTGGTACCAGCCCGGCGCCAGCCTGCGCATCCTGGACGCCGGATGCGGCACTGGCGGAGCGATGGCCGCCTTTCTGCGCGACTATGGGGAGGTCACGGGGTTTGACTTTGCGGAAGAGGCGCTCGCGTTCTGTCGCCTGCGCAGGGCCCAGAGACTTGCTCGTGCCTCTGTCACAGAAATTCCCTTTGCCGATAGCAGTTTTGATCTCGTTGTCAGTTTTGATGTCCTTTGCGAGCGCGCGGTGCGGGACGATCTGGCGGCTCTAAGGGAATTCCACCGGGTCCTTTTCCCTGGTGGTCGGGTTCTCCTGCGCCTCCCGGCCTACGACTGGCTGCGTGGGCGACACGATACCGCTGTCCACATTCAACATCGCTACACCTGCGGCGAAATTGCCCGGCGCCTCCGGGAGGCAGGATTCCGGGTAGAGCACCTCTCGTATGCCAATATGTTCCTTTTTCCTGCCGCTCTGGTCAAGCGGACTGCCGAGCGCCTCCTGGCCCGCCAGGATGGCCCCTCCGACCTGGCGATCGGTTTCGGCCCTCTGAACGGCCCGCTGGCGGCGGTCCTTGCGGCGGAGGCACCTCTGGTGGCCCGCGGCTGGGTACCCTTTGGGCTTTCTGTTGTCGCCGTAGGTCGCAAACCATCGGAGTGAGGGGTATGGAACGGCTTCCCAGCGTCTCTGCGGTCTTCCCGGCCTTCAACGATGGGGGCACCATCCCCAGTATGGTCTTGACGGCCCTGATCGCCCTCCGCCAGGTGACCGACGACTACGAAATCATCGTCGTCAATGACGGAAGCCAGGACTACACGGCGGACGTTCTGGAGGAACTGGCCCGTCGCTACCCCGAACTCCGGGTCATCCACCACGAGCAGAACCGGGGCTACGGCGCAGCGCTGCGCACCGGCTTCGCTGCCGCCACCAAAGAGTGGGTCTTCTACACCGACGGCGACGCCCAGTACAATCCCCTGGAACTGGTCAATCTGGTGAGGGCCCTGCGGGATGGGGTGGACGTAGTCAACGGCTACAAAATTTCCCGCAACGACCCGATTATCCGGAAGATTGTCGGGCGGCTGTACCACTACTTCGTCAAATACACCTTCGGCTTCAAACTCCGGGATGTGGACTGCGATTTCCGGCTCATCCGGCGCGCCATCTTTGACGAAATCCCGCTGGAGAGCGACAGCGGGACCATCTGCCTGGAGATGGTCAAGAAATTCCAGGACGCAGGCTACGTCTTTGCCGAAGTGCCGGTCCACCACTACCATCGGCAGTACGGGGTCTCCCAGTTCTGGAACTGGCGCCGCCTGCTCCGGACGGCCCGACAACTGGCCGTCCTGTGGTGGAAACTGGTGGTGCGCAGAGAACACCTGCGGGCCCTGCGCGCCCGGCGGGAGGGTCAGCGCTGAAAACCACAAAGGGCCCGAAGAACACGGGGTACACGGGGATTTGGTGCAGAATCCAGCCATCTGACGCGCCGGATCGTTTCTATCTGGACGTTTTCACAGCGGCGACGGGCCGCTTCCACAAAAATCTTCTTTATAGGACGTCCTTATCTGCGTCCCCTTCTCTATGGTTGACTTTGGCGCTGTTTTCGCGGGAAAACCGGTTCTGATCACGGGCGGCCTGGGCTTCATCGGGAGCAATCTGGCCCACCGGCTGGTGGAACTGGGGGCCGTGGTCACCATCGTGGACGCCCTCTTTCCCGATTGTGGAGGAAACTGGTTCAACATCGCCGGGATAGAGGACCGGGTGGAGGTCCACGTTCTGGATATTCAGGACGAGGCGGCGCTGGGCCGTCTGGTCCGGGAAAAGGCCTTTCTCTTCAACCTGGCCGGGCGGGTGAGCCACCTGGACAGCATGCGGAATCCCTACGCCGACCTGGAGAGCAACGTTCGGGGCCACCTTTCCGTTCTGGAGGCCTGTCGGCGACACAACCCGGAGGTCAAAATCGTCCACGCGGGAACGCGCCAGGTCTACGGTCGCCCCTGCTATCTGCCGGTGGACGAATCGCATCCGCCGAACCCGGTGGATATCAACGGGGTCAACAAACTGGCGGGAGAACTCTACCACATCGTCTATCACCGGGCCTACGGCCTGCGGACTGCCAGCCTGCGGCTGACCAACACCTACGGGCCCCGGATGTGGGTCCGGGATAGCCGCCTGACCTTCATCGGCTGGTGGATCCGGCGGGTGGTAGAGGGGCAGGAACTGGAGATTTTCGGTGACGGCCGCCAGATTCGGGATTTCAACTATGTGGACGACGTGGTGGAGGCCCTGTTGCTGGCAGCGGCCAACCCCGTCGCCGAGGGGCAAATCTACAACCTGGGCGGTGAGCCCATCTCCCTGCTGGACCTGGCCCGACTGCTGGTGGAGGTCAACGGGGGCGGCTCGTATCGCCTGGTGCCCTTCCCTCCGGAGCGGAACCGGATTGACATCGGCGACTTCTGCGGCGACTCTACCCGGATTCGCGATCAGTTGGGCTGGCGGCCGCGGGTTTCCCTGCGGGAGGGATTAGCCCGCACCCTGGCCTACTACCGGGAGTACCACCGATATTACTGGTGATGGTTCCCAGGGACGGCTGCGATGACGTGCCAGGCACCCCTGGATGTGCCTGGCGTTTTTACAAAAAGGCTTTGCTCAGCGAGCGTTCGCGTTTCTCTGCGTCCGCATGATCCCATCCTTTGACCTAACCCGCCAGTATGTCAGTCTGAAGGAGGAGATAGACGCGGCCATCGCGCGGGTTCTGGCGCGCGGTCGGTTCATCCTGGGGGAGGAGGTGACGGCCTTTGAACAGGAATTCGCCGCCGCCTGCGGCGTCGCGCACGCGGTGGGCGTCGCCTCCGGGACCGATGCGCTGTATCTGGCGCTGCGGGCCTGCGGGATCGGCCCTGGAGACGAGGTTATCACGGTTTCCCATACCGCTGTCGCCACCGTGGCGGCGATAGAACTGGCCGGCGCGCGGCCCGTACTGGTGGACGTGGATCCTCGCCGCTACACGATGGACCCGGCGAAGGTGGAGGAGCGTATCACTCCTCGCACCCGTGCTCTCCTTCCGGTCCACCTCTACGGCTGTCCGGCGGATATGGCCCCTCT
>JANXAH010000164.1 GCA_025062415.1 Anaerolineae bacterium | reverse complement strand
CGGGAAAGAGTCCGGCGAAGCGAAGGGCTCCGAGCAGGTAGAGAAATTCAAGCAGCGCCAGTGCGAATAGGATTAGGGAAAGAGATCTGGATTGTCTCAAGGCCATCTTTTTGGTCCGTTTCATCTATTATTAAATTGGGTAGTCAATACATAGAAGCGTTCTTCCTCCGGCAGAGGTTTAAACTTGCGCTTTTGACCGGCTTGTGGCAGAGAATTGCTGGCAAGACTTCCCACTCCACTGGAGGTTATATGCGCAAAAATTGGGTATACATCCTGTTGACTGGTGCTATTCTGCTGGTTTACCTGCTTGTTCTGAACCGCTACGGAACAGCCATACCGGCCCCCACGCCTCCCGAAGAGGTCAATTTAGCTGACCTGGCCCAAAATATTGCGGAGGGAAAGGGTGCTGTCTTTGACATCCCCAGCGAGATCGTTCCTTCTCCCCAGGAGACCCCCCGAAGGTTCTACGTCCCTGTTCTCACGTATGCATTTGCCCTCAGCGGCTGGGGAAGTCTCTGGGGGTTTGATCTCCTATCTCTGCGATGGTTCAACCGCGTTTTGGGAGCATTGAACCTTCTTCTGTTGTTCGGACTGGCTCGCCGCTGGGGCGTCCCGCGTGGGCTGGCTCTTCTGGCCGCATTTTGGACTGCAATGGATATTGTCTATCAATTCGCAAGTAATGTAGTCCGCTCCGATATGTTTTCCCTCTTCGGGATTCTCCTGGGATTGTGGATGTTCACCAACGGCCAGGAGCGGAGAGGGTACAGGGAATGGTTGGCTTCCGGCATTTGTTTTGCTCTGGCCCTCTTTGCTCATTTCTGGCAGGTCTTCTATGTTTTCGTTTGGCTGGCCCTGAACCTCCTCTGGAAACGCCGGTGGAAAGAGTCAACGGTATTCATTGCACCCTCTGCAGTGGCTGGCCTCCTCTGGTTTCTCTATGGCCTGCAGGATTGGGAATGGTTCCGCTTTTTGTCCTCTCTGATGCTGGGGGATAAGACATTTGGTGGGAATATTGTAATCCTTGCTTTCTGGCTAATGGGCTTTCACACTTTTCAAAAGGTATGGGGAGTATATCCCTCCAACTCGCCCATCTGGCTTGCGGTGCTCCTGACACTGACCTGGGCAGGGTATCGCAGGCGGTTGACCGCACCTCTCTGGCAATGGGGAGTGTTCTGGATAGCCTATGTGACCGCTTACATTTCTCCTCACCCCTGGTATGCAGGGTGGTTCACACCCTTTGGGTATTTGGCTCTGGCCCTTTTAGCCAGTCAGATCCTCCGCCCCTGGCCCGGAGGCTGGGTTGCGCGAGGCCTGGTCGTTCTGGCGCTCCTGTGGTCCGGCTATCAGGTTGTCCAGGTCGGGCGATGCTGGCGGGAGGCTCCGGCCATTCATCGGGCCCATCAGGAATTTTTTCAAGAACTGGCGGAGGCCCTACCTTCCCACGGTTCTTTCTGGTTGCGCAGTGTGCCGGACCCCTCCTTTTTCTTGCTTCAATCTCGCCCTGACCTAACGCTTTATGTTGCCAGCGGCTATTTTTCCTATCCGGATTTTTTCCATCAATTGGATGGCGCAATAGTTGTGTCCGGATGGATGCCTGCGTCGGAATGGCCGCCCTACCGAATTCGGCGCGTGTGGTACATTCCCGGCGTCTTGAGAGACTATCGTGTTCTCTGGATAGAGCCATTTCCCTCCGACTGAGCGGATTTCTGGGCAAAGAAGACGCCGATGCTGGAGCGGCCAAGCCGATAAGCCAGATAGGCCGCGGGAAGAGCGGCCAGTGTCATCCCTGCTCCTACTAAGCGGTAGCCGAAACGGAGAGTCCATCGTTTCTCCGCACAGGCGATGGCTGAGGCCGATGCGGGCAACAGAGAGAGGGCCAGAATACCCGCCTCGTCCAGGGGGTTGCCCCCCTCCCAGGTCCTGAACTCAAAACCTGCGGCTGTCAGCAGCCGACTCATTCCCTCAACAGTTGGGAGGAACACATGGCGCGGCGCTTCCCGAACCTGATGCCAGCGAAGGCCCAATTTGGCCTGCCATCCAGCCAGGATCGGTACCATCGCTACAATCCATCCCCCTGGACGAAGTAGGCGTAAAGCGATTTTTAAAGTTTCCAGAGGGGCAGGCATGTGCTCAATGACGGCGAAAAAAGTGAGCACATCAAACGTCCCAGCGGGCAACTCTGCGGTCTCCAGCAGGCCGCTGACGGTCTTTAGCCCGAACTGCTCCTGCGCCACCCTTAGAGCCCGCTCGTCGGGCTCCAGCACCACGCAGTCAAAGCCGGCCCTCTGGAAAAAGACTGTCCGATATCCCGTTCCTCCACCTACATCCAGCAGGCGGCCGCGCCGCAGCCCGGTGACCCGCTGCACCTGACGGACGGAGTGGCGATAGAGAGGTGCGTAGAATAGATGGGCCTCCAGCATATGCAGAAGATGATGCATCGGGTGAGTCCGGGGTGCCTGACCAAAGGAGTAAGAGTCCGGATATGCGGTCAAGAGTTCTTCCTGGGACGGCATCGGATCTAAGACTGCGCTGCCGCACTCCCGACATCTTCGGAAAGTCCACAGACGATCGCTGATTCCCAGCCGGTCGCGCACGTTCTGAAACACAGCCTCTCCCAGAGGCCCACCGCACAGCACACACCCTCGGGCTTGGGCGACATCCGGTGTCGGCATCATCATCCTCCCACGAGGCTTCGGTACAGAGCAAGATGCTTTTCCAGACAGCGATCCCAGCTGAAGTGAGTCCGGGCCCATTGCGCGGATTGGAGGCTGCGACGTTGCCGTTCCGCTTCGTCGGTGACCAGATACAGGACGGCCCGCCGAACCGCCTCGGCGGAGGGCTCCACGAATAGAACCACTTCCTGGGACACATACGCGAGGTAGACGGGGTCAAAAAACGCGATGACGGGCAATCCACAGGCCATGGCCTCCTGAGCCGTCAGGGGAAAGGCCCCTTCGGAGTGGGACGGAAGCACAAAGAGGTCTGCGGCTTGGTAGATGTGGCGCAATTGCTCGTCGTCCGGGGAGCGGTAAACCAGCAGGCCAGGCCGCTCCGGAAGCGGCATATCTCCCCGCCCACAAAGCACCACGTCGTAGCGAGAGTCCAGGGCTTCCAGGAGCAGGTCTATTCCCTTGCGGGGCACCAGTCGCCCCACGAAAAGCACTTTTGGCCGCTCGTCCCACCCCAGGCTCTGACGGATCTCTCTTTTCACCTCCGGCGAGACCGGATGAAAAACGTTCATATCCACACCATTGAGGATTAGATGGACAGGTTTATCCGATGGAGCCAGTTGTTGAATCAGGAGAGGAGCACGGGTTCCGACCACCACCACAACGTCGGCCAGGGCAACCGAAAGGCGCCCAAGCGTATGAATGGCAACGGACTGAACGGCATTCCACAACCACCGATTATAATGGACAAACCCGGCATGTTCTGTCAATACCCGAGGACGCCCGACTTTTCGGGCCAGCCAGAGGGCGACAAGGGTGGGCTGGTAGAGAAACCCATGGGCGTGCACCACGTCGGCCCAGGCGACCAGTGGTCGGGCCTCCAAGATCATGCGGGGAGAGAAAAGGGGGTACGGTACGGCGTAGCGTTCCAGAGCATTCCAGGCCGGTATCCGGATGACCTCAAACCCGTGTCGCTCCTCCCGCGCAGGGCCAGCGATGCGGGAGGAGAGGACCTTCACCTCGTGGCCCCGTGCTACGAAGCCCTTCGCCAGGTTCTCCACGACCACTTCAATGCCGCCGTAGTGGGGCAGGACGTAGTGCGAAACCAGCAGGATGCGCATAGAACCCTAAATCGGCGGGCGCCGCTTGTAGGCATCCCCCAGCATGCTGAATAGGAAGGTATGGAAGAAAGCCTGAACTCCCAGCGCGGCCAGGGTGGAACCGAAAATCACCAGCCGGGTGTGTCCTGAGACCAGCGCGCCATAGCCTCTGGTAATCCAGTCGTAGAGGACCCAACCATCCATCCCCAGCCCGATCAGGATGACCATTAGGCTCAACAGTAGGACTCGCTCAGCGGTCAGGAACCGGAAGCCCACTTCCAGAATCCGGTCCTGCTCCTGAAATCGGTGGGTGACAGAGTAGATTTTGGCCAGGAAGTGGGCCTGGATGAGCGTGTAGCCGCTCAGAGTCAGCAGGCTTCCCAGGATGGCCCAGTGGAAGTCCAGGCGCACTGGCCCCAACCAGAGGGGCTGGTCCATCGGCGCCAGCAACTGAAGGCCCATCAGCGACAGGCCCAGGAGCATCATCAGGCCGCCCGGAGCCAGAAAGAGGACCGACGGGCTATAGGTGAGCATCAGTTTCAGGTGGCGCCAGCCATCCCGGATGGGGCGCAGATGGGGAGGGCGGCCGCGCTGGTCGGGATGGAAGGTGATGGGTACCTCTGCAATCCGCAGGCCGGCCCGCCAGGCCTGGATGAGCATCTCCGAAGCGAACTCCATCCCGGTGGATTGGAGCCGCAGTCGGCGCCAGGCCTCCCGGGTAAAAGCCCGCATCCCGCTCTGGGAATCGCTGAAACGGCTTCCAAGAAGCAGGTTGAGGATACCGGTCACCAGTGGGTTGCCGATGCGGCTGCTCCAGCGCATTGCGCCAGGCAGGATTGTCCCCAGAAACCGAGAGCCGATCACAACGTCAACTCCATCCCGAAGAGGAACCAGCATCTGGGGAGTCTCCAGGAAATCGTAACTGTTGTCCGCGTCGCCAATAACAATGTATCGGCCTCGGGCGGCCTCAATTCCGCCCCGCAGAGCATTCCCATACCCCTTCTCCAAAACTTCCACCACCCGGGCCCCTAACGACCGGGCAATCTCCACGGAACGGTCGGTGGAGCCGTTATCGGCGACAATGACCTCGCCGGAGACGCCCATTTTCTGTATGGCTTGCCATGCTTTCTCCACGACAATACCGATGGAATTCTCCTCGTTGAGGCATGGAATCACAATGCTCACTTCCACTTCTGGTTCTTCCATAGCCCACCCTTTTGTTGGCGTTGACTTTTTCTTTCCCTCTCAGGTTAGAGACATAGAACGGGCAACGGAGGCCTCATCCGGTTCTTCCTTTTCTGCGACAGGGGAAGGAGATCCCCTGTTTTCAGAAGGGGAACGCTCTGGCCAATCGTCACGGACGGGCGTCCGCTACAGTACCCATGCATGCAGTCCATACAGGAGGGTCATAAACATCCATCCGAAAATGTGAAGGCTCAGCCCCATCCACCGCAGCCACCGGCGACGAAGAACCTTTCCCAAGGGGAGAAAGATGGGGAGGGCCAGCAAGAGGTGGCGGGGCAGACCCATATAAGGATGCAGAGGGCCCGTGTAGTAGGAGAACGCCACCAGGGTCACAGCGGCCACATAGATCTGGTCGCTTCCCCTCAGATGGCGCCACGCGAGGAGGGTCAGCACTATAAAGAATCCCCCCAGGATCAGGTCGCAGGCAGTGGCGATGTCCCCTGTTCGGAACAGGTGGAGAACTGCTCTTCGGAGGGCCTCCCAGGGCCAGAGAAAGGCTTGATTCGGAACCACCTGGCTCGCACTGGGAGAGATCAGAAGTGAATAGATCAGCCTGTTGGGGGAAGAGAGGTCGGGGGAAGCATCCCGCAGGACGAAAAAGCGATATGCCGTCCAGAGGCCATATCCCAGCGGGATCAGCAGGAGGGAGGTCCACTCATACCAGGCTGGGGGCCGCTGCCCTTTCTCTGCCCTCCGATGCGCTGCCCAGAGTTCCCAGGCCAGCGGAAGAGCCAGGAAGATCCCCTGCTGGCGGGTCAGCGCGGCCAGTCCACCGGCGGCCCCGGCAGCCCACCACCGTCCTTCCCGGGCCCACATCAGCGTCAGCGTGGTCCAGAGCAGGAAGAGTGCCTCTGGATAGGGGGCAAACAGGACGAAAGCAACAGGGAAGGTGGCGAAGAGCAGGGTGCTGAACGGGGCCTGCAGGGGGCCCACCTCTCGCTCCGCCAGCCGGTGAAAAACGATCAGGGCCGCCAGCGCGGCCAGCGTGCTGACCACCAGGAGGGCCAGTACAGGGGGCAGGCCCAGGCGGGCCAGCGGGACCGCCAGCCAGGGATAAAGGGGATGAAACTGGGCGGTCCCGTCGTCGGGAGCGTAGCCGAAGGCGACGATGCGCGCATACCAGAGCGCATCCCACCGCTCCCAGGGGGCAATCAGGACCCGCTCCAACCAGAGAGAGAACGGGCGTCCCGGAGGCCAGAGAGACATCTGTTGCTCCAGGATTGTGATCGGTCTGAGGTCGGAGGCAAAGGCCGCAACAAAACTGGAGAGAAGTCGCAACCCGAGCCAGAGGACCAGCGGAAAAGTCGGAAGAGCAGGCCGTCGTTCTCTCAGCATCCCTACCTTCCCAGTACGATAACTATCTGATCCTGGTACAATATCTGCCATCCCTCCGACGGGAGGCGCTGGACTATGGGGTGGTCCGGTTCCAGCAAAATCAGTCGTACACCCCAGCGGTCCAGGACTTCCCGGTATTCTGGCCCCGCGTTGACGACTTCCCACCACTGTCCGATGAGGTCCTCGCCATAAAGGTCGGCTCGGCCGTCAATAAAGACGGGGTATTCGGGAAGGGCCCAGGTCAGGTAGCCGCCCCAGTTGTAGGAGTTGAAAAGGGGACCCGGAGGGCGGTGGGCCCGGAGCCACGCCACAGCCTGGGTGGGGTATCCCTTCTCCACCTCCGCCGGGCGGGAGACGATGTATGCCCGTCCCAGGACGGCCAGAGCCAGCAGGATCGCCAGGGTCAGGTTGACCGCACACTGGGCTCTCCCCGCGGGCGGGGACGGAAGGGGTTTTTGGGGGGGGGGGGGGGGGGGGGGGGCGGCCCGCCCGCCCCCGCCCGGGGGGGGCCCCCGCGCGGGCCCGGGGACCCCCCCCCCCCCGCCCCCCCCCCCCCCCCCCCACCCCCCCCCCCCCCCCCCCCCCCCCCCCCCCCCCCCCCCACCCCACCCCACCCCCCGCCGAACGTACTGACGCCTCGCCCCATCGGTCGGTCGTGGGAGGCGGCTCTTCCAATCGGGCCGAAGGTTCTCACTCTCCTATCGGTGGAGGGGGAAGTAGCAGAGTAGTAGGTTCGTATAGCACTAGTGCGGGCGGGAGGGAAAATACGACTCACTCCGAGTATGCCA
>JANXAH010000054.1 GCA_025062415.1 Anaerolineae bacterium | reverse complement strand
CAGCCTTTCCTGGCGCTTCGCGCCGGGCGTCAGCCTCCGCTGACGTCTCTCAAGGGTCGGCGCAGGCCGACCGTTGGCCCAGGGCCAGAGTAGGCCGACTTCCAGTCGGCGCTGATTGGAAATCAGCCTTTCCTGGCGCTTCGCGCCGGGCGTCAGCCTCCGCTGACGTCTCTCAAGGGTCGGCGCAGGCCAGCCGTTGGCCCGGGGCCGCAGCAGGCCGACTTCCAGTCGGCGCTGATTGGAAATCAGCCTTTCCTGGCGCTTTGCGCTGGGCGTCAGCCTCCGCTGACGCCTCTCAAGGGTCGGCGCAGGCCAGCCGTTGGCCCAGGGCCAGAGTAGGCCGACTTCCAGTCGGCGCTGATTGGAAATCAGCCTTTCCTGGCGCTTCGCGCCGGGCGTCAGCCTCCGCTGACGCCTCTCAAGGGTCGGCACAGGCCGACCGTTGGCCCAGGGCCAGAGTAGGCCGACTTCCAGTCGGCGCTGATTGGAAATCAGCCTTTCCTGGCGCTTCGCGCCGAATGTCGGCACTTGCAGGCCTGGAGGCCTGCGCTACGGCGTCACGTAGCACAGTCTGTTAACCTGTACTCTGCAGGCCTGGGGGCCTGCGCTACAGCGTCACGTAGCACAGGCTGTTAACCTGTACTCTGCAGGCCTGGGGGCCTGCGCTACGGCGTCACGTAGCACAGGCTGTTAACCTGTACTCTGCAGGCCTGGAGGCCTGCGCTACGGCGTCACGTAGCACAGGCTGTTAACCTGTACTCTGCAGGCCTGGGGGCCTGCGCTACAGCGTCACGTAGCACAGGCTGTTAGCCTGTACTCTGCAGGCCTGGAGGCCTGCGCTGGCAGGCCTGGAGGCCTGCGTTACCGGCAGGCCTGGGGGCCTGCGTTACTGGCAGGCCTGGGGGCCTGCGTTACAGGCAGGCCTGGGGGCCTGCGTTACTGGCAGGCCTGGTGGCCTGCGTTACAGGCAGGCCTGCGCGCCAGCGTTCCTGGCAGGCCTGGGCGCCTGCGTTACTGGCAGGCCTGGGGGCCGGCGTTACACAGCGGCCTGCACTACAAGCCCGGCGGTGTGGGTTATATTTTAAAATTTCAGTTTAGAATATGGGGATCGGGTCGCCCAGGACGGGTTTCGGGTGGCGCACCCACAGGTCCCACCAGGCCAGCCAGAGGGCCGGAATTTCCCGAAGCCAGTACCAGCGAATGTGGACATAGGGCCGTCGGTCGGCGACGTAGCCCACCGCATCCAAGCCCAGCGCCCGACAGGTCTCCAAAACCCGCGGCAGGTGATACCGCTGCGTCACCGCTACGACTTCCGTCAGCCCAAAGATGGCCTTCGCCCGATAGCAGGTGTCGTAGGTCCGCCGCCCCGCATAGTCCAGGACGATGTCCTCCTCCGGCACCCCCAGCGCCAGGGCGACCTCCCGCATCTTCGCCGGTTCGTTGTAGTGGAGGAAACGATTGTCGCCGCTCAACAGGAGTTTGCGCACTTTCCCGGCGTGGTAGAGTTCGGCCGCCGCAGCAACCCGGTCCTGCATGATGTCGCTGGGCCTGCCGTCGGGCCAGTAGCCCGCGCCAAAGACCAGCGCCACGGGCCGCTCCGGCACCGTTTCTGGGTCAGTATACAGGAGATGCCGAAAGCGTACCGTCAGAGTCCAGGCCGTGGCTCCCGCCAGAAGGCCCAGGGAGAAAAGCAGGGCGTATGTCACACGTCGCATATCGCAAGGGCATAGGGTCGCAGGACGCAAGTCAAGGGTCGCAGGGCGCGGGGCGTGGGTTGCAGCCTAATGATGGCCTGTTTTCTCTGCACTCTCCGCAGGATCTGCGGTTAATCCATCCGTGACCTCCCCGCTCAAGGACCAGGGCCCGGCGTGGGCGACGTGGACCTGCGCCAGGCGCCCCATCCAGTTCTCCGGGCTCTGGAAAAAGACGAGTTTGTTGGTTCGGGTCCGGCCGAACCAGCGGCCCTGACGCCGTCCCTCCACCAGAACCTCCACCACTTTGCCGACCAGTTGGGCGTTGATTTCCCAGGAAATCCGCTCCTGGAGTTCCTCCACCATCCGGAGTCGTCGATGTTTCTCTTCGGGGGGGACGTCGTCGGGTAACCGCGCGGCCGCAGTGCCTGGCCGGGGCGAGTAGGCCGCGACGTGGACCACGTCAAAGCGGATCTCCTCCAGGAGACGGTAGGTGTTCAGGAACTGTTGCTCCGTCTCGCCGGGGAAGCCCACGATGACGTCCGTCGCCAGGCTCACTCCCGGAACGGTCTCCCGGATGCGCCGAACCAGGTCCCGGTACCGGGCCACGGTGTAGCCCCGGACCATCCGCTTGAGAACGGCGTCGTCCCCGGACTGAATGGGCAGTTCAAAGTGCTCGCAGACCTTGGGAAGCCGCGCAACAGCCTCTATGATGCGATCGGTCATATCGGCTGGATGGGAGGTCAGGAAGCGGATGCGCCAGAGGTTCTCCACCCCGTGCACAGCCTCCAGCAGGTCCGCCAGGTCGGGGCGACCAGGGAGGTCGCGGCCGTAGGCGTCCACGTTCTGCCCCAGAAGGGTCACTTCCCGCGCGCCCCGCCGAACCCAGTCCTCCACCTCCCCGACGATTTCCTCCACCGGACGGCTCCGTTCCCGTCCCCGCCGAAGCCGGACGATGCAGTAGGTGCAGAAGTGGTCACAGCCGTAGATGATGGGGACGTAGACGGAGACAGGGGCGGGGGGTGGGGGCAGGAGGGCCTCTCCGGAGTCCATCCGCGCGCGGACGGCCTCCACGAACCCCTCCACGTCCGAGGGACGCAGAAAAAGGTCCACATAGGGATAGGCCCTCTGGAGTTGGGCTGCGTCGTGGACAAAGCAGCCCATCACGGCCAAGAAGGCGTCGGGGCGGCGGCGTTTGACCGATTTGAGGGAAGCCAGGTGCCCCCGGACCCGGTCCTCCGCGCTCTGCCGGACGACACAGGTGTTCAGCAGGAGCACGTCCGCCTGGCGCGGGTCAGCGACGCGCGAAAACCCCATCCGCTCCAGAGCCTCTGCGGCCCGGGCGGTGTCCGCATCGTTCATCTGGCAACCGATGCTCCAGATGTAGTACCGTCGGGTCCCTGGGTTCGTTCCATTCATCGGGGCATCTGTGCCCCGATTATACGACTGGCGGGGGATTTTTTCAAGTGGCCAGGTTCAGAAAATCCGGAAGGGCAGGCAGGGGCACGACGCGGCGCTCTTTCTCCGCGCGCGCCTTTACCTCCACCCCACCGGCCTCCAGACTCCGGCGGCTTACCGTCAGCCGGACCGGGCAGCCGATGAGGTCAGCGTCGGCGAATTTCACTCCGGCGCTCTCGTCCCGGTCGTCGCAGAGGACGCGGCCCGCCAGCAGGCGGCAGACCTCCTCCGCTGCCTCCCGCACAGGTTCCTCTTTTCCCAGCACGACCAGATGAACGTCAAACGGTGCCAGGTCCGAGGGCCAGGCCAGGCCGAATTCGTCCCGACGGGTCTCGGCGACGGCGGCGATCCAGCCCTCCAGTTCAGCCCGGCACCATCCCACGGCCACTGGTCGGAGCGCGCCCTCGGAGTCGGCGTAGAAGTGGGGTCCGGGAGCGCGGTCGGCCCACCAGGAAACCAGCACGGTTCCTGGCACCGACTCCAGCGGCGCGCCACAGTGGGGACAGGGGAGGCCGGCCCGAGCCTGGGCCACGTCCTCCAGAAAAGTGACCGAGAAATCGCGCGGGTAGTTGACCCCTGTCAGATGGTATCCCTCCCGGTTGGCCCCAGCGACGAAATTGGCTCCGGCCCGGACGGAGAGGTCTCCGACAACCAGCGCTCCCTCCCCGTCCCGCGTCGGACGTACCCGGAGCCCTACTGGGGAGGCGTACCCCGGCACCGCGCCGATGGCCCGAATCTCCCCCTCCGTCGCCGGGCGCAGGTCGGAACTGCCCAGCAGGCGGCGCAGTTTGGCCTCGTTCACCTCCAGGTCGCCCCGTATGACGACGAAGACGACCTCGCTTTTCCCCTCCGACTCCGTAGCGTAGAACACGGCCTTCAGGGTGCGGGCGGTGGGGACGCCCACGTAGGCAGCCACGTCGGCGATGGTGGGGCAATCGGGTGTGGGAACCGGGCGAACGTCCTCCAGCGGCTCCGGTTCTGCGGGAAGTAGGGAGAACCGGGCGGCCTCGGCCAGGGCGGTGTACCCGCATCCCGCACAGTGAAGGGCCTCCGCCTCACCGGAAGGGTGGGGGAAAAGGAGCGCCGCGCCGTCCAGGGTTTCAGCGGGGAGAAGGTCCAGGCCGGCGCGCGCGAACGTTTCCCCAAGGGCTTCCACGATCCTCCGGCAGAGGGCGTTTCGGGCGTCGGGGTCGGTATGGAGGACGGCAACCCAGAGAACTTCCCGTTCCCGCCAGCGCCAGAGGCCCCAGGGAGGGTCCGCCGTCAGGCGACGGGAGCCGTAGAGGAGGCGTGGAAGGTCCCGGTGGGAGGCCACGTGGCGGGGGAGAAGGACCTGCAGGGCCCGTTCCTCAGGGGTGGAGACGGGAAGGCTCACCGCCTGCCCGCCCAGTGCCTCCAGCACAGCCGACAGGCGCGCCCGGGCCTTTTCCAGGACGCGTGTGCCCAGGGGCAGCCAAGCGTAGCGTCCTGGCTCTATGGGAGTCAGCATCGCCGCACGGACCATCAGTCCCAATCCGGGAGTCACCGCGTCGGCAGGGGGGTCCCGAAGGGTACGGCCGAAGAGGTGGGTAGCCAGCATACTTCGTGCTCCATAATGTGTTCCGTTTATCGGACTTCCATTCGGGTCTGCCTGAGCCCTCTATCGCTGGTTCCGCCATCCATCTTCGTGGCGGTATTTCAGACCTTCTGAGAAACGACACAAGGATCTCCGGACTTATGCGCTCGCCGATGTCACACGGAACATCCGGCTTGAGGAAACAGGCTAATAGCCTACGCTGCGCGAAACAGTTCGTGCCATTGGGCAAACAGTCTGTGCGGCACAAAAAGTTTACCCTATCGGGCTGGGAAGTTTTTTTCACGTAACTACCTGCCCACTCCTGTGAGTGCTCCCCTTTCCTTATCGCCCCCGGCGCTTCGGAGCGGTTCCACCCACCTTCTGCTGCAACTCGTAGAGTTTGTTGATGGCCTCCAGCGGCGTCATCTGGGCGATGTCCAGTTTTCGGAGTTCTTCCACCACCGGATGCTCGTCGGCGAAAAGGGGGGGCTGATAGGGCTTGGGGGCCGGGGTGCCGGGGCGGAATTTCCCGCTCTCCAGCGCCTCCAGCAGTTCCTGGGCCCGACTGATTACCGATCGGGGAACTCCCGCCAACTGGGCCACGTGGATGCCGTAGGACCGGTCCGCTCCTCCAGGAACCACTTTGTGCAGGAAAACAATCTGTCCGCCCTCCTCCGCTACCGCCAGGTTGACGTTCTTCACGCCGGGGAGCCGGTTCGCCAGTTCCGTCAGTTCGTGGTAGTGGGTGGCGAAAAGGGTCCGGGCCCGCCGCCCGGGATGGTTGTGCAGGTACTCCACCACCGCCCAGGCGATGGAGATGCCGTCGTAGGTGCTGGTGCCCCGTCCCACTTCATCCAGAATGACGAGGCTCCGGGGGGTAGCGTTGTTCAGGATGTTGGCCGTCTCCACCATCTCCACCATAAAGGTGGATTGTCCCGCCGCCACCTCGTCCTGGGCGCCAATGCGGGCGAAGATGCGGTCCACGATGCCGATACGCGCCCGTTCCGCCGGGACAAAACTCCCCATTTGGGCCATCAGGACGATGAGGGCGTTCTGGCGGATGTAGACCGACTTCCCGGCCATGTTCGGGCCAGTGATAATCAGGATGCGGGTCTCCTCATCCAGGTAGAGGTCGTTGGGGACGAAGGGCTCGGAAAGGGTCTGTTCTACGACGGGGTGGCGCCCACCGACGATCTCCAGGACGTTCTCGTCGGTCAATTCAGGGCGGACGTAGCGGTTGCGGACAGCGACCTCCGCCAGCGCAGCAGCGACGTCCAGCCGGGCCACCCATCGCGCCGTCTCCAGGAGCATTGGGGCGCGCGCGGCGATGTGGGCGCAGACCTCTCGGAAGACGCGGGTCTCCACCTCCACCTGCCGTTCCTGGGCGTTGAGGATGAGGGCCTCCACTTCCTTCAGTTCGGGGGTGATGAACCGCTCGGCGCCTACCAGCGTCTGCTTGCGGATGTAGTCGGGCGGGACGGCGTGGAGGTTGGCTTTGGTGACCTCAATGTAGTAGCCGAAGACCTTGTTGTAGCCGACTTTCAGGTTCTTGATGCCGGTTCGTTCCTGCTCCCGTCGCTCCAGGGAGGCCAGCCATTCCCTGGCTTCCCGGACGGAGCGAAGGAGGCTGTCCAGTTCTTCGGAAAAGCCGGGGCGGATGACGCCCCCCTCGGAGAGGGAGGCCGGCGGGTCATCCACGATGGCACGGGCGATGAGGTCGGCGATGGCCCTCACTCCTTCCCCCCTGCCCTCTCCCCCTTCTCCCGCAAAGCGGGAGAGGAGGAGGAAGCCGCCGGAGGCGGCGGGGGTGGGGGTGAGGGCCTCCACCGCCTCCAGCGCCCGGCGGATGCCGACCAGGTCCCGCGGGGTGGCAATGCTGCCGAGGACCCGGTTGACCAGCCGCTCCAGATCGGGCATATCCTTCAGGGCCTCCCGGACGCGGGCCCGAAGAATTCCATCCTGGACAAAGGCCTCCACCTCATCCAACCGCCGCTCTATTTCCTTCCGGTCTACCAGGGGTTGGGTGATGCGGGCCCGTAGAAGCCGCGCGCCCATCGGCGTCAGGGTACGGTCCAGCACGCCCAGGAGGGAGCCCTGGACCCGCCGTTCCCGCAGGCTCTCCGTCAGTTCCAGGTTGCGGCGGGTGGTGGGGTCCATCACGAGGAAGCGGTCGGTAGAATAGGTGCGGAGGGTTGTCAGTTGGGCCAGCGCGCTCTTCTGGGTCTCCCGTAGGTACTGGAGGATGGCGCCAGCGGCGCGGATGGCCAGGGGTTTCCCTTCGCAGCCGAAGCCCTCCAGCGTCGCCACGCCGAAGTGGTCCAGGAGGGTCTGACGGGCCGTGCTCAACTCAAAGCGGTAGAAGGGGTAGGGGGTGAAGTGGATGCCAGGGAGGCCCCCGCCTCCATAGATGAAGGAAGGGAGGTCTCCACTCCCAACTCCTCCACCACGAGGGGGGAGGGGGGAGGAAGACTTCCACTCCCGCGCGTCGGGAAAGAGGCACTCCCGGGGCTGGAGGCGGGCCAGTTCGCGGGGCACTTCCTCGCGTGCCAGTTGGGTCGTGGCGAACTCTCCGGTGGTGATTTCGGCGTAGGCCAGGCCGGCTCGGTCTTCCTCAATGACCAGCGCGGCCAGATAGTTGGGGCGGCGGGCGTCCAGCAGCGTCGGCTCCACAACGGTGCCGGGTGTGACGACACGCACCACTTCTCGCTCCACCAGCCCCTTGCCGGTGACCTCCCCTACCTGTTCCGCAATGGCGACACGGTAGCCCTTCTCAATCAGCCGGGCGATGTAGTTTTCCACTGCGTGGTGCGGGACTCCGGCCATCGGCACCCGGACGCCCTTGGCGACAGGGCGCGAGGTGAGAACGATGTCCAGTTCCCGCGCGACAATCTCTGCGTCCGCGTCAAAGGTCTCGTAGAAGTCGCCCAGTCGGAAGAAAAGGATGGCGTCGGGATGCTGGGCCTTCAGGCGCAGGTACTGTTTGCGGATGGGAGTGACGTCTTCCATATCGCAGGGTCGCAGGTCGCAAGGGCGCAGGGTCGCAGGCTGCAAGGCTGATGTCGCAGAGAATAGGAGTACCGAAGGCTTCCACTCCGGGGCTTCCGTGAGGGAAGCCTTCGTCGTCCTGGGCTTGAATCGGGTCAGTCTCCGACCCTTAATCCAAATTATAGGGCCGAAGGGCTCCTCCGTCAATCCGACGGACGGCTGGGAGAAGAAAGAGGGGGTTTGGGGGGGGGGGGGGGGGGGGGGGGGGGGGGGG
>JANXAH010000141.1 GCA_025062415.1 Anaerolineae bacterium | reverse complement strand
CCGGACAGCACTCTTCAGGGCTTCCACCGTCTCCTCCGGGTCGGTGATGATCGGCCGGGCCAGGTGGGGCAACCCCTCCAGGTCCCGGAACGCGCTCCCCTTGGGGTCTATCAGCACCAGCCGCAGCCCCTCCCGCGCCCCCGCAACCTGCGCCGGATTGAAGTAGGCCAGGGAGAGGACAATGGTCCGCAGCAGCGCCGTCTTGCCGCTCCCGGTGGTCCCGGCCACCAGGACGTGGGCCACGTTGGGAGAGGGAAGGCGAAGAAGGAGGGGCACCCCATCGTCGGCAATGCCCAGGAGCGCAGTGACGGGCGGGACGTGGCGCATTCCCCGCAGGAGAGGGAGAAGCCGGACAGGGCGGGGGTCCTCCCTGGGGACCTCCACCGCGATGACAGCGCCCCTGCGGGCGACGCGGACGGAGGGGGCATCCAGGGCAGCGGCCAGTTCCTCAGCCAGGCCGGTGACCGCGCCGATGCGGGTGCCCAGGGCAGGGAGGACTTCGTAGCGGATCCAGCGGGGGGTGACGATCCCGCCGGTGACGCGGGCAGGAATGCGGTGCTGGGCCAGCACCGCCTCAATCCGGTCCGCCTGATACTCCAGCATCCGGCGCATGAGCCCCTCCAGGAACCGGGAAATAGAACGGATGTTCTGGCCCCCCTATCATAACGGGGGTTTCCGACCCCGTCAAGCAGGATAATGGGAAATTATCCGTGGATTTTTCCCAAAAGAGGGCTTCCGATGGCGGGCTCTGCTACGCCGAAAAAGAGGCTATCTCCGAGGGAGGAGCAAACCGGGAACCCAAAAGGGGCGGCTTTGGCGGCGGCATAAGCCGCCGCCAAAGCCGCCCCCAGTCCAGAAGCAGGGGCTACGGACACCGCACGATGTCCTGCGCCCAGAGACAATCCGCACAGGATGGACACCACCCCCAACAGCCGTTGTTGGCCTCGGTGATGTCGCAGGTATCCCGGAGTTGACAATCTACACAGGAGGGAAAGTTGAAGTACCACACCTCCGCCCGAAAGCGGACGTACTCGTCCGAGGTCCAGATGTCTGCCAGGCTCTGCTGGTGAACGTTTCCGAACGTATAACGGGTGACGTTCTTGCGGCGTCCGAAGATGTAGTAGGGATAGGTGTGAGAGAGGGCGTAACAGGGGCTGACCCCTCCGTCCCACCCTATCACCAGAGCCCGGCCGCTGACAAACCGACAGCGCCGCTCGGCCCCCCAGTTCATCCGGGGCAATTCCGCAATTCCCCACAGCAACCACCCACCGCTCTCCAGCGCCCACCCCGGAGGCAACGGGAGCGAGGGCGTCTCGTCCCGCCGGTACAGGACCTCATTGGCCATCTCCGGCGTGTGGGGCAAGACGTGGGTGACCAGAACCCGGTTGGCCTCCAGCCGCTGCGCCAGTTCGGAGAGCGCGGGCAGGTCGGCGACGTTCCGCCTCAGTGCGACAAACTCCAGTTGGACCCGGGGCAGTGCCCGGCCGCGCTCCCGTTTGATGCGGTTGAGGGCCCCTACATTCGCCACCACTGTCCCCAGGTCGGCACCCGAACGGACATCGGCAAAGACCTCTGGACGAACGCCATCCACCGAAATGCTCACCGCATCCACCCCGATCTCCACCAGCGCCTGTGCCCGTTCCTCATTCAGCAGCGTACCATTGGTGCTGACGGTAACCCGAACCCCCAGACCCTTCACCGCCGCCAGGTAGTCCAGAGCGCGCGGGTGGACAAAGGGCTCCCCGTATCCGCCGAAGAAGACCTCCCGCAGGTCGGGCAGTTCCCGAAGCCCCGCCAGGACCCGCTCAAAGGTCGCGTCGGTCATATCCGCCAGGGGCTCTCCCCAGACGTTGCGAATGCAGGTCCGGCAGGTCAAATTGCAACGGGTGGTGATTTCCAGATAGACTTTTCGGACATCGGGCCGGAGCGGGTGGAGAACAATCCCCATTTCCGTCTCCTGCAACAGCAATGCTTTCCCCGCCTCCAGTCCATAGCGGCGCCGCAATTTCTCCGGCAGCACGATAAATCCGTCCGAACTCATCGTTATCCTCATCTCGCGTTTTACTCCCTCACATCATCCCCTCTGGCTCCCAGGGCTTTTCAAACTGCAACACAAACCTCCCATACCCGTCCACGTAGAAAATCATCTCCTTCGCCCCCGGCTTGAGAGTCGCCAGGAGTTTGCGGGAGACGTAGACGGTCAGGTCGTCCGCCTCAAAGCGGACGAACTCGTCTGGGTTATCGGGTTCGCCCATCCGACCGGATGAGCCCTCAAAGAAGATTCATCAATCCAGGCAGACAAGGCGGCGGGCGATGTTCAGCGCACCACCCCGCTGGCGGATGAAATCCTGCAGCCAGGTAGAGGGAATGCTGACTCTCATTTTTTCTCCTTTATCCCGAAGGGTATAGAGCCAGGAAGACAACAGGGTCAGCCCCGGTCCGGCGCAGGGACGGCACGGCCTCGGTTCGCCCAAGGCCGGGTTCCGCCTACCCCCACGTCTCATACTTTATACTCCCAACGCTTCTGCCAGTTGACGGCCTCCTACAATGAAAGCCTTACACCAGCCCGGTCCAGCGCCTCCCGCAGCCAGGCTACGACCTCTTCAATGGTCGGGATGCGCCCTGCGCAGACCAGTTTTTCGTTGATAACCAGCCCCGGAGTGAAGAGAATCGGGTATTTGGTGATTTCGGCGTAGTCCGTGATGTGCTGAATGGTCGCTTCCAGGTCCGGCATCTCTTCGGCCAGGACCTCCAGCGCGGCGACCGCCTGTTGTTCCACCCAGTTGCAGGCCTCGCAGCCCTGCCCCAGGACTTTGATGCTCAGCGGCATGCCTTCCTCCTGCTTTTGTAGCGCAAGATTATGAGTTTTAACAAATTAATCCGGACGTGATATTGCGGTTTAACAAATTCCAACAGTAGCCTTTTGTGGGTGGGACACCCCCTCATCCCCCTACCCCCCTTCTCCCCCGAGGCGGGGGGAACCCCCTCCGGCTCCCCCCGCACGGGGGGGAGGGGGTGGGGGGGTGGGGGGGGGGGGGGGGGGGGGGGGGGAGGTTTCCGCCCGCCGCCGCAGGCGAGCGGGAGAGGGGAAAGGGCAGGGGGTGGGGTGAGGGCGAAGAATGGCGGATTGCCGGGCAATTTTTAAAGTTCATTTGCAGGCTAAAA
>JANXAH010000076.1 GCA_025062415.1 Anaerolineae bacterium | reverse complement strand
GGCGCGCCGCCGGGGAAGGCCTCCGTAATGCCCTTGTTCACCAGCACCGTCACGCAGAGGTTGAGGATTGCCAACGGGGTCAGGAACTTCCAGTTGAAGTTCAGCATCTGGTCAATCCGCAGCCGGGGGAGCGTGATCTGGATGAACATCCAGGCCAGGAGGACCAGCCCCATCTTGAGGAAAAACCAGATTGTCCCCAGAATCGGCGCCACGTCTACCCACGGCCCCCGCCAGCCGCCCAGGAAGAGGGTGGTGAAAATGGCCGCCACCGCCACCGAGTTCATAAACTCGGCCAGGTAGAACATCCCGAACTTCATCCCGCTGTATTCTATAAAGTACCCGCAGACCAGTTCCGATTCCGCTTCCATCAACTCAAAGGGACGGGCGTTGATCTCGGCGAGGCTGGCCATGTAGAAGATGAAGGCGGTCAGCGGCATGGCGACCAGGAAAATCACATTCTGAGCGCCGACGATACCATGCATCTGCATCGTCCCGGCGACGGCGACCACTGTCAGGACGGCCAGCAACTGGGGGATTTCGTAGCCCACCAGTTGGGCCACCGCGCGGAACGCGCCGACGGTGGCGTACTTGTTGTTGGACGACCACCCGGCCATCAGGAAAATGAAGAGCGCTGCCGAGGAGAAAGCCAGAATGTAGAAGATGCCGATGTTCAGGTCCGTGCCGATGAGGGAGCCGCCGGGGCCGAAGGGGATGACTGCCCAGAGCATCACCGACGCGAAGACCACCAGCACCGGGGCCAGGTTGTAGGGGACCAGGTCAATCCCCTGGGGGCGGATGTCCTCCTTGACGAGCATCTTGATGGCGTCGGCGAAGGTCTGGAAGATGCCCCAGGGGCCGGCCCAGGTGCCGGAACTATTGGGGCCCAGCCGCCCCTGGATGCGGGCGGCGATTTTCCGGTAGGCCCAGATGAGGAAGATGACGACGACCAGAGGGAAAAAGCCCACGGCCAGCGCGCCGATGGTCCGGACGACCAGGAGCGCCGCCGGCTCCGGCAGCCCCCATCCCATCAGCACGCTCTGGAGCCAGGCCCCGATGTTGACGATGGCGTTGGAGAGAAAAGCCAGCAGACGAGTGAGCCACTCCATATCCCTACTCCTTACTTCTTACTCCCTACTCCTTACTTCTTACTCCTTACTCCCTACTCCTTACTTCACTCCTTGCCTCCTACTCCATCCCATCACGCCCACTCCAGCGCGCCCTTCTTCCACGCGTAGAGCAGGGCTCCCAGCAGGAGCAGGAGGAACAGGACGCCCTCTATGACGGCATACAGCGGAAGCCAGTTATAGACGAGCGCCCAGGGGAAAAGGAAGACGGCTTCTACGTCAAAGACCAGGAAAGCCAGGGCGAAGATATAGTACTGGGCCTTGTACTGGACCCAGGCCTCACCGTGGGGGTAAAAACCACATTCATAGGGTTCACTTTTGCGAGGGTGGGGCTTTTTGGGCCGGAGAAGCCAGGCCAGAGCGGGGGGCAATGTGCCTAAGAGGACGGCCACAAGAAAGAGCAGACCAACGAAGGTGAATTGTTCCAGCAAGGGCGGCCTCCTTGTGTGAGTGGGTGGAGTTGTGGCTTAAAACGCTTGAATTATAGCATGTGCGAGACAAATTGCAAAACACCTGCCAGGACTAATCTTCTACGACGGCCTTTCTTTTTGGTGTTTATAAGCCTGGCGGCGCAAAAATTTATCTTCTTTTTGAGATGACAGGGGCGTTCTACGCCCGAGGGCGGATTGTCGGAATTATTTGTGAAGTCGCACCATGTCCGGGTTAAAAGGATGCCCGAAATTTAAAAGCGGAAGATGCACTCCGGAGAGAATGTGCCAGGCGCTTGCGGAAGCGCCTGGCACGTGTTCGCCCGGAATAACTTTCCCCGCGGCGAAGAAACCGTCGTAGGGAAATCTAAAATCTATTATATTCCCAACTTTTGTGCCGCGCGCGCGGCGGGAAGATAACAGCGTTGCGTATACTCCTTGACCATCCGCCGGGTGCAGAAATAGGGCGCCACACTGCGGATAGCCTCCCTCATCACCCGCACCCATCCGCGTGGGATTCCATCCGGGTCCCGCTGATAGAACAGCGGCGCAACTTCCTCTTCTATTAAGCGATACAGTTCCGCTGCATCGTGGGCATCCTGTGTCGCCGGATCGGCGTCCTCCAGCGGAGCGATGGCCCAGCCGTTGACGCCGTTGTATCCCTCATCCCACCAACCGTCCAACACGCTCAAATTGGGCACCCCGTTCATCGCCGCCTTCTGCCCGCTGGTTCCACTGGCCTCCATCGGACGCCGCGGCGTATTCAACCAGACGTCCACCCCCTGGACCAAGTAGCGGGCCACATGCATATCGTAGTCCTCAATAAATGCAATCCGTCCGCCCACCTCGGGGTCTTTGGCGAAAGTGTAGACCTGCTGCAGGAGGTATTTTCCGGCGTCGTCGGCGGGATGGGCCTTCCCGGCAAAGATGAACTGGACGGGGCGGTACGGATTGTGCAGGATGCGCTTCAGCCGCTCCGGGTCCTGGAAAAGCAGGTTAGCCCGCTTGTAGGTGGCGAACCGGCGAGCGAAGCCAATCGTCAGCGCCTCCGGGTCCAGGAAAGCCCCCGCCACAATCACCTGGTCGGGGTCCATCTCGCCGCTGATGCGCCGCTGGCGGGCCCGCTCCCGGATAAAGGCCATCATCTTCCGCTTTTGGTCCTCGTGAAAGGCCCAGAGTTCTTCGTCCGGAATGTCGTCCAATCGCTCCCAGAGGTTCGGGTCATCGTGTCGTTCCAACCAGTCGTGACCCAGGTACTTGCGGAAGAGACGGTTCAGGGGGCCAGGGACCCAGGAGGGCAAATGGACACCGTTAGTGATGTGGATAACGGGGACTTCCTCTACGGATCGGTCGGGCCAGAGAACGTGCCACATCCGGCGGGTGATCTCCCCGTGCAGACGGCTGACACCATTGCGGTAGCCCGAAAACCGCAGGGCCAGCGCCGTCATATTGTACTCCGGACCGTTCAGCCCGTTCATCCGACCCAGGTCCAGAAACTCCTCCCGGCTCAGACCCAACTCCTCCCAGTAACCCCGGAAGTAGTTCTCCACCATCTGGAGGCTGAATACGTCGTGCCCAGCGGGGACGGGAGTGTGGGTAGTGAAGACCGTCGTTTCCCGAACAGCCTCCGCAGCCTGATCAAAGGACCAGCCCTGCGCAACCAGTTCCCGAATCCGCTCCAGGACGGCGAACGCGCAGTGGCCCTCGTTAAGATGCCAGACCACGGGGTTCAGGCCCAGGGCGCGAACGGCCCGGACGCTGCCGATGCCCAGCACGATCTCCTGGCTGATGCGGGTTTCCCGATCGCCGCCGTAGAGCCGGGAGGAGAGCATCCGGTCCCAGGGTTCGTTCTCCGGCAGGTTGGTATCCATCAGGCAGATACGGCTCCGGCCGACCTGGAGGTGCCAGAGGGCCACGTGGACTGTCCGGCCCGCCAGCCGGACCTGAATCCGCACCGGTTGCCCTTCCGCATCCCGGACCGGAAGCAGCGGCGTCTCCTGAATCCGCAGCGGCTCATAGATGGCCTCCTGCCACCCGTGGGAGGGGACTCGCTGGTGAAAATACCCCTGGGAGTAGAGGAATCCCACCCCAACCAGAGGGAGCCCCAGGTCGCTGGCCTCTTTAGCGTGGTCCCCTGCCAGAATGCCCAGGCCTCCAGAGTAGATGGGGATGGAGAAATGGACTCCGAACTCTGCGGAAAGGTAGATAATTGGGCGGTTGCCCACCTCTCCCCAGATGTCGCGTCCCCAGAGGTGACCGTTCTTCATATCCCGGTCAAAGGCCAGAACGACCGCGTCGTACTGGCGCAGGAACAGCGGATCCTTCGCCACCTCCTGAATCCGCTCCGGGGAGACCTCCAACAGCATCCGCACGGGATTGTGGCCCGTGGACCGCCAGAGGGGATAATCAAACATCTTAAAAAGGTCGCGCGCGTCCTGGTGCCAGGACCACCACAGGTTATAGGCCAGGTCCGCCAGTCGCTCAATTCGTGGGGGGATTTTTGCCCGGATCAGGTTCAACGTCTCGTCCATTCCACTCACCAGGATGGCCGAAAGGTTAACAGGAGAATCAGGACCAGTGCTGTAACGAAGCCAAATTCAAGGAGAACCGTTATCTTGAGGCGCTCCAGCAAGTACTGCTGGACAATACCCGTACAGAAGTAAAACAGCAGCAGAAGAAGCAGGCTGGCCGTCCAATCATCCAGCCGCCAGTAGTTTAATGCCCAGGTCGCTTCGCCAACGATCAGGCCTGTAATCGCTGCGTATAAAACGACCTCCATACCTCGCGTCTCTGCTACGCTGAACAGGCCCAACGCAATGAAAAAGGCAACAACCGTAATGCTGGTAGCGGTAACCAGGCTGCGGGCGCGGGTGTGGTAAATAATAAGAAAAAACACAAAGGCCAGCGCGTAGGCAAGGATGTTGAGCGTCACACGGGCCCTCGCATAAGCAGGGTGCGCAGGAGAGAGGGTGGCAAACTCTGCTGCAACAGTGAGGCCAATCAGCGTCATCGTCCCGGCCAGGCTGACCGCCCACACCACACTGGTCTGGGCCAGTTCTGTCAGGTAGGCCGCCATTCCTCCGACCAGGGCCGGAAGGAGCCAGGAAAAGTGGAGGGGGCGCGCTAATCGGTCCGGGAAGTCCGGATGGGCGGTCAATACGTATCGGGCCCCCATCCCAGCCAACCCGCCGACCAGCAAGACCAGCAGCCAGGTACCCGTCAGGTTCACTTCCAAAGGAGAACCCAGGATGCGAAACTGGCGGGTTATCTGGGGCAGCTGGACAAATCGGAAGAGCACGCTCGTCAACAGCGCGAGCGCAATCAGGACTGAAAGTCGCTCGCGATTGAGACGAGGCACACGTTCGCTCATAAGCACGGGGCAATTTTACCCTTGAAGGGAATTTTTGTCAAACCCGGTATGCTTGACAAAACTGCCGGACGGGTGTAAACTTTAATTGTTGAAATTCCTGCCTGCCGGTTTCAGGAAAGCGTGTTCCCCGCTTGCCGCACGTGCGAAGAGAATCGTCGCCATCTGACCGAAAGGAGGTGTCCTCATGAAGCGTCTTCTCCCATTGATCGCTCTGCTGGTCGGGATGAGCCTGATCGTTTCGGCCTGCCGCCCACGGGGGCCGGAGACCATCAAAATTGGCCTGAATGTGGAGTTGACCGGCAGCATCCCCGTGGTGGGGGCTTCCTGTAAGAACGCGGCCGAACTGGCGGTGGAAGAGGTCAACAACGCCGGTGGCCTGGAAGTCGGGGGGAGGAAGTACAAGATTGAACTCCTCATTGAGGATAATGAGGACAAGAAAGAATCCGCCGCTGCGGCCGCTCAGAAACTGAACGCCGCGGGTGTCCTCGTGATGATCGGCCCCAACGCCAGTCGCAACGCCATCCCCGCCGCAGAGGTCGCCGAAGCCAATAAGATGCCCATGATTTCCCCCTGGTCCACTAACCCCAAGACCACCCTTGACGCCGCAACAGGCCAGCCCAAGAAGTACGTGATGCGGGCCTGCTTCATTGACGACTTTCAGGGCGTCGTCGCGGCCAAGTTCGCTATCACTGAACTGAAAGTGCAGAAACCCGCTGTCCTCTATGCGGTAGATTCCGAGTACAACAAAGGTATCGCCGAAATCTTCAAGAAGACAATGGAGGAAAGCGGTGTCCCGGTAGTGGCCTTTGAGAGTTACACCACCGGCGACAAGGACTTCTCCGCCCAGTTGACCAAGATTATCCAGGCCGGTGCCGACTCCCTCTTCCTGCCCAACTACTATACCGAGGTTCCGCTGCAGGTCCAGCAGGCCCATAAACTGGGCTTCAAGGGAGTTATCTTCGGAAGCGACTCCTGGGGCGCGGTGGAACTGATTGACCTCTGTGGCGCCGACTGCGAGGGCTACTTCTTCACCACCCACTACGCGCCAGACATCGCCACGCCGAAGGCCCAGGCCTTCATCAAGGCCTACGAGGCCAAATACGGCAAGATCCCCGACGATGTGGCGGCGCTCACCTACGACGCCTTTGGCCTGGCCTTCCAGGCCATCCAGGCGGCCGGGAAGATTGACCGGGAGGCCGTCAACCAGGCCCTGCACAACATTGCCCGCTACGAAGGCGTCACCGGCGTGATGCAGTTCAAGGGCACCGGCGACCCCGTGAAGAGCGCCGTCGTCCTGCAAATCAAGGGCGGGAAGTTCGTCTACTATACAACGGCCCAACCGTAAGGAGAGGCGGGGACACCTTTCCTGAACCATGGGGAGGCCGGGTGCGGGGTCTATCCGGCCTCCCCCGATCTCAATTTTGGCTTTTCAGCCCACGGCGTCTCTGCATAGGCCTCTGGCTATTTCCGCGGCCCAAAAAGAAGATTGTTTGCTCTTTTGTGGCTGCCGGAGGCGGTTTTTGGATATTTTCTTGCCACCTCCCTGAAAAAGGCCAAACTTCCGTGGCGTTTTTGCGGCGGCGGCCTGCGGCCGCCGCCGCAAATACCATCTCCTGCCCTACGGAGGAAATATGCAGGGATTTATCCAGCAGGTCCTCAACGCGCTTCAAGTCGGAAGCGTATATGCCCTCATCGCCCTGGGCTATACGATGGTCTACGGCATCATCCGGCTCATCAATTTCGCCCACGGCGACATCTTTATGGTCAGCACATATGTGGCCTTCTTCGTGGGCACCGCCCTCGCCAGTTATCTCCTCGGCCTCTCCGGGCTCCTCCTCTTCGTGCTGACCCTGATAGCCTCCATGTTCGCCACGTCGTTGCTGGCCGTGCTCATTGAGCGTTTTGCATATAAGCCCCTGCGTTATGCGCCGCGCGTCTCTGCCGTCATCACCGCCCTGGGAGTTGGCCTCTTTCTGGAAAACTTCACCCTGGCAACTATCGGGCCCGACCCCCGCTTCCTGCCCAGGTTCTTCACCGTACAGACGTATACCGTGGGCGGTGTCGCCTTCTCCAACATCCAGATGATCATCATTGTCGTCTCTGCCCTGGTGATGCTCGTGCTGGATACCGTTGTCCGGCGGACGATGGTGGGGATGGCGATGCGAGCCGTCTCCTGGGATAAGTTCACCGCCCCGCTGATGGGGGTGCCCGTGGACCGCATCATCTCCATCACTTTTGCCATCGGCGCCTCCATCGCCGCCGTAGGCGGCTGTCTCTACGGGATGGTCTACACCATTGACCCCTATATGGGCATCCGGATTGGCTGGTGGGCTTTCATCTCCGCCGTCGTTGGGGGGATCGGCAACATCCGCGGGGCAATGCTGGGCGGCTACATCCTGGGCTTTGTGGAAATCTTCACCCCGGTTATCCTCCCCGCCTCCTCGTATCGGGATTTCGTCGCCTTCTCCATCCTGCTGATGCTGCTAATCTTCCGCCCCTACGGCATTCTGGGCCGCCCGGTAGCGCAGAAGGTGTAATTCCCGCATCAGGAGACTGTTATGAAAGAGCGCCGGAGTGTTGTGGACAATGCCCTGCGACCCGTCCGTGCCCTCTACGTCGCTGCGGTTCGGCCGATTCAGGAGGCGTACAACGCACTGCCCGCCTCGGTCCGCCGCTGGACGATGCCAGCAGTATTGCTCCTGGGCTTCCTCTTGAGCCTGGCAGCGCCGTCCCTCATCAACCTCTACTGGCAACAGGTGCTCATCTACGTGGGCATCAACATTATCCTGGCGGCCAGTCTGAACCTGATCAACGGCTATATGGGCGAATTCTCCGTTGGTCACGCGGGGTTTATGGCCGTCGGAGCGTATGTGGCTTCCATTATGACCGTCTGGGTTTTCCCCCGGATGGGGCTGAAGGAGGCCGTCCCCTATCTTTTCCCCCTTGCGCTGACAATCGGTGGACTGGCGGCTGGCCTGACGGGGCTGGTCGTCGCCATTCCCTCTTTCCGTACCCGCGGCGACTACCTGGCCATTGTCACCCTGGCCTGGAATATGATTGTCAAGAGCGTTCTGGAAAACCTGGACGTCGTCGGCGGGCCACGGGGCTTTATGGGGATGCAGAAACTGACCAACCTCCCCTGGGTCTTTGTCTGGGTCGTGGTGACGATTTACCTCCTGCGCAACCTGATCTATTCCAATCTCGGCCGGGGAATCCTCTCTATCCGGGAGGATGAGATCGCTTCCTCTCTGGTCAGCGTGGATACCCGTCGGGTGAAGATCGTTGCCTTCGTTATATCTTCCTTCTTCGCCGGAGTTGCGGGTGGGCTCTTTGCCCACATCATCCAGTTTATTGACCCGCGCACCTTTTCCATCCTCAAGTCCACGGACGTGCTGGTCATGGTGTATCTCGGCGGCATCGGGAGTCTGGGGGGCTCCATCCTGGGCGCTTCCATATACACTATCCTGATGGAACTGCTGCGGCCGCTCCAGGTCTGGCGGTGGGTTGTCGGCCCCCTCCTGCTGGTGCTGCTGATGATTTTCCGCCCCCGTGGGATTATGGGGCTGCGAGAATGGGGCTTCCTGATCCCCAAGGAGGAACGCCCAGCCTTTGTAGACGCCCTGCGGGAACAGGTCCGTCAGAAACGGGAACCCGCAGCGGTCCCCGCTGGAGCCTCAGAGTGAGGGAGAGGGCAAGATGCCGCTTCTACAGATTCGCGGACTCACCCACTACTTCGGCGGCCTGCGGGCCGTCCACAACTTCAATCTGGACCTGGAGCCTGGGGAACTCGTTGGCATTATCGGCCCCAACGGCGCAGGTAAGACGACAGTCTTCAACCTCATTACCGGGGTCTACCGGCCCACGGCGGGAGAAATCCTCTTCAACGGGCACAGCCTGGTCGGCAAGCGGCCCGACCAGATCATCGCGATGGGCATCGCCCGCACGTTCCAGACCATCCGTCTGTTCAAGGACCTGAGCGTCCTGGACAACGTTCGCATCGCCCATTTCGCCCAAACCTCCTACGGGGTTATGGACGCGCTCTTTCGGCTGCCCCGTTACCGGCGGGAGGAGGCGGAGATTCGGGAGCGGGCGATGGAACTCCTGGACCTGATGGGGCTGGCGGATCAGGCCAACTGGGTCGCCTCCAGCCTCCCCTATGGCCTGCAACGACGGCTGGAGATCGCCCGTGCCCTGGCAACGGAGCCCCGTCTCTTGCTTCTGGACGAGCCTGCAGCGGGGATGAACCCTGGCGAGATTACCGAACTGATGGACCTCATCCAGTGGATTCGCCGCCAGTTTAACCTGACCATCATTCTGATTGAACACCAGATGCGGGTGGTGATGGGTATCTGTGAGCGTATCAAGGTGATGGACTTCGGGGAGACCATTGCCGAGGGGACACCCACAGAGGTTCAGAACAACCCCCGCGTGATTGAGGCCTACCTGGGGGAGGAGGCGATCGTATGACGACGGACGATGTGGTGCTCTCCGTGCAGGACCTGCACGTTTCCTACGGAGTGATTCGCGCCCTGAAGGGGATTTCCTTTGAAGTACGGCGAGGTGAAATCGTCACGTTGATCGGCGCCAACGGCGCGGGCAAGTCTACCACCCTTCGGGCCATCTCCCGTCTGGTCCCGATCCAGCAGGGAACCATCGTTTTTGAGGGAGTGGACCTGCGGAACATCCCGCCGCACGAGGTGACCGCGATGGGGATTTCGCACGTGCCGGAGGGCCGGGGGATTTTCGCTAACCTGACGGTACAGGAGAACCTGAAACTGGCGACGTGGGGAAAGAAGGACCAGCGGGAGATTGAGCAGGCCTACGAGCGGGTCTTCTCCCTCTTCCCCCGCTTGAAGGAACGGCGGAACCAGCTGGCGGGGACGCTTTCCGGTGGCGAACAGCAGATGCTGGCAGTAGCGCGAGCGCTGATGCGGGGCGGACGATTGATGTTGCTGGATGAGCCCTCTATGGGGCTGGCACCCGTGCTGGTTCGGGAGATTTTTGACGTCCTGCGGGAGATCAACGCTGCCGGGACGACGATCCTGCTGGTGGAGCAGAACGCCCGCCAGGCGCTGAAACTGGCCCACCGGGGCTACGTGTTGGAGACGGGGACCATCGTCCTCTCCGGGACATCGCAGGAGTTGATGGACAACCCCCGCGTCAAGGAGGCCTACCTGGGTGGATAGG
>JANXAH010000262.1 GCA_025062415.1 Anaerolineae bacterium | reverse complement strand
CCACTTGGCGATTTCCAGTACGGGCAGGACGGTGAACGCTGCTCCCAGCACGATGGCCCAGTCTATCAACGGCAGGCTGTAGGTACCGAAGGGCTTGTGAAGCAAGGGCAGGTAGACCACCACGCACAGCAGCGTCAGTTCCCACAGGATCGCCAGGTTCAGCCATTTGTTGGCGAAGGGGCGGACGAACACGGAGTGGTAGTCGGAGCGAAAGTTGTAGGCCTTGAAGAACTGGATCAACACCAGGGAGACGAAGGTCATCGTCATCGCCTCGGCCGCGCTTCGGCCGGAGTTGATGGCCCAGGTGAAGAGGCTCAGGTTGACGATGGCCGACCAGATGCCGCCCGTGGCCATCAGGGCAACGACCGGACGGCTGAGGATGCTGGTTCGGGGGTTGCGCGGCTTGCGGCGCATCAGGTCCGGGTCCGGCGGGTCCACGGAAAGGGCCAGGGCCGGGAGACCGTCGGTCGCCAGGTTCACATAGAGAATCTGGACGGCGGTCAACGGCAGTGGGAGGCCCAGCAAGGAGGCTCCGGCCATCAGTAGAATTTCCCCAACGTTGGAGGAGAGGAGGTACATCAGGTATTTCTTGATGTTCCCGAAGATGGTCCGTCCCTCCTCCACGGCCGCCACGATGGAGGCGAAATTGTCGTCCAGGAGCGTCATATCGGCGGCCTCTTTGCTCACATCGGTGCCGGTGATGCCCATTGCGACACCGATGTCGGCCTTCTTGAGGGCTGGAGCGTCGTTTACGCCGTCGCCGGTCATCGCCACAATGTGGCCCCGCTTCTGGAGGGCGGTGACCACGCGCAGTTTGTGGGCTGGGGAGACGCGCGCGTAGACCTCTATGTTTTCCACCTCTCGCTCCAGTTCCTCGTCGCTCATCGCCTCCAGTTCCGAACCCGTGACCACTTTCCCCGTCTTTAACATCCCCAGTTCACGGGCCACGGCCAGGGCAGTGACGGGGTGATCGCCAGTGATCATCACCGGCTTGATGCCGGCCTGCTCGCAGGTCCGGATGGCGGCCTTGACCTCCGGACGGGGCGCGTCCAGCATTCCGACCAGGCCCAGGAAGATCATCTCCCGTTCAGCGTCCTCCAGGCGCGTGTTGGGCTTGTAGGCCACGGCCAGCACTCGCAGCGCTTCGTTGGCCATATCCTGGGCGATCTGCAGAATCTTCTCACGGGTGGCGGAATCCAGCGGAACAACCGTTCCGTTGAGCCACTGATGAGTGCAGGAGGCCAGGATGACTTCCGGCGCGCCTTTGGAGTAGGCCACGGGGCCCTCGGAGGTTTCGTGCAGGGTAGTCATCCGCTTGGTCTCGGAGGTGAAGGGGATCTCGCCGATGCGCGGGTACATCTGCTCCAAGTCGGGTTTGTGCAGGCCGGCCTTGGCAGCGGCCACCACCAGCGCGCCCTCTGTCGGGTCGCCTTTGATGTGCCAGCGGCCGTTGGTCTGGGCCAGGCGGGCGTCGGAGGCGAGCGTCGCCGCGCGCAGAAGGGCCTGCAGGTCCGGGTCGGAGGGGTCTACCGTCCTTCCATTCTCGGAGAAGGTTCCCTGCGGCGCGTAGCCTGCGCCGGAGACGTCCAGGAACCGGCCAGCCACGTAGAGGCGGCGGGCGGTCATTTCGCCGGTGGTCAGGGTACCGGTCTTGTCGGAGCAAATGACTGTGACGCTGCCGAGGGTCTCCACGGCGGGCAGGCGGCGCACCAGAGCGTTGCGTTTCACCATCCGCTGAACGCCGATGGCGAGGGAGATGGTGACCACTGCGGGCAGTGCCTCGGGAACCACCGCCACGGCCAGGGCGATGCCGAAGATGAACATATCCAAGAACGGCTGTCCGCGTATCAGGCCCAGAGAGACAATGAGGGCCACGACCACCAACGCGGCGCGGGCCAGGACGTGGCCGGTTTTATCCAGGTTCTCCTGGAGCGGTGTTCGGCCAGATTCCACCGTCTGGAGCAACTGGGCGATTTTGCCAAACTCCGTCTGCATCCCGGTGGCGACGACCACCGCGCGGCCCCGTCCGTAGGTGACCACTGTCCCGGCGTACACCATGTTCCTGCGGTCGCCGATGGGCAGGTCGGCTTTCGGCAGGGGAGCGGTAAGTTTTTCCACCGGGACTGACTCGCCGGTGAGGGCCGATTCCTCCGCCTGGAGGTTAACGGCCTCAATCAGCCGGGCGTCGGCCGGAACCCGGTCGCCGACCTCCAGCAAGATCACGTCGCCCGGCACCAACTCCCGTGCGGGGATCTCCACATCGTCGCCGTCCCGGAGGACCGTAGCGGTGGGGGCGGCCATCTCCCGAAGGGCCTCCAGGGCCCGTTCGGCCCGGTACTCCTGGATGAAGCCCAGACCCGCTGCGAAGAGAATGATGACGGTGATGGCGATGGCCTCCACAGCGTGGCCGAGGATGGCCGAGAGGGCCACGGCGATGAGGAGGATGATGATGAGCACGTTTTTGAACTGCGCCAGCAGGATGGACCACGGGGAGATGCGGCGAACTTCCTGCAGTTCATTCGGCCCGTACTGGGTCAGCCGACGCGCTGCCTCTGCGCTGCTTAAACCGTCGGGTGTGGTTTGTAGTTCGGAAAGGACGTCTTCAACCGTGCGGGTATGCCAGGGAACAGCCGGCTTCATAAACCGCGTCCTCCTTTGTGTATCTGGTTTTTGGAGAATTTCTTGGCCCCGTAGCGTACAGGTGGCTACAAAAAACGAGACCAACCCAAAGCGCCGCCTTGAGTTGGTCTCGCCGGGGCGACTTACGTCGCTCGCGAACAGCCGGGAGCGTTGCTCCGTCCTGACGACTGTTCGCCACCTGCGCGCAGGGGGGGCTACTCCCCAACTACTTTCACAAGTATACCCAATTTATCCTCTTTGTCAACCCTCCAGTTCATCCCAGGTAACGTCCATTTCCGCCATCTCTCCGGTTACTGCGTAGATCGTTCGCTCGCAGATGTTGGTGACCCGGTCGGCGGCCCGCTCCAGGTTGTGGGCTGCCCATAGAAGCCAGTTGATCCGCTCCACGGCCGAGGGGTCACAAACAACTACATTCATCAGGTCCCGGTAGATGCGCAGGTACAGGGCATCCACCTCATCGTCCTCCCTGGGAATGGCGCGGGCGGCCTCCGCGTCCTCGTTGACGAAGGCCAGAAGGGCCCGGTGGAGCATATCCGCTGCCTTCTGGGCCATCGGGATCAAGTCGCCCGGCACCGGAGGATTAGGCCGATCCTCCATTCGGAGGTTGATAACAGCGATGCCCTTAGCATAATCGCCAATGCGCTCCAGCTCGCCCGCAATCTCCAAGATAGCGGCCAGGCGGCGCAAGTCGCCCGCCACCGGCTGTTGCGTGGCGATAAGGCCAATGGTCAGGGCTTCTATGGCGAAGCGGCGGTCGTTGACCTCTCGGTCCGTCGCAATCACTCTCCGGGCGGTTTTCATATCCCGTTTCCGGAGGGACTCGGCCGATTCCAGAAGGGCCTGTTCCACCATCGCCCCCAGAATCAGTAATTTCTCTTTCACTTCTTGCAGTTGCTGATCTAAAATTTTCCGGGCCATTGCGGTTGTCCCTGAATGTCAATGTCAAGATTCACGTCGGCTAACGGGGGTATCCCAAATTCGTCGGGCGTCGGTCAGCCGCTGCTGGGTGCTGAGGACTCCTCACCTTTCCCTCGGCTTCCTTCCCCCAACTTTGGCCTTTTTGCCCATAGCGTCTTCCCACGGGCCTGAGGCTATTCCCGCAGCCCAAAAAGAAGTTTGTTTTTTTGCTTTCTTTCGCTAACGATGTGCCTTGGCGTCCGTTATCCGAACCGCCCGGTCACGTAGTCCTCGGTACGCTTATCCCGGGGGTTGGTGAAGATGGTCTTAGTCGGCCCGAACTCAATGACTGTTCCCGAACGCTCTTCCTCGCCCGTGAGCATCATCATCGCCGTGTAGTCGGAGACGCGGGCCGCTTGCTGCATGTTGTGGGTGACGATAACGAGGGTGTAGTCTCGCTTCAATTCCCGCATCAATTCCTCAATTTTAAGGGTGGCGATGGGGTCCAGGGCTGAGGCCGGCTCGTCCAGCAGGATGACCTCCGGCTGAAGGGCCACGACGCGGGCGATGCAGAGCCGCTGCTGCTGCCCGCCGGAAAGGGAGAGGCCACTCTGATGGAGTTTGTCTTTGACCTCGTCCCAAAGTGCTGCGGCGCGCAGGGCTCGCTCCACCGCCTCATCCATCTGGGCGCGGGTCCCCCGGAAGCCGTTGATCCGCAGCCCCCAGGCGACGTTTTCGTAGATGGACTTGGGGAACGGGTTGGGCTTCTGGAAGACCATCCCGATGCGCCGCCGGACTTCCACGGGGTCCACCCGCGGGTCGTAGATGTTCACTCCGTCAAAGATGACTTCTCCCTCCGTCCGGCAGCCGGGAACCAGTTCGTTCATCCGGTTCAGCGCCCGCAGGAGCGTGCTCTTTCCCACCCCCGATGGCCCGATGATGGCGGTAATCTGGTTTTTAGGGATGGAGAGGTTCACGTCCTTGATGGCCAGGAAATCACCGTAGTAGACGCGTAAATTACGGATTTCCAGAGCAGTCTGATCCATAGGCCGTATTCCGCGCTCCGTGTTTCGTGATGGGTTGATACACTAAAGATACAGCAGCAACACTACCAGCGCTTCTGCAGCCGGTTGCGCAACCAGATGGCCAGCGCGTTCATAGAGAGCAGGACCGCTAATAGGACGATGATGCCGGATGCGGCCAGCCGGTGGAAGGCTTCCTGGGGCATGGAGACCCAGTTGAAAATCTGGATGGGCAGAACCGTAAAGATGTCCAGCGGCCCACGCAGGTCAAAAGCGATGTAGGTGAGCGCACCGATGGTGATGAGGGGCGCGGTTTCCCCGATGCCCCGGGAGAGGGCCAGGATCATTCCCGTCAGAATCCCGCCCATGCTGTAGACCAGGACGTGGTCGCGGACCATCTCCCAGCGGCTGGCGCCCAGGGCCAGGGCGGCCTCCCGGATAGACGTAGGCACCGCCCGCAGAGCCTCGCGGGTGGAGACGATGATGACCGGCAGGATGACCAGCGTCATTGTCAGGACCCCGGCGATGAGGCTACGGCCCAGTCCCAGGCCGCGCACAAACAGCCCCAGCCCCAGCAGGCCATAGATAATGGAAGGCACTCCCGCCAGGTTGGCGACATTAATCTCAATAAACCGGGTCACCACGTTTTTGGGCGCGAACTCCTCCAGATAAATCCCGGCTCCCACGCCCAGCGGGAAGGAGATCAGCGCAGTCAGCACCATCAGCCAAATGGAGCCCTGGAGCGCCGAGCGCAGACCAGCCTTGTCCGGAAATCGGGAGGGGAATTCGGTGAAAAGTTGAGGGCGCAGGTAGGGCAGGCCGTCCAGAAAGACCCGTACCAGCAGGGTCAGGAGCATACCGATGCCCAGGAGAATCGCTATGAGCGCCACGCTCTCCCAGATCCGGGCAATAACCTTACGTCGGTCCAGGTTGGGCTCAAAGATGAAAGGTTCGGGCAGAGCCCGGCGCTCGGAACTGGTGGTCTGCTGGATCCCTTTGGTCATTCGTATACCTCCCGGAAGCGGCGGGTGAGCAGGTAACTGGCGATGTTCATCCCCAGGGTCATCAGAAAGAGCATCATCCCAACGGCGAAGATGGTCTGATACTCCAGCGTGCCGTGGGGGGTATCTCCCAGACTGACCTGGACGATGTAGGCGGTCATCGTCTCTATGGATTCCAGTGGGTTGAGAGTCAGTTTGGGCTGTTGCCCCGCAGCGATGGCGACAATCATTGTCTCCCCGATGGCCCGGGAGGCAGCCAGGATGAAAGCAGCGGCGATGCCCGAGAAGGCTGCCGGGACGACGACCTGAGTTGCGACTTCCCAGCGGGTGGCTCCCAGCGCATAGGCGGCCTCCCGCAGCGACCGGGGCACCGCATAAAGCGCGTCCTCGGAAAGGGAGGCGACGGTGGGCAGAATCATAAAGCCCATTGCAATGGCCGCGCTGGCCGCGTTGAAGACCTGGGTTTGCGGAAAGATGGAGCGCAGAAGGGGGGTGATGAAGGTCAGCGCAAAGTAGCCATAAACAACGGTGGGAATACCCGCCAGAATTTCCAGGAAGGGCTTGAGGACCCGGCGGACTCGTTCGCTGGCGACTTCGCTCATAAAGATAGCGGCCAGCAACCCCAGTGGCAGAGCAACGATCATCGCTCCTGCTGCTACCAGAACGGTCCCATTGACCAGAGGCCAGATGCCAAACCGTTTGGAGACAAACAGGGGGGTCCAGCGGGTATCCAGGAAGAACTGGGCAAAGGAGACCCGGCGGAAGAAGAGCGCAGTTTCCTGAAAGAGGACGAAGATGATGCCCAGGGTGGTCAGGACGGAGACCAGGGCGAAGACGAAGAGGACAGCCTTGACTATCTGCTCCTCCGCCCTGCGGCGACGGGTCAGGGATGTACTGCTGGCGAGAGCCGATGGGGTTCTATATCTGAGTTTTTCGTAGGAACTCGTCACCATTTTTAGCCCCTTGAAGGAGTGGACTGCTCTTATGGAGGGTTAGGCTGGGTGAGAGGTCTCGCTGCACACGAATTAGCCAAAAGGAACGCTGGACGCAGGTCGCTGGAAAACTGCAAAGTAACCTTATTAAGTGTACCACGGTTCGGCAGCATCTGCAAGAGGCCTTTTTGGCGGGATACATGCCAGGCGCAATTTGATTTCCGGATAAAGGGGCGAATTTTCCCGCCTTATTGAAACGAGCGGGCTCCAGAAAGGGATAAAAGAGGGGTTTTGAGGGGCGGCGAAGCCACCGCCTCAAAACCCCTTTCTCCTCTCTTCTCCAAACCGTTGCGGCGGCCTTGCCGACCGTCGCCGCAACTTCTATCGCCGCGTTACTGTTCCGCCTTCAGCAGGTCGGCCAGGGTCATCCCGACCTGGGCCTCGCCCTTGAAGACCGACCCAACGATGCGCTTCTCATACCGCTGAAGGGCCAGAGAGTAGAGTTCGTCGGTCAGCGGGATGTAGCCCACTTCCGGGACGAGTTTCTTGGCGTTCTCCAGATAGTATTTCACGAAGAGGTTGATCTCGTCCTTCTGGTCGGCCCGGGCCCGGTTGACGTAGATGAAGAGGGGGCGGGAGAGCGGCTTGTAGGTGCCGTTGGCGACGGTCTCCGGCGAAGGCAGGACACACTTGCCATCTCCAGCGTCAATGGCTACCAGTTTGAGTTTGTCCTTGTTCTCCTCATAGTAGGCCAGACCGAAATAGCCCAGCGCATTGGGGTCTCCGGCGATCCCCTGGACCAGGACGTTGTCGTCTTCGCTGGCCAGGAAGTCGCCCCGGCTGGCCTTAGCCTTCCCCACAATGGCCTCGGTGAAGTAGTCAAAGGTTCCGGAGTCCACACCGGGCCCGTAGAGGGTCAGGGGACGGTCGGGGAATCCGGCCCGGACCTGGCTCCAATTGGTGATCTTGCCCTCAGCTTCTGGCTCCCAGATTTTCTTCAATTCCTCCACCGTCAGGCAGGTGACGAAGTCGTTGGCTGGGTTGACCATCACGGCCAGGCCGTCAAAGGCGACAGGGAGTTCAATGTACTCAATGTTGTTCTTGGCGCAGGCCTCTATCTCCGACTTCTTGATCGGGCGGGAGGCGTCCTGGATATCCGTTTCCCCGGCGCAGAACTTCTTGAAGCCGCCGCCGGTCCCGGAGATGCCCACGGGAACCCGCACTTCCGGATACTGCTTCTGGAACTCTTCAGCCACAGCCATCGTGATGGGAGCGACGGTGCTGGAGCCATCCACCAAGATGGTCCCCTCCACCGGGCCGGGGGTCGGGGTGACCTCTACCACCACCTGCTCCTTCACGACGGTCACGAAGACCTGGGGAGTCGGGGTGGCGGTCGGGGTGGGCTGGCAGGCGGCGATCAGCACTGCCAGCACGATCAGGAGCCCAGAGACTTTCAGAACGCGGCTCATTTGTTCCTCCTCCTCGTTTGGTCTGGTTTTGCCCGGATAATGTACAGGGTTATCGTTAAGCCCGAAATAAGGGGATGTTAACGTTCGGTTAACGTTCGTGTACTCGCGTCAAACGCGCGATCGGCTCCGCTGTTCCCACTCTCAATGCCACGGACAAATAGCGCAAGTCCTCCCCCAATCCCATCTATCAGCACGTCCCAGAGGGAGGGCGTCCGACCAGGGACGAAGGCCTGATGGACCTCGTCGCTGGCACCGTACAGGAGGACGAGGAGAAGGGCAAGCAGACGGGGCCGGGAAAGAGAAAGAGGCCGCCCTTCAAGGGCCCAAAGGTATAGTCGCGCCAGTATCCCGTACAGCACGGCATGCCCTGTCTTCTTGAGGACGATATCCAGCCAGGGCTGCGGCGCGTGGGGAAGGTCCGGCTGAGCGGAGAGGAAGAAGATCAGCCCCATCCAGAAAAGAGCGGGAATCCAGCGGAGAATCGGATATGCCCTAAACGCGCCAGACACTTCTGAAAGCACCCGTCCCATCTTCGCTCGCCTGGAATGCCAAATCAGGCGCCGCACCGTGGAAGCCCCGGAGGACCTGAAGATATGCCCCTTCCGCTATCTCCGCCAGGCGGTCCCAGGAGCGAATCTGGCGCACCCGTTGTGCCGCGGCCTCTCCCAGGCGGGCTCGCCGTTCGGGATCTCCTAACAGAGTGATAACAGCGCGGGCAAAACCCTCTTCGTCGCCCGGCGGGACCAGCCAACCCGTCTCACCATGGCGGATCAGTTCCCGGATTTCCCCCACCTCTTCCGCAATAACCGGTATCCCTGCTCCAAGCAGGTCCAGCAGTTTGACGGGGCACTTGGTCCGGTTAATGAGGGTATCGTCAAAAGGATAAATCGCCAGCGCGGCCCGCGCAAAGACGTCCCTCAGTCGTTGGGGATCCACCCATCCGGCATACTCCACTGCGCTGGCCAGGCCCCTCCTCTGGGCTTCCTGGAGAAACCGTTCCTCCTCACCGAAAAGTCCCTTCCCCACCACGAGCAGAGACGCATCCGGGTAGTGTTCCCGAACCTGTCCCAGAATGTTCAGGGCGCGCTCCGGCGGAAATTCAAAGAAACGGGTGTAGAGCAGGATGACCGGGGTATCGGCGGGCCGGAGGGGGGGAGAGAAGTCCTGGCTGAAGCCGTTGGGGATGTAGAAAACCCGTTCAGGGGGAACGCCCATCGCCCAGACCAGACTCTCCAGTGTGCGGCTGGCGACGGTCACGGCATCGGCATGAGTGAGGCTCCAGCGCTCCTGCCAGGCGAAGAAATGCCGCTGGGCGGAAGAGTAGATGGGCTTCCCCGTCTGCGGATCCCGGACGTCGTTCCAGCCGCCGGGGCCCTCCCAGTCATCGGTATCCACAATCCAGCGTGGGCGGTTGAAGGAGCGGAGATGGGCCATCAGCCAGTGGGCCAGGCCGCTGTAGGCCTTCGGTTTAAAGAAATGGACGATGTGGGGCCGGAGGGCCAGGGCACGCCGAGCCAGGCGTCCGGCAAGGAGGATATGAGAGACGAGAGGCGTACGGGGGGGCAGGGGGATGTTTTCCACCCGGACGCCGTTCTCTTCCCAGACCTGGCCTGCATCTTCGGGATTCTGCCAGGGCGGCAGGAGCACGGTCACACGGTGACCCCGTGCGGCCAGGGCGCGGGCCAGCGGAAGCGCGCGCACAGCCATTGTCCCCCGCGGCCGAAGACCGAAGGGGCCTGCAAAGACAACGTTCATCGGTGCCCCAACGGCAGATTCGGCGCTTGCGCGCATTTGTCCCTATCTCTCATTCCTTTCGGGCCACAACCAGCAGGCCACCGCCCTTTCCGCCCTCCGGGACCTCCATCTCGTACCAGGGGCGCCAGGCGCGGGAAAAATGCGAGATGACCCAGCGGGCCAGGATCCGCTGGTAGCCCAGAGGCCGTAGGCGGGGAGAGACCAGCAGCCCCCAGAGGGACCTCCGTCCAACTCCGAAACGGTGGTTCATCCGATCCCAGAGATGCTCCACCGGTTCGGGGATGTAGTAGCGAGCCCTTTCCAGCGTCAGCCCGGCCCGGGCCAGCAGGTCGGCCCATTCCTCCGGAGTGTGATAGTGATAGTGGGCCAGGCAAGTGTCCACCTCGTCCGCATAAGCGCGGGCGCCAGCCTCATCCCCGGCATCCAGCCGCTGACGATAGTAGTAAAGCATCCGGCGGAAGGCATCGGAAGGGACGGTGAAGAAGAAACGGCCGCCCGGTTTCAGGACACGCTTCACCTCGGCCAGAACTGGCCCGACATCGGGGATGTGTTCCAGCACAGAGTTGCTGAAAACTCCGGCAAACGTTCCGTCTCGGTAGGGCATCCGGCCGCCGTCGGCCCGTTGAACCCAGCGGTAGACGCCGGACCGGGCAGCCCGCCGGACCTGTTCCGCCCATGGGTCCAATCCGACGTCCACGCCCTGAGGCCCAAAAAGGAGCCCCGCAATAAGGCCGTCGCCACAGCCCAGGTCCAGCAGGGGCCGGGGATATTCCTCCTGGGCCGCGGTGCGTAGTTCTACCGCTCGCCAGAGGGCGACGGGAGGTGCAAACCAGTAGGCCTGAAGGGAAAGTGTCAGGAAGTCTCGCATACTTGTTGCGTCGGGCACTATTGTAGCATGCTCAGGGGAAAGCGCCAGTTGCATATCTACCGATTTTGTGATACCATACATCCCAAATGGGCGCGAAAATCTTGGTTGTAGAGGACGATCTGGAAAGCCTGAAACTTATCGGGCTGATGCTCCAGAGCCGGGGGTATCAGGTTCTCGCGGCGCAGAATGGGCCCCAGGCGATCCAGAAGGCCGTAACCGAATCTCCTGACCTGGTGCTTCTGGATGTGATGATGCCGGGGATAGATGGTTACGAAGTGGCCCGGCGGCTGCGGGCCGACCCTCGGACGGCTCATCTGCCCATCGTAATGTTGACTGCGCGCGGCCAGGTCACGGATAAAGTGACTGGCTTTGAGGCGGGCGCCGATGAATATTTGGTGAAGCCCGTCCATCCCGCAGAGTTGCTCACCCGCATAGAGGCGTTGCTGGCCCGGGCTGCTCGCCTTGGGCCATCGGTTGTTGCACCCCGGGGCAAGAGCATCGGGATTCTTGGGTGTAAGGGCGGCGTGGGGGTTAGTACACTGGCTATCAACCTGGCCTTCACCCTGGTGCGCGGTCCAGCCGCTGGAAAGCGGGTTGTGTTGCTGGATATCCGAACTGGCTCCTCTACCCTTGCCCTGCAGTTGGGTTTGCGCCCTCAACAGGGTTTGCGGATTCTCGCCGAGCGCGATCCGGCAGGCCTAACGGCCGATGCCGTTCTGGCTCATGCAGACCGACATGCATCCGGTTTCCTTGTGCTGGGCGGGTTGCCCGAACCATGTGGAATAGCTCCCCCACTCCTGCCTCCTCATGTTGAAGCTATTATGCGCTCCCTGGAGGAGGCGATGGATTTCATTCTGGTGGATATGGGGACCGGGTTGAGCGAGGCCAACCGGATCCTGCTTCGGCGCCTGCGATATGTTCTCATCGTGACCGAACCCCAGCGGATCAGCCTCCTGATGACCCAGGCGCTGCTGGCGATGCTGGACAACCTGGAGGTTGGAAGGCACCGTCAGGGCATTGTCATAGTGAACCGGATTCCGGCCTCCGCGACGCCCGGGAAGGAAGTGGTGGAGAACTTTCTCCAGAGGCAAATTCTCTGCGTCATACCTCCGGCTCCAGAACTGGCTTTCCAGGCGGCGGAGCGGGGAATGCCGATGGTGATGTTGCAGCCCGAAAGCCTGGTGGCGACTCAGTTTCGTCAACTGGCCGAGCATCTCGTCGCTGTTTGAACGATGGCCCTGATCGCACAGCGGACTCACGCCTGGGATCTTTCACCGGAAGAGGCCCGAATCCTGCAGGAGCGGCTGCGGGCCTTGATCCGGGTGGAACCGTTGACCATGACGCCCAGGGTGGTTGGAGGGGTGGACGTCAGTTTTCAGGGGGACATCGCACGCGCTGCGGTGGTGCTCCTCTCCTTCCCGGACCTGACTCCGCTGGAAGCCGCGACGGCGGAAGTGGCGGTTTCTTTCCCGTATATCCCCGGCCTTCTGGCCTTCCGGGAGGGGCCAGCCGTTCTGGCAGCGCTGGAGCGGCTGATCGGTCAACCGGACGTTCTGCTGTTTGATGCCCAGGGAATGGCTCATCCCCGGCGGATGGGGCTCGCCAGCCACATAGGTGTCCTGCTGGACTGGCCCAGTATTGGCTGTGCCAAGTCCAGACTCTTTGGGGAACACGAAGAAGTGCCGCCGGAGCGGGGCTCCTGGGTTCCCCTCTGGGACGGCCCGGAGGTGATTGGCGCCGTCCTGCGCACTCAGAGCCACACCCAGCCGGTCTACGTCTCCATTGGCCACCGGACGGATCTGGAGACGGCGATAGAACTGGTGCTGGCCTGCACGTCGTCCTACCGGATCCCGGAGCCCCTGCGGTGGGCTCACCGGGTTGCGGGGGGCGAACCGCTTCCAACCTCGCGGCAATTGAGTCTGTTCTGAAGGGAGGGTTTTGCGGCGGCGGCCCTAAAGGCCGCCGCCGCAAAGCCCTTCTTCTCCCTGGAGGCCGTATGGAAGAAAAATTGGCCCATGCAGCAAAACTCCTGAAGACCGCGCGCCACGCCGTCGCGCTGACAGGAGCTGGAATCAGCACTCCCTCCGGGATTCCCGACTTTCGCTCCCCAGGCATCGGGCTCTGGGAGAGGGATGATCCGATGGAGGTTGCCTCCATCTACGCCCTGCGCCAGAACCCGGCCCGCTTTTACCGGTGGGTTCGCCCGTTGGTTTCCCTCCTGCGGCAGGCGCAACCGAATCCGGCCCACTTCGCGCTGGCGCAACTGGAGACCGCCGGTCTCCTGCGGGCCGTCATCACCCAGAACATAGACAGCCTTCACCAGCGTGCTGGCTCTCGCGTTGTTCTGGAACTTCACGGCCACCTGCGCACGGCGACCTGTCTGAATTGCTATCGCAGGACCTCCACCGATGGACTGGAAGAAATTGTGGAACGCGGTGAGGTCCCCCGGTGTTCTTACTGTGGGGGCGTGTTGAAGCCCGATGCGATCCTCTTTGGCGAACAATTGCCCGAAGAAGTCTTCATCGCCGCGATGGACCATGCCCGTCGGGCCGACCTGATGCTCGTTGTCGGGTCTTCCCTGATGGTCATGCCCGCAGCGAAACTGCCCGCTATTACCCACGCCCGCGGTGGGAAACTGCTTATCTTTAACCTCCAGCCCACCTACGCGGACGCCTTCGCTGCGGCGGTCTTCCATGCCGACGTAGTGGAAACGCTGCCGAAACTGGTTCAACTCTGTCTGGCGGAGTAGAGGGATGACGAAAGCGCAGGTCCGACCCAAGGGACGGATAGAGGTCTCCCCCAGGGCCATCGCCAGCCTGGTCCACGAAGCCGTTATTTCGTCCTATGGCATCGTGGGGACAGTGCCCAAAGACCTGCCAACGGAGATTGTGGATGCCCTGGCCGGAGGAAGCCGTCGGGGAATCGTTGTGCAGGTCCGGGACGGAAAAATCATCATTGACCTCTATGTGGTGGTGGAGTACGGGACCCGCATTGCGGCGGTTGCTCGCAGCGCAATGAATGTGGTCAAATATACCGTGGAGAAGGCCCTGGGGATACCGGTGGCCGAGGTGAACGTCCACGTCGCCGGAATTCGGGTATCTGATACTGACTGAGGAGAGGCTTTGGCGAAGATGATGGTGTTAGACGGAGAGCGCTTTAAGCAGATGGTCTACGCCGGACTGCTCTGGCTGCGGGGGCATCAAGAGGAAGTGAACGCCCTGAACGTCTTCCCCGTGCCCGATGGCGATACGGGTACAAATATGGTGCTCACGATGCAGTCTGCCTGGGAGGAAGTGGCAGACTTTCGGGAGAACAACGTGGGCAAGGTGGCCCACAAAGTGGCCCACGGTGCGCTGATGGGGGCTCGGGGCAACTCTGGGGTCATCCTCTCCCAGATCTGGCGGGGGCTGGCCCGCTACTTGGACAACCGGGAGGTCCTCACCGCGACGGATTGGGCCGCTGCGCTGGAGGAGGGCGTCCGTACGGCCTACAAAGGCGTCATCCGGCCTGTGGAGGGGACCATCCTGACCGTGGCGCGAGAAGCGGCAGAAGAGGCCAGCCGGGCTGCCGCGCGGGGGGATGATTTGCCTGTCGTGATGGAGCGGACCGTCCGGCGGGCCTGGGACGCCCTTGCCCGCACCCCGGACCTGTTGCCGGTCCTGGCGGAAGCGGGCGTTGTGGATGCTGGTGGACAGGGGTTCTGTTTCATCCTGGAGGGAATGACGCGGGCCCTGCGAGGGGAGGTCGCACCGGAGGCTGTACCGGTTGCAGCGACTGCTGCCCCGGCCGCCCCTGCATTTGAGGTCTCTGCCCTGCCAGAGGAGGAGTATGGCTACGATGTGCAGTTCCTGATTGTAGGGCGCGGGCTGGATGTGGCGGCCATCCGGCGGGACATTGACGCAATGGGCACTTCGGCCCTTGTCGTCGGCGACGAGAACGTCGTCAAGGTCCACGTCCATGTCCACGATCCCGGTGTCCCCCTGAGTTATGCGGTCAAACTGGGATCGCTGCGGGACGTTGTGGTGGAGGACATGCAGGCTCAATACCAGGAGTTTGTCCGGGCCCAGGGGAAAGCGCCCGCGTCCCAGGCCCCCGCTCCAGCGACATCTCCTGTGTCCCGGGTCCCTGCTATGGCAGTGCCGGGGGATATCGCGGTCGTGGCGGTGGCTTCCGGGGAGGGCCTGGAAAAGGTCTTCCTGAGTTTGGGCGCGGCGGCGGTGATCCCCGGCGGACAGACCATGAACCCCAGCACCGAGGAGATCCTTCGGGTTGTGGAAAGCGTTCCTGCGCCCAAGGTCATCGTCCTTCCCAACAACGGGAACATCGTCCTGGCGGCTCGGCAGGCCCAGGAACTGGCCAGCAGAGAGGTCGTCGTCATCCCGACGCGCTCCATTCCTCAAGGGGTCGCCGCGCTGCTGGCCTTCAACTATCAGGCTGATCTGAAGGAAAACGTGGAGAAGATGAGCCGGGCGGCCCAGGATGTTCGGACCGGCGAGATCACTACCGCTACACGGGATGTCACCTTCAATGGGCTTCAGGTCCGCCAGGGGCAGGTCATTGGCCTCTGCGACGACCAGTTGGTGGTGGCGGGGGATTCGGTAGAGGAGACCGTCCGGGCCCTTTTGGAGAAAATGAAAGTCGCCGATCGGGAAATCGTCACCTTTTACTATGGCGCGGGGGTCCGCCGGGAGGAGGCGGAGGCGCTGGTCGCCTCTCTTCAGGAGGCATACCCGGACCAGAGTTTTGAGGTCATCTACGGCGGGCAGCCTCACTACTTTTATATCATCTCCGCGGAGTGAGGAGGCAGAGCGTGGGTCAGGTGCGGATCGTGACGGATGGCGACGCCTATCTGGACCCCCGGTGGGCCCGAACGCTGGACATCACCGTTGTCCCGCTTCGAGTTCAGGTTGGCGACGAGATCTATCAGGATAAGGACGGCTCCCATAACGAGGCGGTGCTGGCCCGCATGGCGCAGGAACGGGTCCGTCCGATGGTTATCGGCCCTACAGCGGAGGACCTTCAGCGCGTTTATGCCCGTCTGGTCCGCACGACAGATACGATCCTTTCTATCCACTCTTCAGGGAAACTCAGTCCGATTGTCCAGAACGCCCGGCTCGCTGCGACGGCCTTCCTGGGCCGCTGCGACATCACCGTTCTGGACTCCCAGACCACGTCCCTGGGGCTGGGCATCCTGGTGCGGGAGGCAGCCCGGATGGCCCAGGCGGGTTATTCTATGGCCCAGATTCTCCGCTATCTGCGGGGGATGATTTCCCGTATTTACTTTGTGATGGTCACCGATACCCTGGATTACCTGGAGCGCAGCGGGCGGATCAGTGCCTCCCAGTCCATCTTGGGCACAATGTTGGGGATCAAGCCGCTTCTGATGATGGAAGAGGGGGAAATCATCCCTGCGGAGAAAGTGCGGAATCGGGAGAAAGGGCTGGACAAACTGGTGGAATTTATCGGGGAATTTCCTCAGGTAGAGGAGATCGCCATCCTACAGCCCATGTCTTACCCCACCGACGAGACGGTTCTCCTGCAAGAACGGCTTTCCGGGCTCTTCCCGTCTCTGGCTCCGGTGCCTATCCTGGTCTACGGACCCGTTCTGGCTTCCCATGTAGGGCCGGACGGTCTGGGGTTGGTGGTCTACGAGGGGATGGAGGACTGAATGGGGGGACTGAAGTTTCGGCTGATCGCAGGGAGTGCGATCCTCTTGCTCTTATTGATCGTGGGGTCCCTGGGATACCGGACCTGGCAGCAGGTCCGCCGACTGGATCAACTGGACCGGGTGGAGGCCGACCTGCAGGCCCAACTTCGCTACGAACAGGAAAGGAACCGCCAGTTGCAAGAAAAGTGGAAGCGCGTCTCCTCTCCGGAATTCCTGGAGGAGTGGGCGCGTGTCTATGGGGGGATGGTGCTCCCCGGCGAAGTGCGCCTGGTAGTCCCACAAAGCGAGCCCCCAACCCCGACTCCAACCCCCGTGCCGACCCCCGTTCCGTTCTGGAAGCAATGGTGGGAAACCCTGAGGCAGTGGGTCCAATGAACCGTCTGGCACGCTTTGAGAGAGTGGCGGAGCAACTGGTGGAAGGGACCTTCGCCCGTCTCTTTGCAGACCGTCTGCATCCTCTGGAGGTGGCAGCCCATCTGGCACGGGCGATTGAGGATGCTCTGGAGAATCCTCCGCCCTCGTTAAAGGCAGTTTCTCCTCTCCCCGCTCCGACCCACTACCAGATTTTTCTGCACCCCTCGGACCTGGCTGCGCTGACTGATCAGGCGGGTCTGGTGGAGGAATTGACCCGGTACCTGACGCGTCTGGTTGCCCAGGCCGGGCTTCCTCTGACGGCACCCCCGACGCTTTCCTTGGAGCCCGCTTCCGACCAGCCACCCCATACTGTACGGGCGCGCGCATCCTGGAGGGACCTGGGAGAGGGAGAAGATACCCACTCTCTGGCTACTGAACGGGCAGCGGGCGAGGAAGAGCCGGAGAGGACGGCCTTTCTGATTATCGGCGGGAAGCGGCAGGTTCTTCTGCAAGGGGCGGTCCTGCATATCGGGCGCGCGCTGGATAACGACATCATTCTGGAGGACCCGCGCGTTTCGCGGCATCATGCGCAACTGCGCCGCCGCTTCGGTCGGTACGTCCTCTACGATCTGGGCAGTTCCGGCGGGACGACCGTCAACGGCTTCCCGGTTCAGGAGTGTGTCCTTCGGCCCGGAGATGTGATCTCCTTTGCGGGACTGGAGGCCGTCTACGGCGAGGAGGCTCCTTCTTCGGGGGAGGGAGCAGAGAGCGAGACCGTTTCCACCCGCCCCTTCGGCGGAGAGGAGGCGAATGCGGCCGGATGAGATCCTGTTGACGGCTCTTCGGCTGGGGCTGGCCCTTCTCCTGTACGGGTTCCTGGCCGCGGTTCTGTATTTTCTCTGGCGGGACCTGCGCCGGACGAGCCGGATGGAGGTCTATCCCCGTCCAGAGGGACGGCTGGTGGTCGTGGAGGCGGGGGAGCGGGGGCCGGAAGTGGGGACTGTTTTTCCCTTGCAGGAAGTGACCTCTCTGGGACGCTCCCCAGGTAATACAGTTGTTCTCCCGGATCCCTTTGCCTCATCTCACCACGCGCTTCTCTCCTGGAGGGAGGGACACTGGTGGCTGGAGGACCAGGGGAGCACCAATGGCACCACGCTGAACGGTGAACGCATCCACCGCCCGACGGTGGTGAGCGCGGGAGACCTGATCGGGATCGGGAAGGTCGTCCTGCGTCTGGAGGTTGGCCAGGGGCAGGTTCTTGATTGAAGTTTGGCCTTTTTGGAGAAGGGGGAATCTCCACGAACCGCAAGGAGCCCATATGGAGACCACACAACTGATCTGGATCATTGCGGTCACCTTGCTATCTTTGCTGAACATCGTCTGGCAACTGGACCTGCAGACCCGGATGAAGCGGCTGGAGGAGCGGTACCGTCGTCTCTCCGGGGCCAGCGTAGAGGAGACAGGGCCCCAGGTCGGGCTGGGGACGCTGCTGGCCCAGATCGGTTCTGTTCGGGACCGGGTGGAGAGACTGGAAAGGCAGGCGCAGCAGGCCCAGGTTGCTCTGGGGCATGCCGTTCAGGGGGTCGGGATGGTGCGGTTCCGCGCGCTGCCCGATGTCGGCGGCGACCAGAGTTTCTCCCTGGCGCTGGTGGATGGGGAGGGCAACGGGGTGGTCCTTTCCGCCCTCTACCTGCGGGAGGGGACCCGCTTCTACGGAAAACCCCTTGCGGGCTGGAACTCTCCCTATCCCCTTACCGACGAGGAGAGACAGGCCCTGGACCAGGCCCGGAAAGCGGTGGAGGGCAGCAGAGGGTAGATTGGCGCCGGGGTGGCCTTAGTGGTCACAACGAACATCGTTCACATTGTACGCATTGGAGTTCTTCCGATGCGGCTGCAGATAAAGGATGCGGAGCGGGAACGGGCGCTGGGAGCCGTCATAACGCCGCCAGAGTTGGTGGCTTTTATGATTTCTCTGGCAGCCCCCTTTTGTTCTCACGCACGGGTTCTGGAGCCCGCCTGCGGCGACGCTCCCTTCCTGGCCGCTTTTGCGGAACGGTACGGTTCTCACCACGAACTGGTCGGGGTGGATATAGACCCGGCAGCAGTGGAGCGGGCCCGGCGGCGTGTTCCCTTTGCCACAATTCTGGAAGAGGACTTCCTGCTCTGGGAGCCGTCCCACCGGTTTGACCTGATTATCGGGAATCCCCCCTACGGCATTATCGGTGATGCCTCTCATTACCCCATCCACGTACTGAAAGAACGGAAGCACCTCTACAAGGGGCGTTTCCAGACGTGGCGGGGAAAGTACAACATCTACGGTGCGTTCATTGAGCGTGCCGTCCATCTACTCCAGCCGGAAGGCAAGTTGGTATTCGTTGTTCCAGCGACTTGGATGGTGCTGGATGACTTTATCCGACTTCGGCAATTCCTGGCTGGCGAGGGCCGTCTGGAGGTCTACTACATGGGCCGACCCTTTGCGGAGCGCAACGTAGTAGCAGTCGTGTTGGTCCTGGAGCGGGGGAAGCAGGGGTTGAGTCTATATGAGTGGAGTCCAGGTTCTAAAGTTCAGAGTCCAATTGTCCAAAAGGGGATGTATCGGGGAGAGATCATCCGATTTGAGACCCCCGAAGTGTTGGCCTTTGAGCGACAGGGGGTTCCCCTTGGGGAGATGGTGGAGATTTACTTTGCTGCCCGGAGCCCCGAAATCCGTCGCCACCCCTCTGTATCCAGAGAACCTCGGCCCGGTCTGGTGCCCGTTCTTACGGGGCGGAACCTGAAACCTGGCTGGATTGACTATGAGCGGTGCTACTCTGGCCTCTGGATGCCGCAGGAGGAGGCGCCGTCGCTCCGGTTCTTCTACGCCTTCCCGCACATCGTCGTGGGGCACACGAAGGGAGCACGGGTCGTAGCGGCGCGAGACGAACGATGTTACCCCTGGCGGGAGGAGTTCCATCTGGTTCCGAAAGCAGGAAGACTGGACGAGGTCCGACTGGTTCAGTACCTGAACAGTAAGCCGGTTCAGGAATATGTCCGCACTCTTTATCGGGACTTGACCCCTCATCTGACGATGACCCAACTCCGCAGGGTGCCCCTGCCGCCGGAGTTCGTGCCTGCTTTCCCGCGCCTTCGTCAACTTTGTCTATGGGAGGATGTCGTTGAGGAAAGAGGAGCAAACCCTATTAGCCTTTGAGCGATTCCTGGAGTCCATCCCCTTGGACCGGTATCGGAAAGAACTGATGCCAGTAAAAACTGTAGAACAGGATTTGCCCCCCGATCTGAATCCTTTGCCTGCTGTATATAAAGCCTTCTGGGCGGAGGAGACGATCCAATTTCCAAATTATGAGGAGTTTTTTGAGAGTTGGTGGAAAGAGCACTTGAAGCCACTGGACGATTTCATCCGGCGATACTTTTGGGGATGCTCTCACGAGTTTGTCTTCCTGGGGTTTAAAGCCCGCCTATATCGGACTCTGGTCTCTGTGCTGACCCAGTTTCACTTTGGCTATTCTTGGCGGGCGTATTGCACGCTTCCGTTTGAGGCATCCGCAGAACTGGATATGAAAGGCGTTGACGGCCTGGTGCACTGCGGTTCGGTCCTCGTAGCGCTACAGGTCAAGAAAGAGACCTACAGGCCGGAGGCCCGTGGAAGCAGCCGATTTGCTCAACGCCGAAAATATGCGCACTGGATACTGGAAGTACCCTACACCATTGCACCACCGGAAGAAATCCGACTCAATGTGGACCGGGCAAAAACCCCGGAAACACGGGCGCGGCATACTCTCCGTTTGTTTCTGGCAGAAAGATTTCAAAGACGGCTTTCCAACGGTTTCATCGTTTTTCAGCCCGAATATCCTCGCCTGGTGGAGCGGTTGATTCAGGCACGGGTTGCTCAGAAAGATGACCGGGACATCCGCTGGGATGAAATGCTGGGCATATTGCAGGAGATGACGGCCAATGCTGGCGCTGGTCTTTGACGGCGAGAGGTTGCTTCTGCAGGGCGATTATCCCCGGCCCGTCCCGTCGGTAGGGGAGGCACTGGTGCGCGTCCGCCTGGCGGGAATCTGCAATACCGACCTGGAGATCGTCCGGGGCTATATGGGGTTCCGGGGCGTGCTGGGGCACGAGTTTGTGGGGGTGGTGGAGGAGGCGGAGGACCGTTCCCTTGCCGGGCGACGGGTGGTCGGCGAAATCAATGCCTATTGTGGGGAATGCCCCACCTGTCGGGCGGGACGGCCCACCCACTGTCCCAACCGCACAACCCTGGGCATCTGGGGGAGGGACGGCGCCTTCGCCGAATACCTGACCCTTCCCGTCCGCAACCTGCATGTTGTCCCCGACGAGGTTCCCGACGAAGCCGCTGTCTTTACCGAACCGTTGGCGGCAGCACTGGAAGTTCTGGAGGGGGTTCATCTTCGTCCCACCGACCGGGTCGTCGTCCTGGGGGACGGCAAACTGGGCCTGCTGGTGGCCCAGGCCCTGGCGCTGACGGGCTGCGACCTGCTGGTGGTCGGGCACCATCGGGAGAAACTGGCGATTCTGGCCCGCCGGGGCATCCCGACTATGCTGGAATCCGAAACGGAGGGGCTTTCGGCGGACGTGGTCGTGGAGTGCACGGGCAGGCCGGAGGGGTTCGCCGCTGCCCGGCGCATCCTGCGCCCCCGCGGGACGCTGGTCCTCAAGAGCACCTATCACGGCCGGGTGGAGGCCGACCTGACCGGGCTGGTGGTGGACGAAATCACCCTGGTCGGTTCCCGCTGCGGGCCGTTTCCGCCTGCGCTTCGCCTGCTCCAGCGGGGTCTGGTAGACGTCCAGTCCCTTGTCAGCGAGATCTATCCCCTGAGCCGGGGGCTGGAGGCCTTTGCCCGCGCGGCCCAGCCGGGAGTGCTGAAAGTCCTGCTGCGGGTGGAATAAAAGCGATATATCGCAACACCTTTGCGCTCTCTGCGGTTCAAAATCTCACCGTGACCCCAGGAGCGATACGGTGTTTGCATATATGGGGGGTAACGGCTGCTGTTTCCCCCGTCGCTCCAGGCTTCGTAGAAGGGAGGTGGTGCCTATCGGGAGAGAAGATCGGCCGCCTGTGGAATCCCTCTACATCGTTTATTTTTATTTATTGTCATCCCCATTCATCACAGGAGAAGCCCTATGAAAGCCGTCATCACGATGTGGAAGAACACCCGGATGATTATTCTGGTGGCCGTGTGTGCGGCTATCTACGCAGCGGCCCTCATCGCCTTCAAGACCGCCATCCCCCTCATCCCCGGCATCACCGAGGTCCGTGTCGCCAACATCTTCCCGATGGTCTTCAGCCTGCTTTTCGGCCCGGCGGCGGCCTGGGGGTCGGCCATCGGCAACCTCATCGGCGACATCTTCGGCGGGACCTTCGGCCTGGGGAGCATCTTCGGCTTCGTCGGCAACTTCCTGCTGGGGTATCTCCCCTACGCGATGTGGACCACCCTGAAGCCC